>NZ_JACJIQ010000011.1:0-188615 GCF_014138425.1 Rufibacter ruber
CCCGTCCCCTCACTAAATTTTGTTCTACGTTTTCAACAATACGCCCCGTTTTAGCCTCCTATTGGCCCCCCCCCACCCTGGGGGGTGTTTTGGGGTTTTTTTAAAAAAACCCCCCCCCAAACCCCCCCCTGTGCATTACGCGGGGCCCGCGCTAGAAGTCATATTTGATGAAAATGTGCGCCACCACGCTCATGCCCGCCAGCAGAAGCCCAACCCCAATTAAGCGTTCAGATGACTGCTGGGAAGAGGCTCGTTTCTTCAGGAGCCCTTTCCCCAGCAGCGCCCCAACGGCAAACGCCAGCATGAGGGGCAGGCTCCGGGTCCAGTCAATGTGCCCCAGCCAATAATGCGAGGAAATGCCCGTCAGGCTGGTGATGATCAGGATGAAAAGTGAGGTGGAGATGGCAATCTGCGAAGGTATTTTGAAGGCTTTGATCATGAGGGGCGTCTGCAGAAACCCGCCGCCCACGCCAAACAGGCCCGCCAGCGTGCCGGTGCACAAACCCAGAAAAGCCAGCAGGCTCCCATTCAGGCGGTAGGCGGTGTGCCGGCTGTGGTTTTTCCTGATAAAAGAGGTGGGCATGCGGTTGATGCGGTATAGCATGCCTTTCTTCTTTTTTTGCTTTTTCTTGTAGGTGGCCAGCATGTAGACGCCCGTGACCGTCACAAACAACGCAAACAGAAACTGCATCTGCAGCACCGGCATGTACGCCACCAGAAACGCCCCTATCACAGTGCCCAGCATAGAGGTGGGTTGCAGCAGAGACGCCACCACGTAATCAATGCTTTTCTCCCTAAAGTTGAAGGCCGTTGAGATCACTGAGGCTGGGAGCAGCGCACACATGGCGCTGCCAATGGCCAGTTCAATGGGAAACTGAAAGAAAATGATGAGAATAGGCACCATGAACACCCCGCCCCCAAACCCAATGAGCACGCCAAACGCGCTCACGGCCACGCCAATCAAAAAAATGAGGAGTTCTGTTACCAAGTTGGAAAGGGTTAAGCGTACCAGGAAAGCAGAAATGGCCAAACACCCGGCGAATTGAGCGTTAGACCCAGAAGGCCATGGTGAAGAGTCCCGCCAGCCTTCTTTGCTTACTAGTTACAGAAATAATAGTTGCTCCTGAAGAAAAAGGAAAGGTTTCTGTTTTTGGCCTGTTTTGCGAAAAACAGGCCAAAAACAGGATTTAGGTGGAAGGAAGGAAGTTCCCCGCCAGCGGAATAAAGCCGGTTGGCAACGCGCCCTGATGTTGCGCTGGCGCGCGTCTCCAGACGCGTGCCTACCAGTGGCGGGTAGTCTCCAGACTACCCTTGCTGCCTAGCAGCAAACAACGCATTTCAGATCTTTAAATGGGACAAGGAGAGATAGACCTAGTGACCTGTTCAAGACACTTTCCCCTGACACCTTGGCACCATCCCCCGCGAGTCTGGAGACAAGTCTCATTCCAAGGCACGAGACTGTGGCCTCGCGCCAGCGCAAAGAAGTGGGCATAGGGAGATCTGGCTGGTCGCTAATTTTATAAAACCCATTTCTGACCTCGTAGCGTCCGGAGGACCTGCGAGCGTCTGTGCCTGAAGCGTCTGTGCCCTCATCCTAACCTTTTCCCTGAGGGAGAAGGAACACCGCCGTTACGTTTTGGAGCTGTTTTGCGCAAAACAGCTCCAAAACAGAAATTAGTTTTGATTCAAAAAATTCAAGTACAGCTATGTTGACCAGTTTGGCACCTCTAAAGACCTCGCAGTGTCTCCCAGACCTGCGAGTGTCTGCGCCAACAGCTTCTGCTAATGTAGCCTAAACTGCATTTTCCCTTTGTGCTGAAAATCCGCCTTTGCGTTATTGACCTGTTTTGCGAAAAACAGGCCGAAAACAGAAATGTAGCGGCATTGCCCTGTAACGCCATGGTAGCTGCTGCAGCTATTTCATCTGCCTCAAAAGATTTTCGGTTGCGGTACCTAGCGGTCAAGTTCAGCAAAAGCCGTTTATGAGCTGTTTTTCCTAAATCAGCCCAAAACTATTCCCTCAACCAATCCTTCACTCATTGCCCACCAGCACGTCTATAAACTGGAAATGCTGCCCGTCAAACAGGCCTTTGTCAGAGAGCTTGAGCGCCGGAATCACCAGCAGGGCCATGAACGAGAGCGTCATGAACGGCGAGGTGAGCGTGCTGCCCAGTTCCTTGGCGGCTTTGTCCAGTTGGGCATATTGTTCGGCCACCCAGTAGCCGTCCTCGGCAGACATGATGCCGGCCACGGGCAGGGGCAACACTTCTTCCCGGTCATCGGCCACGGCCGAAATCCCGCCCTGGGCATCAATTAAGAGGTTGACGGCGCGGCAGAGGCTCTCGTCATCACAGCCCACGGCAATAATGTTGTGCGAGTCATGCCCCACGCTAGAGGCAATGGCCCCGCGCTGCAACCCGAAGTTCTTGATGAAGGCAATAGCGGGCTCGGTGTTCTGGTAGCGGTTCACCACGGCCATTTTGAGAACGTCTTGCGCCACGTCACTCACCACGTTTCCGTTTTCCACTTTCGCATCTAGCAGCAGCATACCGGTAATCAGTTGCACGTCATACGGCTCAATGACCCGCAGTTTGGCCAAGCCTTGGGGCGCCGCCAAGTGGAACTGTTCTACCGTTTTCCGCTGCGCATGAAAATTATTGACAATCTCGCTGGGCGTGAATTCAATTTTGCTTTTCCCGTCTTCAGCCACCAGTTGGCCGTTGATGTAGGTTTGAAGCACGTTGAACTGTTCCAGGTTGTCTATTACAATGAAATCTGCCGGGTCTTTTTCCTGCAAGAGGCCCACTTCCAGTTTATAATGCTGCACCGGGTTCACGCAGGCGGCCTGTAGCACGTGGAACAAATCATGCCCTTTGGCCAGCGCCCGCTTCACCAGTTCGTTGATGTGGCTCTCTACCAGGTTGTCCGGGTGCTTGTCATCTGAGCAGAACATGATTTTGTCAGGGAACTCGCTGAGCAATTCAATCAAGGCCTCAAAATTTTTGGCGGCGCTGCCTTCGCGTATCAGGATTTTCATACCGGCGGCCAGCTTGTCGCGGGCCTCAGAGGCGGTGAAGCACTCGTGGTCGGTGGTCATGCCGGCGGCGGCGTAGGCATGGGCTTGTTCTCCCATAAGGCCGGGGGCGTGGCCGTCAATCTGCTTGTCAAACTTCTGGGCCAGCGTGATTTTGCGCATCACCAGCTCGTCCTGGTTCAGCACGCCGGGCCAGTTCATCATCTCCGCCAGATACTTGACCTCCGGCCGAAGGAAAAGCTCCTCAATGTCCTCAGGGGTGATTTCGGCGCCCGCCGTCTCAAAGGGCGTGGCCGGCACGCAAGACGGTGCCCCAAAGTAGAATTTGAACGGCACTTTCTTCCCGTTTTCCAGCATGTACTCCACGCCTTTCAGCCCCAGCACGTTGCCAATCTCATGCGGGTCAGAGACGGTAGCCACGGTACCGTGCGTCACGGCCAACCGCGCAAACTCAGACGGCACCAGCATAGAACTTTCTACGTGCACGTGCGCATCAATGAACCCGGGCAGGAGATACTGTGTTTCGGCCACAGGTTCCCGCAAGATGCGGCTGATGTGACCGTCTGCTATTTCAAGGGTGCCTGGGTAGATTTCCCGGTTCAGGACATCTATGATATTGCCGCTCACTTTGAAGAATCTTGGTTGGGCCATGGTGGTACGTTTCTGATGAGTTATAGAGCATGTTTAAATTTATCTTTTACGCTGCAAAATGGCATAGCAAGAACCTGCTTTCGCATTTTTCTCTCACCGTAGCGCTGCTACGCTGCTCAAAAAATGCTTCGGCAGAACCTTACTCTGTCATTTTTCGCTGGCAAAATCTAAATTTAAGCAAGCTCCTGTGAAAAATAAGCCGAAAACAGGCGGGTCAGTAAAAACCCGTAGCGGTTCCGGTAGATTACGTGTATCTTTGCAGCCAAAGTTAATGGTTTTGAGAAAGTATTTTTCCCTTGGGTTGGTGTGGTGCCTCTTGCTGGGGGCTGCGGCTCCGGCATGTACCAGTAAATCCACATCATTGAGTAAGAAGACCAAAAGCTACCAGCGCAAAATGCGCTCAGGGAAGGGAATTCCCTGCCCCACCAAAGATTGCTAATCTGTAAGTACTGGTATGAAGAAGATTGTGGTAGCCCTTGACGGGTACTCTTCGTGCGGCAAAAGCACTACCGCCAAGCAAGTGGCACAGGAACTGGGCTACGCCTACATTGATACCGGTGCCATGTACCGCGCGGTGACCCTCTATTTTCTGGAGCATTTCATTGACCTCACCAACCCCAAAAAGGTGCAGGAGGCCTTGAACAACATTGAGGTTTCCTTTCAGCGTAACTCCAAGAACGGCCGCAACGAGGTGTTCCTGAACGGCCTCAATGTAGAGGACGAAATCAGGAAGATGTATATCTCTGAGAAGGTGAGCGAGGTGAGCGTGCTGGCCCCCGTGCGCCACGCCATGGTTTCTGAGCAGAAGAAAATGGGCAAGCGCCGCGGCGTGGTCATGGACGGCCGCGACATTGGCACCGCCGTGTTCCCAGACGCCGAGGTGAAAGTCTTCATGACCGCCGAGGTAGACATACGCGCTCGCCGCCGGCAGGAGGAGCTGCTGGAGAAAGGCCAGCTGGTGCCGTTTGATGAGATTGTGGAGAATCTGCAGAAACGCGACCACATTGACTCTACCCGGGAGGAAAGCCCGCTTAGGCGCGCCGAAGATGCCCACCTGCTGGACACCTCGCACATGACCATTGACGAACAGGTAGACTTTGTACTGGATTTAGTGCATTCAGCGTTGCTGCAAAAAGAACTTGCCGGGTAAACGGTTTGTTCTGGATTAGAGTAAAAGACAGGGGCAACCCATTGATTGCCTGTCTTGCTCGCACATCTTGATACTTGACACGAGGTATGAACGTAACCATAGACCAGAATTCGGGCTACTGTTTTGGGGTAGAGTTCGCCATTCAGATGGCCGAAGACGAGTTGGAGGAAGTCTCTGAGCTCTACTGCCTGGGCGATATTGTGCACAACAGCATGGAGGTGCAGCGGCTCTACAACAAAGGCCTGCGCATCATTGACCGCGCCCAACTGCAGGAGCTGCATGACTGCAAGGTCTTGATCAGGGCGCACGGTGAACCGCCGGAAACCTACCAAACTGCCCTTAAAAACAACCTGGAGCTGATTGACGCGTCTTGCCCCGTGGTGCTCAAACTGCAGAACCGCGTGAAACACGCCTATGATTCCACCAAAGCCATTGACGGTCAGGTGGTCATCTACGGGCAGCAAGGCCACGCTGAGGTAATTGGCTTAGCCGGCCAAACCGGGAATGACGCTATTGTCATCACCACCGAGGAAGACCTGGACCAGCTGGATTACACCCGGCCCATCACGCTCTTCAGCCAGACCACCAAAAGTACCAAAGGCTTCTACAAAATGAAGGAGCTCATTGAGCAACGCGTAGCCGCGGCCAAAGCGGCGGGCGCCGAAGTGGAGGAACTGGACGCCAATGACAGTATCTGCCGCCAGGTCTCTAACCGCGAGCCGCAGCTGGAGAAATTTGCCCAGCAGCATGACGTGGTGGTGTTTGTGAGCGGCAAGAAAAGCTCTAACGGCAAGGCGCTCTACGCCGTGTGCCAGCGGGTAAACCCGAACAGTTACTTTGTGGAGAATGCCGCCGAGCTGGATAGGAGTTGGTTTGACGGCGTAACCTCTGTGGGTATCTGCGGCGCGACGTCAACGCCTATGTGGCTCATGCAGGAAGTGGCAGACGCCATTCAGGCCAGTCAGCCCGCTGAAGTATAAAAGAAATAACCTATATAGAGATTAATCAGTATTTTAAAGCCCCACCCCTTGGGGCTTTTTTTCTATCTTCTTGTCTATGAAACGCATTCTACGCTATTTCCTGAATGGTTTTCTGATTATGGCGCCCATCAGCCTCACCGTCTACATTATTGTGGCCACGGTAGACTGGCTAGATGAGCTGTTCTATTTAGACTACCCGGGGTTGGGGCTGCTTCTGATCATCATGCTGACCACGGTGGTGGGGTTCATAGGCTCCTCGTTTCTGGTCAGGCCGTTTCTGGTACTCACTGAGCGCATTCTGAGCCGCCTGCCGCTGGTGAGCATGATTTACTCATCGCTCAAAGATTTGTTTGACGCCTTTGTGGGCGAAAACCAGAAATTCAACCAGCCGGTGCTGGTGAAGATGACGCAGTTCCAGGACACGTATAAACTGGGCTTCGTGACGCAGATGTCTATGGAGGCGGTGAACCTCCCAGACAAAGTGGCGGTCTACTTTCCGCACTCCTACAACTTCTCGGGCGAGCTCTTCCTGGTTTCCCGTGAAAACGTGACCTACCTGGAGATTCCAAGTGGCGAGATGATGAAGTTTATTGTCTCCGGCGGGGTGTCTAAGCTGTAGCGTAAGTGCGTTTTAGGGCTGTTTTTCGGAAAACAGCTCCAAAACAGGTTTTCTCCTTTTTACCTCATCTTTTAAATTATCCTGAGGCAGGCGGAGGCGGTGGGTAGTATTGTTTGCCGCTGCTGCCGCTGCTGCAATGCGTGGTCTGCTGTTTCCACTTGGCTGTGCTTTGTGGCCTTGCGCTGGTTGCGGGTTTCTGGCTCTGTTGCTGCTGTGGCAGGAAAGTGCAGCCTGCTGCTGCAGTTGCTGTGGTAATGCGTAGTCTGCTGTTCCCCTGGCTCTAGCGTTTGCTCCGGTGCCTCACTCACTATACTGTTTCATCTTTACCGGTAAGCGCTCACGGCCGCGGGGCCCCGTCCTGGGGGTGAGCACTGCTGTTAAAACTAGGCCCTCCGGCCTTGCCGCTGGTGCGGCACCGTATTAACAGAGGCGCTCACCCCCAGGACTGGTTTGGGTTCCTTTACTGTAACTGCCTTACTTACTCTGTCTGCCTCTGCACGTCACCGTTGCTGATCCGCTAGCCTGAGACGAGCCCGTGCTGCGCACATCAGCCATGGGCAGAAGTGCTAATTAACAGAGGTTCCACCAGCAGAAGTGTTGATTGTTCATTGTTGTTTGTTTGTTGGTTTACTTATTGCTGCTGGTTTGTCACTTTCTCTGGTTCAGGTTTCCAACTTGGACCTACAATGATGGAAGCTTTCAGCTTCCATGAGGCGGCAGCCTCACATTACTTCTGCCTTCTATAGCTCCCTCTTCTGCCCCTCTATGGCGCGGAAGTTACTTCCGTGCCTTCTAACGCCAGATGATATTCCCGCGCTGGCACGGGTCCCCAGACGCGTGCTTACAGCTGATGGGCCGTCTCTGCCTGCCCTCGCGGCGCGGCGGCGAAACCAGGCATTGCTACTTCATCCATGCTGAATTGCCTAAGATGAAAAGAAAGGACTCAAAACTCAGGACTCAGGACTCACTCTGATGCTCCCCCTTTGAAGGGGGCGAAGGGGGATGTTGACACGCATGCCAGGACATGGCCTGCTTACCGCGGAAGAGCCTAAAACTGGACAGCCTTTTCCTTTTGAAAGAGACACAGATGTTTACCTGCCAATCTACGCGTTCCCGGAAAATGACATTGAACCAGATTGCCTCCGGCCGCAGCATAAAATTGCGTTTTCGGCCTGTTTTCTGGAAAACAGGCCGAAAACGCAATTTGGGGAATAAATAGCCTGGCTGGTCTGATCTGAAGGGGGGAGGCGCAAAAGGGCCGGCTAACGCCTGAATCAATTGATTGAAGTGACTCTGTTGGGAGTAGTTCTTGTAGAACAGATTTTCTGGTGCACAGCCAAGAATAGGAAAGCAGCATGAATTCTTTTTGGTGAAGACGGGCATTTTTGTTCTATTAGTGCTTCCTAAGCTGATCAGTACCTTACCACATCCCCATGTTTAGATATTTCATTGTCGCTCTGGTTTGCACGTTGGCCTTCTCCTCAGAGGGGTGCGGACAGACTACCTCTACCCAATCAGACAAAGCAAAAACCACCCCCAATCAGTCTGCTGCCGCGCCCCTGCAACTGACCTGGGAGGTGGTAGAAGAAAAACACCAGGGCAAAAACCAGACGCTCTCAGCGTTGACCATCCAGAATACCGGCAAGGAGGCGTTGCCTGCCCAGGGCTGGACCCTGTATTTCCACGGGTCGCCTTCGTTTAAGCCCAAGGCGGGCGAGGCGGCGCCTGTGAAGACCGAGTTGATCAACGGCGATTACCTGAAGATGATGCCTACCGCCAATTCCAAAGCCTTAGCCGCAGGGGCGTCGCAGCGTATTGAGTTTGTAGGCGCGGGGCAGGTGGTGAACCAGTTCCGGGCGCCGCAGGGCTTTTACCTGGTGTGGGACAAAGACAAAAGCAAAGGTTATCCCGTTTCCCTGAACATCATCAAGCCTAACCATACCGCCATTGACTGGGAAACCCCGCAAAGTATTTTTACCAAGAATCAGGAAATCAAAGACATTCCCGCTGAGAAGCTGACCAAGATTTTCCCTACGCCGGCGCAGTACAAAGAAACCGGCCAGGCGTTCACACTGACCCAGGCGGTGCCCGTGGTGGCCGACAAGGCTTTCCAGAAAGAGGCAGATTTGCTGGCGGTTCAGTTAGGAAACGTGTTGGGGACTAAACCGGCGGTGAAAACAGCGGGGACGGGCAAAGCCATCAAACTACAGCAGAAAACGGGCATGGGCCCGGAAGCCTATGAACTGACGGTGACGCCGCAGGAAGTGGTGATTTCGGCTACCACGGCAGCGGGCGCTTTCTACGGGGCGCAGTCCTTGCTGACGTTGTTGCCGCCTTCGGCCTTGGCCAAGAAACAAACCTCTGTGCCGGTGCCGGGCGTGCAGGTGAAAGATGCACCGCGTTTCGGGCACCGCGCCTACATGATGGATGTGGCCCGCAACTTCCAAACCAAGGAGCAGGTGCTCAAAGTGCTGGATTTGCTGGCGCTCTACAAGATCAACGTGTTCCACTTCCACTTCAGTGATGACGAGGGCTGGCGCCTGGAGATTCCGGGCTTGCCTGAACTGACCCAGGTGGGCGCGCGCCGCGGCCATACGCAAGATGAACTGGACTTTATGAACCCGGCCTACGGCTCCGGGCCAGAGGTAGACAAGCTCAGCGGAAGCGGTTTCTACACGCGCGCTGACTTTATAGAGATTCTGAAATACGCCCGCGACCGCCACATCAAGGTGATTCCGGAGATTGAGACGCCCGGCCACGCCCGCGCCGCCGTCAAAGCCATGGATTCGCGGTACGCGCGCCTCATGAAGGAAGGCAAAAAGGTTGAGGCCGAGCAATACCTACTGCGTGACCCGCAGGATAAGTCGGTGTACCGGTCTGTGCAGAATTTCAATGACAACGTGATGAATGTGGCGCTGCCGTCTACCTACAACTTCCTGGAAAAAGTGACCGATGAGCTGTTGGGCATGTACAAAGAAGCCGGGGCGCCTATCCAAACTATTCATTTCGGGGGGGATGAAGTGCCCAACGGTGTGTGGGAAAAGTCACCGGCAGTGCAGGCGTTGATGGCTTCTAACCCGGCTGTGAAGACCGTTGATGATGTGTGGTACTATTACTTCGGGAAGGTGAATGCCATGCTCAAGGCCCGCAGCCTCTACCTGTCGGGTTGGGAAGAAGTGGGCCTGACTAAAGTGCGCACCAACGGCAAGCTAAGCTATGTGGCCAATCCGGATTTTGTGAAGGAGAATGTGCACGTAGACGTCTGGAATAACCTGGGCCAAAACATTGACCTGGCCTACCGCATGGCTAATGCTGGCTATAAAGTGGTGCTGACCAATGTGACGCACTATTACATGGACCTGTCTTACCAGAAAAATTATGATGAGCTGGGCCACAACTGGGGCGGGTATCTGGACGTAGACAAACCGTTCTATTTCATTCCGTTTGACTATATGAAGAGCATGCGGGTGAACGAGAACAATGACCCGGTCTCGCCCTCGGCGTTCGCCGGAAAAGAGCAGCTCAAACCCGAGGCCCGTGCCAACATCATAGGGCTGCAGGCCCCGCTCTGGAGCGAAATTGTGAAAACCCCGGAACGCCTGGAGTACATGCTGCTGCCCAAACTGATGGGCCTGGCCGAACGCGCCTGGGCCCCGGACCCCAGCTGGGCCACCAACCCTGGATCAGCAGAGAGCAAGACGGCTTATACCCAAGCTTGGTCTGAGTTCACCAACGTGCTGGGCAAGCGCGAACTGCCAAGGCTGAGCTACTATGCCGGCGGCTTCAACTACCGCATTCCTACCGCAGGCGCGAAGGTAGAAAACGGCAAAGTGCTGGCCAACGTGCAGCTGCCGGGCCTGACCATCCGGTACACCACCAACGGGGCGGAGCCTACCGTGAAAAGTAAACCGTATGCGGGGCCCATTGCGGAGAAAGGCACCGTGAAACTGGCGGTGTTTGATGCGGCAGGCAGGTCTGGCAGAACGGTAACGGTAGAGAACAAGTAGAATTCCTGAAGACAGCTTGGCGTTTTGGGGCTGATTTCTGAAAAATAGCCCCAAAACGCCAAGCTGTTTGCGTATAAGAAGTCTCACCAACAAATTGCCGCGTGCCTCTCCTTCAACTTAAGTCTTCCAGACTCCACTACCGCATAATGGGCAGCGGTCCCAAGGCCCTGCTGGCGTTTCACGGGTACGGGCAGGAGGGGCATTACTATGACGCCATGGCGCGGGTGCTGCAGCCGCAGTACACCGTCTATGCCATTGACCTGTTCTTTCATGGGCAAAGCACCTTGAGTAAGGCAGATCAGCCGCTGAGTAAGAGAAAGCTGCAGGAGTTTATCCAGGCGCTGCTGGAAAAGGAGGGAATAACCAAATTCTCAGTGATGGCTTTCAGCATGGGCGGTAAGTTTGCCCTCACCACACTGGAGAAGTTTCACCCGCAGATAGACCAGTTGTACCTGATTGCCCCAGACGGTATCAAGACCCACCTGCTGTACAACATTGCCACCTATCCCGGCTGGCTGCAAGGGGTGTTTAAAGGCATAGTGCTGCGGCCCACCCGCTTTTTTAAAACCCTGCATTGGCTGGAGCGCAAAAGATGGGTAGACACCAGCCTGGTCAAGTTTGCCAACTGGCAGATGAACTCCCCTGAAAAGCGCGTGCGCGTGTACCGCAGCTGGACAGGCTTCCGGAAATTGACCTTCAGCACCGCTTACCTGGTAAAGCTGTTGAACCAGAGTGAGATTGAGGTGACGGTGTTCCTGGGAAAATATGACCAGATTATTTCGCACGGGCGCCTGAAGAATTTTCTAAATGCGTTGCACCGGCATAAATTGGTGGTCTTGCAGACGGGCCATACCAACTTGCTGCACGCAGTCGCCAACTTTATCAGGAAGAGATAGAGTGCAGCGCCTGTAGGTAAGGCAAACCCGCAGCACCAGGTGGCCAGCGTAAGCGCCTCATGCCTAAGAAACAGTCATGGGGAGGAGAGGGGCGCGGGCCGTCAAAAAGAAAGGACAAACTTGTTGCGCTTTTTACGCAGCGGCCCTTATTCTCAGAACTCCTTTGGCAGATCTTGTCACATACCAAACATTTTAGGGAATTCAGAAGTACTCATAGGGGATGACTGAGTACACCAGTAAGCGCATTTTCCCTCCTGACTTTTGCGCCTTAAAACGGCATCATAAGAACCGGGCTGTGCCAGAGTCTTTTCGCCAGCAAACCCAAATGGAAACAGGCTCTATGAATAAGCCGATTATGCTCCCCAGAAGGATAAAGAAGGTTGGTAGCCCATTAAGGGATCCATGTGGAGTTAAGAGCATGTTTAAATTTGCCTTTTGGTCTGCAAACGGGTATCAAAAGAACCTGACTTCGCGGTTGACTCGCACCATAGCGCTGCTATGCTGCTCAAAAAACGCTTCGCCAGAACCTTTCGCTCCCCGTTTTCGCTTGCAAAATCAAAATTTAAACAAGCTCTAACCTTGATTTACTTATGCAAGCATATACAAGTCTGGCGTAAGTTACTAAGAAAAGGTAAAGCTGTTAAAAGGTGTGAGCAGGGGCTACTTTTGCCGGCAGAAGCAGTGTTTTTACTTCTACTGATATGGATTTGGTGATAGTGCCTAGAAAAGGGTTTTTTCTGATCTGCTGATGTTCCGTTCCACTACTAAACTATGAAAAACATGAAGTCTTTGAAAATGAGTATTGTTGCCCTGGCCATGCTTGGGGTGGTAGGCTGCTCCTCTAACTCTGAGAAACCAGGCGCTGACCAGGAAGGCGAGGTAACCTCTAAGGCGCCGCAAGACACCACCTCTGAGGAAGTCACAGAACAGCCTGCCCAAGACCCTGACCTGAGCAAAATCTCACTGCCAGACGGGTTTGAAATCAGTTACTTCGCCCAGAAGGTGGAGAACGCCCGCTCTATGGTGTTAGGGCCAGACGGTACGTTGTATGTGGGCTCCCGTGACAAAGGCAACGTGTACGCCCTGCCAGACAAAAACAAAGACGGCCGTGCTGATGAGGTCATCACCATTGCCACCGGCCTGAAAATGCCCAACGGTGTGGCGTTGCGCAACGGGGCGCTGTACGTAGCCGAGATCAGCCGCATCTCCCGCTATGATAACATTGCCGCCAACCTCAAGAACCCGCCCAAGCCGGTGGTGGTCTATGACAAGTTCCCCACAGAGGAGCATCACGGCTGGAAATACATTGCCTTTGGCCCAGATGACAAGCTGTACGTGCCCGTGGGTGCGCCCTGCAACATTTGTGACAGAAAAGAGTCTGTCTATGCCGCCATTCACCGCATGAACCCAGACGGGTCAGGGCTGGAAGTGTTTGCCAGCGGCGTGCGCAATACCGTGGGCTTTGACTGGCACCCGGAGACCAAGGAGCTGTGGTTCACAGACAACGGCCGTGACCTTATGGGGGACAACCTTCCGCCAGATGAACTGAACCGTGCCCCCCGCAAAGGCATGCACTTCGGGTACCCGTTCTGCCACGCGGGTGAAATCCTGGACCCTGAGTTTGGCAAGGGAAAGAACTGCGCCGCATACACCCCGCCGGTGCAGAAATTGAATCCGCACGGCGGAACCTTGGGCATGGAGTTCTACACGGGCAATATGTTTCCGGAGAACTACAAAAACCAGATTTTCATTGCTGAGCACGGCTCCTGGAACCGGACCGAGAAGATTGGCTACCGTGTGAGCCTTTACCGGGAAAACGCTCAGGGCAAGGGCAGTTTTGTGCCGTTTGCGGCGGGCTGGCTGCAGGAGGGCAAGGAGTGGGGGCGGCCCGTTGACGTAGAGATGATGCCAGACGGCTCCCTGCTGGTGTCAGATGACATGAACAACGCCATCTACCGCATTACCTATGCCGGCAGAAAGTAGTTCTGTTTCTGGCTTCTTTTTTTGAAATTCGCCCCAAAACAGCGGGGCTTTGTTTTCCGCTGAAACAAAAAAGCAGTTCTGTGATCAGGCCTCAACTGTGCGTCTCCTGAGTTACCCCTGTGCCTGGAGAACTGGAGAAGGGCAATAGGCCGTCTGGCATGTGGTACGGTCATCAAAGGCTGGGCAGACAAAGCCGGGTGGTGGCATACAGGAGCCTAGGGCCAGGAGCAGCTTTGTTTATGAAATGAATTGATTTCTGTTTTTGGCCTGTTTTTCTGAAAACAGGCCAAAAACAGCATGTACCACGGTTTGCGGCTTTGCCTATGAAAAAGAGTAGCCCAGAGAAAAGTATTATTGGCCGCCGGGAAATGGTAGATTTCCCTGAGTTGGAGCTGTTTGAGATTGAGGCCAAGGTAGATACGGGGGCGTACACCTCCGCCATCCACTGCAACAACATCAAAGAGGTGAATCTGCCAGACGGCACCCGCGCCATTCATTTTGAGCTGCTGGATGAGAACCACCCCGCGTATAACCACAAGGCCTTCCAGTTCAGTGAATTTTCGCTCCGTAGTGTAAAAAGTTCGTTCGGCGATGTGCAGGAGCGCTACATTATCCGTACAAAGATTCTCATTCATGGGCAGGAGGTAGAGACTGAATTCTCCCTCTCAGACCGTAGTGACCTCAAATATCCGGTGCTGTTGGGCAGAACCCTGCTGCGCAAGCGGTTCATTGTAGACGTGTCTAAGAAAAACCTGTCTTTGAAGGCGAAGAACAAGTCTAAAAAGAAGAAATAACCCTTTATCGCTCTGACTGTATGAAAATTGCGATCCTTTCGCGCAACCCTAGATTATACTCTACCCGCCGCCTGGTAGAGGCTGCCCAGCAACGCGGCCATGAGGCGGTGGTGCTAGACCACCTGCGCTGTGACCTGGTCATGGAGAAAGGCGACCCGCATATTCTCTACAAGGGGGAGCTGCTCACCGGCATTGATGCGGTGATTCCGCGCATTGGGGCCTCTGTCACGTTTTACGGCACGGCCGTGGTGCGCCAGTTTGAGATGATGAAGGTGAAAAGCGTGGTGGCCTCCCAGTCCATAGTACGCTCCCGTGATAAACTGCGCAGCCTCCAGATCATGGCACGCGCCGGGCTGGGCATGCCCAAGACCGCCTTCACCAACTACTCCAAACAAGTCAAAGAACTGATTGCCGAAGTGGGCGGCGCACCGCTGGTGATCAAACTGCTGGAGGGCACCCAAGGCCTGGGCGTGGTCCTGGCCGAAACCCAGAAAGCCGCCGAGTCAGTGATTGAGGCCTTCCACAACCTCAAGGCCCGCATTATTGTGCAGGAATTCATTGCCGAAAGCAAAGGCGCCGACATACGCGTGTTTGTGGTGAACGGCGAGGTGGTGGGCGCCATGAAGCGGCAGGGCAAAGAAGGCGAGTTCAGGTCTAACCTGCACCGCGGCGGCAGCGCCAGCCTCATCAAACTTACCCGCGCCGAGAAAGCCGCCGCCCTCATGGCCGCCAAGTCTCTGGGCCTGGACGTGGCCGGTGTTGACATGCTGCAGTCTAAACGCGGGCCGCTCATTCTGGAAGTGAATTCCTCACCGGGGCTGGAAGGCATTGAGAAAGCCACCCAGCAAGACATTGCCGGAAAAATCATTGAGTACACAGAGCTGCTGGTTAACAAAGGGAAACCTAAAAAAGCGAAGAAAAAGACTACCCCAGATGGCGGAGATGATCATCAATGACATTCCCATTTATCCGGGAGACGAAAAACTGGTCAGGCTGAACATTTCCCGTCTGCCCAGCGGCACCGCGATAGATATCCCCATTCACGTGTTCAGGGCGCAGGAGCCGGGGCCGGTGCTGCTGCTCATGGCCGGTATGCACGGTGATGAGGTAAACGGCATTGAGCTTATCAGGCGCATGATCAGGCGCAATATGCTCACGCCGCTGCGCGGAACGGTGCTGGCCATCCCTATTCTCAACATCTACGGCTTTCTGAACTTCTCCCGCGAGGTGCCAGACGGCAAAGATGTGAACCGGAGTTTCCCGGGCAATGACAAGGGCTCCCTGGCCAGCCGCGTGGCCGCCCGATTTGTCAAAGAGATTCTGCCGCTGGTAGACTGTGGCATTGACTTTCATACCGGCGGGCGGAGCAAATCAAATTACCCCCAGATACGCTGCCGTTTTGGTGACGGCCAGGCAGATGCCCTGGCGCAGGCATTTGGGGCACCGTTCATCCTCAACTCTAACTACCGCCCTGGCTCTTTGCGGAAACAAGCCGCCGGCATGGGCAAAACCATCATTGTCTATGAAACCGGCGAGTCGCTGCGGTTTGACGAACCCGGGATCAACCTGGCCATGGAAGGCACAATCCGTATCATGCAGTACCTGCAGATGGTTGAGCAGGCCGTGCCCGTGTCACACCCCCCGGTCATCTGCCAGAACACCACCTGGATCAGGGCCCGGCGGGCAGGAATGTTCAGGAGCTTTGTCAAAAACGGACAGGCGGTGAGCCGGGGCCAGCAGGTAGGGGCCGTGTCAGACCCCTTCGGCTATGCCACCCACCCCATTACCTCGCACGTGAGCGGCTACGTGGTGGGCGTCAACAACATGCCCGTGGTCAACCAGGGAGATGCCATCTTGCACATTGGCTACTGATCTTCAGGTGAACTTTTCTCTTGGGACACATTCCCGTTTTGGGGCTGTTTTTCAAAAAATAGGCTGAAAACAGGAATAGAATCAACAGTTGCGTGGGGGCAGAAGATAACAGAGAGCATGCTGTCAAATAAAAACGGGAGCCTGTCTGGTTAAATAGACAGGCTCCCGTTTTGGGGCTGCTTTTTGAAAAACAGCCTGAAAACAGCTGTTAGAAAATGGCTCTTGCCACAGCCGCGGTGGCCTCAGACTTGCTCATGGTATAGAAGTGCAGGCAGGGCACCCCAAACTCCACCAGCTCTTTGCATTGCTGAATGGTCCATTCAATGCCTATCTGTTTCACCTGCGCGGGCGTTGTGGCGGCTTCTACGGCGTTCACCAGATCCTCAGGCAGGTCAATGTTGAAATAGCGCGGCAGCACGTTGAGCTGGTTTTTGGTGGTCAGCGGCTTCAGGCCCGGGATAATGGGCACGTTGATTCCCGCGGCGCGGCAGGCTTTCACAAAATCACAGAACTTCTCGTTGTCAAAGAACATCTGCGTGATGATGTAATCTGCCCCCAGGTCAACCTTCTGTTTCAGGTACTTCAGGTCAGTAGACAGGTTGGGGGCCTCCATGTGTTTTTCCGGGTAACCGGCTACGCCAATGCAGAAATCGGTGGGCACAGGGTTCTCCATTTCCTCATCCAGGTATTTGCCGTGGTTCAGCTGCACCACCTGCTGAATTAACTCAGAGGCGTGGGCGTGACCGTCTTTGTGCGGTCTAAAGCCCGGCTCGGTCTTCACCGCATCGCCGCGCAGCAAGAGCACGTTGTCAATGCCCAGGAAGTTGAGGTCCATGAGCGCGTTCTCGGTTTCCTCTTTGCTGAAGCCCCCGCAGATGATGTGCGGCACCGCGTCTACGTGGTACTTGTTCATGATGGCGGAGCAGATGCCCACCGTGCCGGGCCGCTTTCTAATGGTGATTTTCTCCAGCAAACCGTTCTCGCGCTCCTTGAACACGTACTCCTCGCGGTGGTAGGTCACGTTGATGAACGGCGGCTTGAACTCCATGAGCGGGTCAATGCCCTGGTAAATAGACTGAATGCTGGTGCCCTTCACCGGTGGTAATATCTCAAAAGAGAAAAGGGTTTGGGTAGCGTTCTGTAAGTGCTCGGTAACTTTCATTGACGTAGTGTCGGTGTCTTTTTTGGCCGTTGGCCGATGTTTATTTTTGATTCCGCCCAGGGCGATGCTTCTGTTTTATTGTAATTCTATGGGGTAAGCTTCTGCTTGGGTCCTTTCCCATTTTTGGCCTGTTTTCTGGAAAACGGGCCAAAAACGGGACTGCCATTAGACACAGACATCGCTTTCGCTATTTTGTTTATGTCTCTAGAGGTTTACCTTTCTTATTGCTTTTGTTTCGGCTCTTATTCCCTTCTTTTTGTCATCCTGGAAGGATCTTGTGAGCGAACAGTAGCAGCGCTTTTTCCACGCTTTTCTAGTTCGCCTACTGTTCCCTAAGTTCCTTTCAGGATGACAGCAGGGGGAGAGGGTTGCAGAGAAAACAGAGTACAATATAAAAGACGGGTTTCTCCGGCTCCACTCCACCTGTTTGGTTTTCCGTTTTTGGCCTGTTTTCACCAAAACAGGCCAAAAACGGAAAATCAGTAATTTAAATTCGGCGACAGCCAGCGCTCGGTTTCCTCCACAGGCATGCCTTTGCGTTGCGCGTAATCTACCACCTGGTCTTTCTCAATCTTGCCCAACCCGAAGTACCGTGACTGCCTGTGCGCGAAGTACATACCCGACACCGCCGCCGTAGGCCACATGGCCAGACTCTCGGTTAAGGTGATGCCGGTGTGCTTCTCCACGTTCAGGAGCTGGAACAGCGTGGTTTTCTCGGTATGGTCCGGGCAGGCCGGATAACCGGGCGCCGGACGGATGCCCTGGTATTTCTCTTTGATGAGTTCTTCGTTGGTGAGGCTTTCCTCGGGCTCGTAGGCCCAAATCTCCTTACGCACAATCTCGTGTAGTTTCTCCGCGAATGCTTCGGCCAGACGATCAGCTAAGGCTTTGGCCATGATGCTGTGGTAATCGTCATGATCGGCTTCAAACTGTTTTACCAGATCGTCCAGGCCAATACCGGCGGTTACCGCGAAACCACCCGTGTAATCTGCCAATCCGGTTTCTTTAGGCGCGACAAAGTCAGCCAAAGCTAAGTTGGGCACGTTCGGGCCTTTCTGGCCTTGCTGGCGTAGGGTACGGAAGTGTGTGAGGACTTCGGTGCGTTGCTCATTGGTGTAGATTTCCACGTCATCATCCCCTATGCTGTTGGCTGGGAACAGACCTGCCACGCCGTTGGCGGTGAGCAGTTTTTCGTCTACAATGCGTTGGAGCAGGGCCTGAGCATCGGCGTACAGTTTGGTGGCTTCGGCACCCACTACTGCGTCTTCCAGCAGTCTCGGGAATTTGCCGTGCAGCTCCCAGGCCTGGAAGAAGGGCGTCCAGTCAATGTACGGCACCAGTTCTTCCAGCGGGAAGTTTTGGAACACCTGTACACCGGTTTTGGCGGGCGTGTACACATCTTCGGCTTTCCACTCAATGGGTAGTTTGTTCGCACGGGCCTGCGGCAGGGGCAGGTATTTCTTTTCCTTCTGGCGGCTCAGGTAGCCTTCGCGCATCTCGTCATATTCTTTCCTGATGTCTGCCGCAAACTGCTCTTTATTGTCCGGGCTCAGCAGGTTGCCTACCACGGGCACGCTGCGCGAGGCATCCAGCACGTGTACCACGGTGCCGTTGTAGGCCGGTGCCACTTTCACAGCGGTATGGGCACGGGACGTGGTGGCCCCGCCAATGAGCAGCGGAATGTTGAAGTTCTGGCGCTCCATTTCTCGGGCAACGTGCACCATCTCGTCCAAAGAAGGCGTAATCAGACCACTGAGGCCGATTACGTCTACGTTGTGCTCACGGGCGGCATCCAGAATTTTATCGGCGGGGGTCATGACGCCCAGGTCAATCACCTCGTAGTTGTTACAGGCCAGTACCACGCCCACAATGTTTTTGCCTATGTCGTGTACGTCGCCTTTCACGGTGGCGAGGAGAATGCGCCCGGCATAGCGGGAGACCTCACCCCCCTGCCCCCTCTCCCGCGGAGAGGGGGTGTCCGCTGATGGGGTTGGGAGCGGTAATGGTTCCTTTTGGAGTTCCTTTCTTATTTTTTCTAACACCTGCGGTATTTGGGTGAGCACTTCCTCGTTGGTGAAGCGGATTACTCTGAAACCAAGGCTGTTCAAATAATCGGTTCTCAGCGCATCGTATTCTTGCTGCTGCTCATGGATTTCTCCGTCCACTTCTACCACTACGCGTGGATTCAAGCACGCAAAATCGGCGATGAATTCTTCAATAGCGTGCTGTCTCCTGAACTTGAAGCCCTCCAATTTTCGATTTCTAAGGGCTTGCCACAGCACATCTTCTGCTTTGGTAGGCTCTTGGCGGTTGTGCTGCGCAAACTCCTTCAAAACTTTCCACTTTTCGGCCGGCGATGTAAACACAAAGTTTCCCAACGCATCAGCAGAACTCCCCTCTCCGTGGGAGAGGGGTTGGGGGTGAGGTCCGTCTTCTGCTTCCAGCGCAGCCACTCTCGCTTTCTCTTCTTCAATATAAGGCAACAAATACGCCACCGCTTTTTTCATCACGCGGGCGCTTTTCACCACCTGCGGGAGAAACATTTTGCCTTCGCCGAAGAGGTCGCCTACCACGTTCATGCCGTCCATGAGCGGACCTTCAATCACTTCCAGCGGTTTGCTGTACAGGTGGCGGGCTTCTTCCACGTCCTGGTCAATGTATTCTACCAGTCCTTTCACCAATGCGTGCGTTAAACGCTTTTGCACCGGTTCGTTGCGCCAGGCCTCGTCGCGCACCACTTCTTTGCCTTTGTTTTTCACCGTTTCGGCGAACTCCACGAGGCGCTCGGTGGCGTCTGGGCGGCGGTTCAGCAACACATCTTCCACGCGCTCCAGCAGGTCTTTCGGAATTTCCTCGTAGACTTCCAGCATACCCGCGTTCACGATGCCCATGTCCAGACCGGCTTTGATGGCATGGTACAGGAACACCGAGTGCATGGCTTCGCGCACGGGGTCATTGCCCCGGAACGAGAACGAAATATTACTCACCCCGCCGCTTACTTTGGCACCGGGCAGGTTCTGCTTGATCCAGCGGGTGGCGTTAATGAAGTCGACGGCGTAGTTGTTGTGCTCCTCCATACCGGTGGCCACGGTCAGGATGTTGGGGTCAAAGATGATGTCCTCGGCGGGGAAGCCTACTTCTTTGGTTAAGATGTTGTAAGCACGCTCGCAGATCTGGATGCGGCGCTCGTAGTTGTCGGCCTGGCCTTCTTCGTCAAAGGCCATGACCACCACAGCCGCGCCGTAGCTGCGCACTTTGCGGGCATACTCTTTGAATTTTTCTTCGCCTTCTTTGAGGGAGATAGAGTTCACGATGGCTTTTCCCTGCACGCACTTGAGACCGGCCTCAATCACGCTCCACTTGGAGGAGTCAATCATGATGGGCACGCGGGCGATGTCTGGTTCAGAGGCGATGAGGTTCAGGAACAAGGTCATGGCGGCTTCTGAGTCCAGCATGCCTTCGTCCATGTTCACGTCAATGATCTGGGCCCCGTTCTCCACCTGCTGACGGGCTACGGCCAGGGCTTCTTCGTACTGCTCGTTCAGAATGAGACGGGCGAATTTCTTGGAACCGGTCACGTTGGTACGCTCGCCAATGTTCACAAAGTTAGAGCCTTCGTACACCGTGAGCGGCTCCAGGCCCGAGTAGGTAGGAACGGCCGGTAACTGCGGCAACGGACGCGGCGGGTATTCTTTGGCAATCTCAGCGATGACCTTGATGTGCGGCGGGGTGGTACCGCAGCAGCCCCCCACGATGTTCACGAAGTTGTTCTCCAGGAAATCACGGATGTGCTGGCCCATTTGCTCCGGCGTCTCGTCGTACGCCCCGAAGGCGTTGGGCAGACCGGCATTGGGGTACGCACTGATATGGAATTTTGACGCCTTGCTTAAAGACTGCAAGTGCGGCCGCAGCTGCTTCGCCCCGAGGGCACAGTTAAAGCCCACGCTCAGCAACGGCATGTGTGAAACCGAGTACAAAAACGCCTCCACGGTCTGGCCGGAAAGCGTACGACCGCTGGCATCAGTAATAGTGCCGGACACCATGAGCGGCAAGCGCTTGCCCGTCTGCTGGCTGTATTGGTCAATGGCGAACAGGGCCGCCTTGGCATTGAGGGTATCAAAGATGGTTTCTACCAACAGCAAATCCACGCCGCCGTCTACCAGCCCGCGCACCTGCTCGGTGTAGGCTTCTACCAGCTCATCATACGTGATGGCGCGGTAGCCGGGGTTGTTCACATCCGGCGATAAAGAAGCGGTACGGTTGGTAGGCCCGATGGCGCCGGCTACGAAGCGGGGTTTCTCCGGGGTTTTGGCAGTCCATTCCTGGGCGGCTTCTTTGGCTATTCTGGCAGATTCATAGTTCAGTTCGTACACCAGGTCCTGCATGTCGTAGTCGGCCATGGCAATGGAGGTGCCGCTGAAGGTGTTGGTTTCGGCTATATCGGCGCCCGCCTCAAAGTAGAGGCTGTGGATTTCCTTGATGATGTGGGGTTGGGTGAGGGAAAGCAAATCATTGTTGCCCTTCACGTCCAGGTGGTAGTCTTTGAAACGCTGGCCGCGGTAATCTTCCTCTTGCAGGTTGTACCGCTGGATCATGGTACCCATGGCACCGTCTAAGACTAAAATTCGTTTCTGTACTTCTTCCTCAATGCGGGTCATCTTCTTGTGCAAACCTAAAGGGTTAGTGGCGGCTCAAGAAAGGGTAGGAGGAAAGTGGCGGGCAGGTGTGTAGGAATCTCCGTCACTCATCTCCCCCGGCGCGTAGGTGCAGCGGGTAGGAAGTAGCACCCAACTGAATTGGGTTGCTAAGACATCACAGGGCCTAATCCCTCCGTCTTTCTTGATAAGCATCTGCAAAGGTACAGGCTGGGGTTGGATTCTGCAAATGAAGGTATTGGGGGCTTGATTTTTAAGTACGGGGAGAGGAGAAGGAATTTGAGTAAACCGTTTTCGGCCTGTTTTCCCAAAAACAGGCCGAAAACAGGAATAGGAGAAACTCCTGTCTAAAAGTAACCTGCGTGCTGCGCGGCTGGCATAAGCGTTAGGGCAAGGCACATGCGTTTTCAGCTAGCAGGTCTAGGGCTTAGCTGACAAGAAGGTGCTTATGCTTTGAGCTTTCAGTTGCCAAGGAAAGGGATTGTTCCCGGTACGCCTGCCAGCCCAGCTTCTTGAGCATGCGGTAGTGGGAGCTCAAAGCCTTCAAGAATGTAGGGCTTTCAATGTAGGGCAGCCCGAACTCATGCGCTGTGGCTTTGACAATGGCCGCAATGCCCGGATAATGGATGTGACAAACTTTAGGGAAGAGATGGTGTTCAATCTGCTGGTTCAGGCCGCCCAGCAGGAAGCCAGCCAGCTTGTTCTGCGTGGCGAAGTTGGCGGTAGTACGCATCTGGTGGTCTGCCCAGGCTTCCTCCATGTTGCCGTCTTCATTGGGCGTAGGGAAATCGGCTCCTTCTACCACGTGCGCCAACTGGAAAACCAGCCCCAGAACCAGCCCCTCCACCAGGTGCAGGCTAACAAAGCCAATCAAAAACTGCCACCAGGTAATGTCTAAGAGAACCAGGGGCAGTGCAATGAACATCACGTAATAGATGGTCTTGTAAAAGAAGAGCCTGAAGACCTCTTTTTTAGGGTGGTTGACCGTGGCATGTTCTCCTATCTTTTTCTGGAAGAACTTGAGGTAGTCTTTCCTCAGCACCCAGGAGATGGAAGAAAGGCTATAAAGCCCGAAGGCGTAAATATGCTGGAACCGCTGGTGTTTCAAGACCTTCTCCTCCGGGTTTACCCGTATGAGGCCGGGTGCCACCTCTATGTCCTCATCATGGCCAGGTATGTTGGTGTAGGTATGGTGCACCACGTTGTGGGTCAAATTCCAGACGTAGGGGCTGGCGCCAATGAGGTTAAAGACAAAGCTGTAGCTTTTGTTAACCTTGTTGCTGGCCGAAAGCGACCCGTGAATAGCGTCATGGCACACATTGAAGCCAATCAATGCGCAAAACACCCCCAGCAGCAAGGCCAGCCCAAACATTTGCCACACAGAAAACAAATTGGAGAGAATAAGACCATAAAGGCCAGCCGCCCCCACCAGGTAGAAGGCTATTTTGCGCCACATGGCGGCGTTGGCATGCTTAGAGTTGCCATTTTCTTTCAGGTAAGCCTCTACCCGTAAACGGGTGGTGGCATAGAACGCAGACTTATCTTTATTGATGAATTTTAACTTGGAAGACATGAAGAGGAAGTGAAAAGGCCAGGCAGCGCCGGTAGGGGGTTTTTGTGCCAAGGAGAAGGTTTAAATCAGTGGTCTGTCAGTACAAACAGCTAGAATAAGGTGCTGCCAAAAGAATTCTTCAGCCTTGTGCCAGTGCTGCAAAGGTGAGAGAAGCCAATAGGCAACTCCTGCCAAAACCGCCTGCCGCAAGATAGACCAACTTTACACATGCCCTAAAGATGAAAATAAAAAACCAGACCATCTACTGGGGCTGCTATCTTGTCAACGAGGTTGTTGAGGATAAAGTGCTGGGGAAGGTGTAAATAGTAGGTATTTGTTTCGGCCGGCGGCCGGCTAAAAGAAAAGTGCGTGTGAGAAAAAGTCTGAACCCGGTTTCTGTTTTGGGGCTGTTTTCTGAAAAACAGCCCTAAAACAGAAACCGCAGAAATAGAAAAAGCCTGCACAGGGCAGGCTTTTTCAAGTAGGTCTGGGGAAGCATTAGAATGTGTACCTAACGGTCAGAGCTCCGTCAGGAAACAAGAAAAGACCGTCTTGGTTGACATCCAAAAATGGCTTAAAATCGATGCCCACCGAAACCGGAATTTCCGTAATCTGATATTCCAGACCTACAATTCCGTCTATCCCCACCGTGGCGAGGGTTTTATTTGCTGAATCATAGTAGTGTTTGTAGGTGCGGTCATGGTAATACCGCCCCTTGTAGGAGCCAATGTGCGCCCCCGCGCCGTAAAACCACTGCAGTCCCGGTACCCCCAGGGCACTGGCGTGCAGCTCATACAGCCCGGTGAGATGAAAGCCTTTGCGCCCGAAACTGGTGCCTATGATCGCTTCTATGGCCGCGCTTCCGTTCAGGAAGTACTTGCCGGAGATCCCAGATGAAAGGCCCCCCACCCTGATCCCAACGCCATGCTGCTGGGCACGGGCCTGGGTAACAGAGAAAAGGCAACACCACAGCAGGCTCAGCCCAAAAATAAATCGCAGTTTCTTCATAGTAAAGTTAATTCTTGTTTCTAAGACAGGTGATACTGCCCCAGCCCCTATAAAACTGCAGTTGGGGCAGAATTATTTTACCAGTTTCAAAAACGTACGCAGCCGGTACAGCCTCCCGGTCAGTGGCCGCCGCTGGGGCAAAGTTAACTTTTTTTGTAAGACTGCAGGTAGGCATCTTTGCGGGTTCTCTGCCCAATAAGCCGGAAAAAGCTGATATGGTGGTGGTTGTCTTTTTTGAGCGCCCGGGCAAAAGGGTCATTTTTCTGGCCGTGCTCCTCAAAATCCTTCACGTACTGCTCCCGTATGAGCTCGGCGGCCGGCAGCAGCTCTGCCACCGTGACCTGCACCAGGCCCGTCTTCTCCCAGAGCTTCCGCCACCAGGGCACCGAATGGATGTAGTACCAGTAATCCTGGTAGTCTTCGCGCAGAAACACGGGCACCTGCTCCAGTGTCTCAATCTCTTCTTTGAAGCAGACGTCTACAACGCCAATGTATCCGTCTGGCTTTAGAAAGTGGCAGATGTAGGGCAGGTACTTGTCATCTGTCCCAAAATAGGTGTACGAGTCAATCACCAGCACCACGTCAAAGAACTCCTCCGGGAAGGGGAGCGCGCGGGCGTCTGCCTGCAGCGGGAACACGCGGTTCTCCAGCCCGGCCTCCAGCACACGCGTATAATTGGCCGTGGCCGAAATGGCCTCGTCTACCGCCCACACCTGCACCTTGAATTCCTTCGCCAGAAAAATGGAGCTGGCCGCCTTGCCGCAGCCCAGGTCCAGCACCCGCATACCTTCCCTCAGAGGCAGCAGGGCTGTGATGCTCTCCAGGTTGAAAAGTACGTTTTCGCCCATTGAATGCTCCCGCACCCATTGGGGGTCATAGTGCGCGCTGCGCGGAAAGAAATGCTTGATCTGGTGTTGGGCCGAGGACATAGGCAGTAGTTGTTTGCAGACTGTACGGGGGAGAAGGTCTGGCGGTTGGGGCATACAGCTAGGCGCTTTGCAGCGGGAAGGATTGGTCTGCTGTTCTAAAGGCGATGTGTCGTCTGAGGTTCCCTTGGCAGTGGCTGCCGTAGGTTAGTAACTGCCAGTTGCTGCTGCTGCAATGCGAAGTCTGCTGCTCCCCTGGCTGCGGCAGGTATGCGTAGTATGCTGATCCCTTGGCGGTGGCGCTTGATGCTGTATTTAGTGACAGCCAATTGCTGCTGCAGGAATGCGTAGTCCGCTGTTCCCTTGGCTTTGGTGGTTGACGCGGTGCCTCACTCACTGCATTGTTTCATCTTTTCCGGTAAGCGCTCACGGCCGCGGGGCCCCGTCCTGGCGGTGAGCACTGCTGTTAAAACTAGGCCCTCCGGCCTTGCCGCTGGAGCGGCACCGTATTAACAGAGGCGCTCACCCCCACGACTGGTTTAGGTTCCATTGCTGCTATTGCTTTTCTTGATGTAGATTGTTTGCAGGTTAGTGCTGTAGTTCCGCTAGCCTGAGTCGAGCCCGTGCTGCGCACATCAGCCGGTGGAATGGTTGATTGGCTGTTGATTGCTGATGCGAATGGTTTCCCCTATCATGCGCTGGCGCGAGTCCCCAGACGCGTGCCTACTGATGACGGGCGGTCTCTGGCTGCCTCCGCGGCGCGGCTGCGAGACCAGGCATAGCTGCTTCATTCGTGCTGAAGTACCTGAGATGAAAGAAAGGATTCAGAACTCAAGACTCAGAACTCAAAACTCACTTCGATACTCCCCCTTTGAAGGGGGCGAAGGGGGATGTTTAGATAGGAGGGCACGCGTTGCAGAGAATTCCCCTCCCGGGAGGGGGTGGGTTCCATACGCCTGCCCCCGCTGTGCCGCCTGCTCAAAAGACCTCGTAGCGTCTTTCAGACCTGCGAGCGTCTGTGCCAGTAGCTTCTGCCATAACAACATGAACCGTTTCCCCTCCTCCTGACCTTCTTCCGCAGGGAGAAGCAACAACGCTATGCTGTTTCTGGCCTGTTTTCGCCAAAACAGCCCAAAAACAGAAACAGCAATGAACAATTAATTATACTGCTGCATCTGGACTGACGGGTGCCGCTGCACGCCGCCGCCGTCTTGCTTGGCGGCTTCGAGCATGGCTTTTGCCACGGCTTTGGCGGGTATGGCGCGGTACTTCCTGAGCGGGCCCTTGAAGATAAACCCGAAGAGCTTCATAAACACCTCGGCGGCTTTCTCTCCAAACCGTACCTCCGGCCGGTCGCCCAGCAGCAGCGAAGGCTGGAAGATATGCACGGCCGTAAAGGGCAACGCCTGCACCGCCTGCTCCATTTCGCCTTTCACCCGGTTGTAGAAGAGGCGGGAGCCGGCATCGGCGCCCAGCGCCGACACCACCAGGAACTGGGCGGCAAACGTGTGGGAGGTAACTTTGGCCAGGTTGACCACATAGGTGTAGTCTACCTGCTTAAACTTCTCCTGCGAGCCCGCTTTCTTGATGGTGGTGCCCAGGCAGCAGTACACATCATCAGCGGTGAGGCTGTGGCGGTGCTTCTCCAGGTGGTTAAAGTCTACCACTACCTGCTGCAGCTTGGGGTGCTGTACCGGCAGCTCCCTTCGGCCCACTGAAATCACTTTGCGGTAACGCGGGCTCTGCAGCAGCAACTGCAGGCAATGGCTCCCCACCAGACCGCTGGCACCGGCAATCAACGCTACTTTGGGTGATTCCATAGGCTTGTTGTAAGGGTTAAGATTTGAGGGCACGCTTCATGACCTGGTAATCTAAATAGTACAGAATCTTAACGGAGAAGCTGTTGAGTTGGTTTGCCTGTAACGTGTTGCGCAGGTTCATGAGGTAGTTGTTCTGCTCTGGGAACAACTCCTGAGAAATGGCGTTCTTCCAGACCACGCTGACCTCGCTGCCCGGGGCAAAGCGCCAGCTGTACACCAGGTCAATGTTGAAGGCGTTGAAATTCCGGTCTTTCGCCCACGGCGAAGACGGGGTGTGGTCTACCGGTTCCAGGTCGCCGTTGTCCTGCAACAGGAAGTAGTCATAGAAGTTGGCACTGGACCAGTAGTGGCGCATGTTCAGGTTGAGGGCGGTGCGGGCGTTAAAGATATAGGTGCCCGTAAGCGAGTTGGTAACCGTGTGCACGGTGCGGGACCCAAAGAAAATACTGTCATTCTCGCCGTTCCCGGCGAAACCGTAGTCGCGCAGATCACGGCTTAACTCAGCGCTGTACACCATCTGCAAATGGTCATTGACCCTAACCCTGGGGCTAATGCCCACCCAGGTGTTCAGCTGGTCATACGCTGGGGAGTGGTAAACGCCGCCGTTGAGGTCTAAGGCAAATTTTTTGCGGTAGTCACTGGAGATGTACCCACTCAGCTCTGTGCCGGCGGGGTCTCTGAACTTGCGGTTGGGAATGCCGCCCCGGTCTTTGAAAACCCTGCCTTGGATCACACCTTCATACGAGCGGGAGCGGGGTTCAAAGAAGTCAAAGTTGTTCCTGGGCAGCCAGGCCAGCGTGTACCCAAATGAGATGAAGTTCTTGGAGGTGGCGTTGGTTTCCAGGTAATAGACCAGCCTGCTGAACAAGTTGGGCTTGTACAGCTGGCGGTGCTCCACCCCCACGGCATTGAACAGGCTGTTCAACTTCCAGAAAGGCTTGAAAATATTGTACCTGATGTTGGCTTCGTTCTCAATGATGTTGTTGTTAGACAGGTAGCCCAGATCATTGATAAAATAAGAGTCGCTTTCTGTACTGTGGCGTACCGTGAACTGGAAATTGCCGCTGGTCTTGCCAAAGTCTGCGTAATAGGCGTGCCCCAGCTCCACCTTGTCTGTGCCCTGGGGAACAGACCCTTTGTGGAAGCGCTGGCTCAGGTTGGCGGCCAGGTTGAGGGTGTAGCTGTTCTTCTTGTTCCGGAGCCGGGTCATGAGCCCAGACACATTGGCGTTGTAGAAGCCTTTGCCTCTGGTCACGTTGGTGTTGGTGAACGTAACGTATGAGCTGTTGGGCAGGTTCTGGTCCAGAACCAGTACATTGTAGTTGGTGGCAGGGTCTGTGAGTACTTTGAACTCCTCCTGCGTTTTGTTGCTCCTGAGCGTGGCATAGGTGTTCTGGGTCACGGCGTTGAACACCCCAATCCCCAGCCCCCTGTTGGTGCGCCCTGAGATTTTGGTAGCGTTCAACAGGCTTGTTTTCTCGGGGTTCTCCAGAACCACTACTTCCTCGCTCCTGCCGTATTGGCTGTAGTCATACCGCAGGTCATAGAGGTGCAAGGGTTCGTTCCCTATGCGGCGCGAATAGAACAGACCGGCTTTGTTGAACAGCTCGGTGCCCTCTGTGAAAAACTGGCGGTTCTCATTGAAGCGCACCTCAAAAGGCGACAGGTTCAACACCTGCGCGTCTGACTGCGTCTGCCCAAAATCTGGCACCAGGGTCATGTCAAGGGTAAAGGCGTCATTGATCCCGTATTTGATGTCCATGCCGCCGTTGAGGGTGGTCTTCAGGTCTTTCTTCCCCTCCTGCTCCGTGGGGAAGTGGTCGGCGTAGCCGGAAAGGTAGGGCATGAGCGAAAGCCGCAGCGGTGCCTCCAGCCCCTGCACCCCCTGCAGCACGCCAAACTGGTTGACCCAGCCCTGCATAGACCGGTCTACAAAATTCCAGAAGGCGCTTTCGCGGTAGCGGCGGGTGGAACGCCAGAAGTTCACTCCCCATTCCTGCACATTTTTCTTAGGGAACCGGATGGCGGAGTAAGGGATTCTGAACTCAACTGACCAGCCTTGGTCATGGCGGGCCACAGCACTTTCCCAGACCGCGTTCCAGGCCATGTCATCTCCGTTGCTGGTAGACCTGAAATCTGTCTGCACCCCGGCCGTGGAGACCTCAAACCCGAAGGCATTCTGCCGGTCCAGATAAGTGTCAAAGTACACCCCAAACATGTCTGCGTTCACCTGCCCGCCATCACGCTGGCTGAGCTGGGTGAGCACTGAGTCTGGGGCGGTGTCATAGAGCATGGCACCCACGTAAATAGCCTCGTCATCATAGAGAATGCGCACCTGGGTGCGCTGCCGGGAAGGGGCGCCGTTCACCGGTTCATTCTGGGTAAAGCCGGTGGCGGGTGCTGCCTGTTGCCAGACTTCCTCGGTGGGGAGCCCGTCAATTTTTGGGGGAGTGGCAGTGCGTACCGCCTGCAGGTGTTTTGTTTCTTTGGGCGCCTGTGCCTGGGCAGCTGCCTGTAGAAAGCAGCTGAGGAGGAACAGGAGAAGACAGACGTATCTCATAAAGGGTGTAGGCGGAACGCAGACGGCGGGTTTAGGGGTTGGTTAAAAGACTGACCCCGTCTGGCTGAAGTTGCACCTCGCCGCGTTTGTACAAGGCGCCAATGGCTTTCTTGAAGGTTTTCTTGCTCATGCCCAAGGTCTGGTAGATGAGTTCAGGGGCGGTTTTATCAGTGAGGGGTAGCCAACCGTTTTCTTTTTTGAGGCGCTCCAGAATGAGTTCAGCAGCGTGCTCCACCTCATTGTAGCCTTGTTTCTGCAGGCTCACATCCAGTTTGTCGTCTTCCCTTATCTTTTTGACATAGCCTTGGGTGTACTCGTTCGGCTCCAGTTTGCGGAAGACCTCATTGCGGTATAACATGCCCAGGTAGCTGTTGTTCACCATCACCTGATACCCCAGCGCCTTCTCCGGGCCAATCAGCAGACTGACTTCATCGCCTTCCTCCAGTGTGATGGGCTCGTAGCTCAGGTAAGGCGCCAGCTTGGTGGAGCCTACAATGCGGTCAGAGGTTTCATCCAGATACAGGTAGACCAGTGCCCATTGGCCCACGTGCAGGTCTTCATGCTGGTTGGAGTAGGGCACAAACAGGTCTTTCTCCAGACCCCAGTCCAGAAACGCCCCAAACCGGTTAACATCTTTCACCTGCAGGCAGGCAAACTGGTCTACCTTGGCTTTGGGCTCCAGGGTGGTGGCAATCAGGCGGTCTTCTGAGTCACGGTACACAAACACGGAGAGCATGTCTCCCACGTGGGCGTCTGCGGGCACGTATTTGCGGGGCAACAGCACGTCGCCATCATCAGAGCCCAGGTACAGGCCGTGTTCCAAATCACGCAGAATTTCCAAGTAGTTGTAGTCGCCTAGGTGCAGCATATTGATCCGGTTTGTGTTCAGGAACAAAGGTAGAGAATCTAACCGGCACCTATCTACCGGCGGCAGAATTTCTGTTAGACATGGTAGTTTGGGGCTGATTTCAGAAAAACAGGCCAGAAACAGGGGCTTTAAGATGAGTCCGGTTCCTTTTCCTGTTTTGGGGCTGTTTTTTGAAAAACAGCCCCAAAACAGGCTTACCAGTATTGGGAAGGGGAATAGATATCCCGTTTGTTCCGGAGCATGAGGCCCAGCACCAGCTCATGGGAGCCGTGGCTAACGCTGCTGAGGGCAGAGGTGGTCATGTCATAGGCGTAGCCCAGGTGCAACAGCTGCCTGAGCTGGAAACCGGCCATGAGAACGGTGGCGTCATGGTGGCGGTAAGAGCCTCCCACCCAGAACTGGTCTCTCCAGTACACCTTGGTGTTGGCATCAAATGAAACCGGGCTGGGCGAGGCGTGTTTGACCACCAGCGAAGGCATTACACTGAAGTGTTTCCCTAAAAAGAAGCGGTATCCGCCATGGGCGAAGACGTGCCGCTGCTGTTTTGCGGGTACCTCTGGTTCAGAGTTTCTGAAGCTGAACGGGGTGGGGAGTACCTGGGCCACAGAGATGCCTGCATAGAGGCGGGAGCTGTAGAGCATCACGCCCACGCCCACATTGGGTAAGAGCCGGTTGTACTCGCGGGCGGTGGTGACTGGGTCCCCAGCGGCGGTGAAGGTGAGCAGGTCACGGTTCAGGCTGTACTGGGTGAATCCCGCCACCACGCCCGCAGAAAGTTTCAAATCAGCGTTCAGGGGCAGGTGGTATGCGTAGGTGAGCTGCCCATCGGTCCGTTTCAGCCCTCCGGCCTGGTCAACCTGCACCAGGGCGCCTACCCCGTGGTGGGCGCGCGGTTTCTGGGAGGTGCTGCGGTGGGGTGGCTTCCACTGATTGCGGTACTTGCCCTTTGAGATAGGCCGCGGGCTAAAGGAAGTGGCCGAGTTGATATAGTCTAACCGCCCTAAGGGCATGTGCGCGCTCAGGTAATAGGAGGTAGGGGCGCCTTCCAGCCCAACCCACTGGTTGCGGTAACCCGTCCGGATGTCCAGGTAATTGTCTGTTCCGCTAAGGGCGGGGTTGAGCAGCAACGGGTTGAGCATGTACTGGCTGTAATGCGGTAACTGCTGGGCCTGCCCAAAAGAAGGGAGCCACGCCAACAGCAAAAGAAGGAAGAGGTGTTTCTTCATGGCCATGCCGTTAACGCAGAATTGTGAGAGAGCCAGAGAACTTAGGCCGCCCGTTGTGCGGATCTATTATGTAGTAGTAGGCGCCAATGGGCAGGTCCTGGCCGTTGCGCTTACCATCCCAGGGGGTGGGGTACCCATAGGTGGAATAGATTTTTTCACCCCAGCGGTTATAAATGTCAATGGTGATTCTGGGGTAGTCTTCAATGCCACCCAATTCCCACACATCATTGGTGCCGTCCCCGTTAGGGGAAAACGCCTTGGGAATCTGTAGTTTCTTGAGCACTTTGATCTCTACACTGTCAATGTTAGGACAACCCGCCTCTGACATGACGTGCAGGTAGTATTTAGTGGTGACCATGGGCGAGGCCACCGGGTTGGCTATGTCTGGGTTGCTAAGGGCGTAGGCTGGGCTCCACTTCAAAGATCCTTCGCCAGTACCGGCAAGGGTGGTGCTTTCGCCTTCCACCAGAATCACGGGCTTGCCGGCGTCTGCGGCAGGAGTGGGCCGGAGTTTGACCACTACCTCATCCTGTACACTCACGCACGGGCTGTTGCTGACGGTCCAGCGCAAGGTATAGGTCTCGCCCATGGTGCCGGTGAACGTTGCCTTAGGATTAGACGGGTTGGAGAAAGTGCCCCCAGCGCCGCTGACCACCGTCCAGAGACCGGTGGCAGGGGCGGGCGCGTTGGCCGCTAGAGGGGTGGTGACTTGTCCGCAAAGGAGTTGGTCAGCTCCCGCAGAGGCAACAGGAGTAGGGGTGATGGTGACCGTCTTGCTCACCACGTGGGTGCACCCTTTGTCTGAGGTAACTTTGAGGCGTACCGTGAAGCTTCCGGCTCTGCCGTATTTGTGTTTGGGGTGCTGGGTTTGCAAAGAAATGCCATCACCAAAATCCCATTCCCATTTCACCAGCCTGCCCGTGAGCAGACTGCTCATGTCCTGGAAAGACACCTCATTTGCCAGACAGCCCACTGTTGGGGAAAAATCTGCTTTGGGGGTAGGGTAAACAGTGAACGCCTGGGAGAAAACCTGCTCACAGGCATTGCCACCCCTAACCGTTAAGGTGACGGTGTAGTTGCCTGGGGCGGCATATAGGTGGGAAGGGCTTAGCGCCGAAGAGGTTTTGCCATCGCCAAAGTCCCAGCGATAGGTGAGCGTGCCGCTCCCGTTGGCGGTAGAGGTGTTGGTGAACTGCGCTAACTCGCCCTCACAGACATTGGCGGTGGTAAAGCCTGCCTTGGGATTAGGGATAACCGTAATGGTTTTGGTAACAGAATCTGTGCAGACAATGCCAGACCAGATGCGCAGTTTCACAGTATAAGTGCCGGCGGTGGGGTAGGTATGCTTGGGGTTTTGCTCATCAGAGAACCGGCCATCACCAAAGTCCCAGCGCCACCGCACTATGTTCCCAAACGCAATGCTGCTGGCATCTTTAAATTCAACCCCTTGCTCCTGACAGAATGAGGAGGCCGTGAAGTCTGGGATTGGCACCGCCCCACTAATGGTGTAGGTGTGGGCAACACTGTCTTTGCATCCCTTATCTGAGGTCACTACCAGCTTAACCGTGTAAATGCCCTCAGCTGTGTAACGGTACTGTGGCTGCGGGTCTGTTGAAGTGCCTTTGCCGTCACCAAAATCCCATAAGTACCGGAGAGAACCGCTCGTGATAGAGGAGGTGTTCTGGAAAACTGCCTTGTCTTTTATGCAAATATCTGGTAAACTGAAACGGACAACCGGAACCGGGTCTACGGTCACCACCAGGCTACTGGCTTCTGAGCAACCCTGATCAGAGGTGGCTTTGAGTCTCACTGTGTACGTGCCGTGGCTTGGGAAAAGATGGCGGGGGTGCTCTTCATTGGAGGTGGTGCCGTCGCCGAAATCCCATTCCCAGCGCACTACGTTCCCAACGGCGACGGTGGTTTGGTTTTGGAAAACCATTGATTTGCCGTCACAGGTAGAGCTTGCGCTGAATTTTAGTGCGGGTGGCTCAAAAATGGTGATGGTTTTGGAGACATCTGTTAGGCAGAAAGCCTGGGTCTGGATCTGTAACTTGACCGTATACGTGCCAGGTTTTTTGTACAGGTGCACCGGGTGCTGTTTGGTAGAAGTTTGGCCGTCACCAAAGTCCCAGCGCCAATGGGTAATGGTTTCACCTGTGGTAACCGTTGATTTGTCTGTGAACCGGGTACTGTCATTGGTACACACGGTGGCAAAATCAAAATCTGCTACCGGGTTGGGGTGTACCTCCACCTCAATGTATGTAGAATCCTGGGAGTCGCAGTCATTTCCGTTAGACTTGGTGGTCACCAGGGAGACGGTGTAGGTGCCAACTCCCTGAAACCTGTGGGTGGGGTTCTGTTCATCTGAGGTGGTGCCGTCTCCAAAATGCCATTTCCAGGCCAGCGGCTGGTAAACGGCAAATCCTTTGAAGCGGATGTCCCGCCCGTCACAGATGCTGTCTGAGAGCACTGTAATGTTTTGGTTCAGGTTGTTTACATTGGCTCCCGCTGAGTAGCCGTAAGACTCTACATTGCCAAAGCCATAGGCAACCGCATTGAACCCGCTGTCTGCTTTCAGGCTATGGTTCCCAGTGGTGACAGTGTTCTGCGAATAGACAAAGTTTTGATTGGCGGCAATGGGGGTGAAGGTTACTCTTTTGCCGTCTAACCTAAAAGAGGCGGTGTCAGCAGTTTTCATGGTCACATTGATGTAGTGCCTTGAAATCTGGTAGTCTTTTGAAGAGTATAGGGTAATGTCTGTAAGGGTTTGCTCTACAGGGTTCACAAGCGTCATCTCCGGGTCTGCTAGCACCCCGTCACAGGATTGGGTTTTCGCATACTGGGCAAACAGGATAGGTTTGTCTGCTGTCACATAGTTAGCCACTTTGCTCTCAAATTCATGGTACTCTCCTTTGTCTCTGGTGATCCTGCTCCCGTTAATAGTAATGGCGGTGTTGTCTTCAGAAGCCAGCACCCTGAACACGTCTCCAGCTGTGCGGCTCAGGAAGGGGGCTGTGACAAAGTTCTTCCCCCACGCACTGATAGGGTAGAGTTGCTGATAAAGGTTATCTCCGCTTAAGGTGGCCGGGCAGTCAAGGGGAACCGCTGTCCAGGAGCTGCCTGAGAAAACAGCAATCCGTTTGCAACTGCCCATTCCTGTGTCAACTGACTCAATTTTGGTTCCGGTAAGGTCTGTTTTGGAGCGAACCTGGTACAGTTCCCCTTTCATAAGAGGCCTGGGCGGGGAGAAGGTTACCCCAGCCTGATTTCCGCGCAGGGTAGTCGCGGTTGGGGTGATATTGATAGTGGTGTTGTCTTCCAGGGCAACCACCATTAACTGTGAGGTGGCTTCATCTGCGTTCTGAACATTTTGAAGCTGGTCATAGCTGATCGCGTAGTAAGACCGCCCCAGGGTATTGCTCGGCAAAACCAGCGTGGCCGCTGACTTGTTCGTGAAATAAATGTGCGAGTACACCACTACCGGAAAATCTGAGGTCACATGAATGGCTTTTTGCTCAATCACCTCGCTGCTGGAGACGTGGGCCAACTGGGAACGTATGGGGATGATGGTCACCTGGTTGGCCGTGACATTGTGTTGGGTAGGAGACAAGGTGCCTATGGTAACCGTGACAACAGCATTTCTGTCTGAGGTGATATACAGGTTCATCTGTGACCTTGTGCCCTCATAGTGGGCCATGTACCCTAACCAGAAATCACGGCCTTTGTTAGAGGTGCTCTGCGCGCTGGACAGGGCAGGCAAAAACAAGAGCAGGAGGCAGGACAGAATCCATCTAACGGTGGCCTTTCGTTTCACAGAGAAAAAAATAATGTGTGAGCGGCTTCCCGGCGGGCGGTGCTTTGACTGCTGGGAAACTTGGTGGTTGTGAGTTATGTATACCTCTGATCTTTCAGGAAAGCGGTGAAAGGGGGCTATGCAGCACTTTACACCGGGCAGCGCTGCAAAAGAGGAAACACCCCAACGCGAACGAAGCCTTATTCCCAGCTTTAAACAACAAGACGTACCCGTACTTCTATGGCAAAATAATAAATATTATTGAGATATTGCTTTAATAACAAGAGCTTTTGCAACAAGGTTGGCTTTTTTTTAGCACTTGTAAATGCGGGGTGCCGGAGGAGTGGCAACGGCAGGTGTTTTGAGCTTGTGTTGGTTTGGGATTTGTAGGCTGAATAGCCTGGAGAAATTTCTTCCTGGTTGCTCTTTAAACCTGGCAGTGGCGCTCCGGAGGCGATAAAAAGAAACGGTAGGTACTTGCCAAAGATATTTGAAGCCCAAACAAAATACAAGGGACAAGGTCTTCATAGAGGGAAGAACCCGAGGGGCTGGAGGGAAATGTTTGAGTTCCCTGAATGACAAAAGGTGGTTTCTGTTTTCGGGCTGTTTTTCTGAAATCAGGCCCAAAACAGAAACTACCTGAACTCTGTGATCAGCGGCTGGGTGAACCTTAGCTCATTAAAATCATAGTATTGGCGGCCGGTCTGGAAGATCTTAAACTCCTGCTGTCCCCCCACCTCCGGGAGCCTTGGGTAATACCCCAGTAAGATCTGAATGGTGTTGAAGGGCAAATATTCGTTCCGGAAACGGGCTCCAATCCCAAAACCGGTATAGGGTTTCTCTTTAAACGGGGATCGGTTCTGTACATTGGTCAGCCAGGCCATATCGGCAAAGCCGATGATGGCCAGCCGGAAGCCGAACAAGGTGAGCGGTGAAAAAAGGTTGGTCTCATAGTTGAGCACAAACTTGCGGTAGCCCCGCACGCTGGCAGAACTGAACCCCCTAATGCCGTCTTCCTGGTCTACATCCAGAGCGAAGAAGTCAGGCCGCCGCAGGCCAATAGAGGTTCTGTTCCAGATAAAATGACGCCAGCGCCAGTTCCGGATGCGGTGAAGCGGCGTGAAGTACAGAACCTCTGAGGTGAGCACTCCCTGCTCCCAGGCCTCGTTGTGCCGGTAGCTGCCGTATTCAACGCCCCCGTAGAGGTACCCGAACGAGGGGTTGTACTTGCCAAATGCCCCTTTCACACCCAGGTAAGGCCTGTTTTTGATAGCACCGTCTTCAAACCCGGCGGTGATGGCTAGCAGGTTTCCCGCCGGAATATCTTCTGTACGGCCAAAACCGAACAGGTACTGGTCTTTGTAATACCGCCGGAGACTGTACCCGAAGGCGGCCAGGTAAAGGCGGGCACTCTGGATGGTGGGGCCGCTTCCCTCTGTGTACTTAATGTTCATTACCCGCGCGGCCGTAATAAACCGGCTGGGGTTGTCCCGGGCCAGGTCATAGGACTTCAGCCGGAAGGCGCGGGCAATCCAGAAGTCTTGCGTGTAGTATTTCAGCGGAATATAACTTAACTCCTCGTTAGGGGCCGGGGGCGGGCCCTCCCCTAAAATATAGGTGGGCTGCAGGGTTTGGAACCAGGCGGCAGAGGCGCCGCCGGCATATTTGGTGGTGGTGGCGTAAAAGTCCCTTCTGAAGGAGAGGCTCTGCTGCTTATAATAATACGTGTTCTGGTAAAGCAGCTCGGCTGAGATGTAACTGCTGGAGATGTTCTCAATTAGGTAGCTGCCAGTGAACTGCCACGGCTGGGGTTCACTCAGCCCAAACCGGTACGTGGTGCGGAACTGGTGCCCCACGCCCATAAAGTTGATGTCACGCAGGGAAAGGCGGGTGCCCGAGGTGCTGGCAGACCCGGACCCGCTAATGCTGAACACGTCACGGGTGTAAATAACCACGTCTACACTGTCCTGGGTAGAGGTAGAGTCGTTGATGGTGACGCGGGCATCCAGAATATAGTCTGTCTGGCGCAGGAGACGTTCAGATTCAGACAACGCCAGCGGCTCCAGCATGTCGCCCTCCTTAAAGAGAATGGTGTTGCTTAGCCTGCTGCGTTTGGTGCGCATATGCAGGGCATTGCCCAGTCGCTCCAGGTCGTTGTCTGGCAAAGCCAGGGTGTCATTGATAGAGAAACCAAATGGCTCCAGCCGCTTAAAGTAAATAGACCTGACCACTTTGTAAGTATGCTGCTCAAGAGCCTGGGGCAACAGCTCTATCTCCAGGGGCACAACCTGCTGCCTGGGTTTGAAAATGACAAGCGCTTTCACAAACCGCCCGAACAGGGTTTTCCGCTGACTGATATGCCGTAGCTTCTGCAGGAACCGTTTGGGGTCAGTGGTGTCTGGGGCCAAGGCCGGTGTGGGCCGCACAGGGGCGGAGAGCAAGGTGTCTGGTGTGGTTTGGGCAGTGGCAGGGGTTGGGCGGCAAAAGCACAGGAGTACGCAGAATAGCAGTACCCACCAACCCTCAGCGCGCTTACAGATTAATTGCGGTGCCGTGTACATACCTTTTGCTCCATCCCTAAAAATACGGCAAAAACTCCTGACAAAAATAAGAAACCATGGGTTGCTATTGTTATTAGTTATTTGGTAAGGAGAGGGTCAGGATTAGAAATAAATAATACTAATTTAATTAGCTTTTTAGCAAATAGTCTCTTACCTTGCTAACGAATTCAGGAGCAGATTTAGCATACGCCATGCAGCACACCGTCATAGAAAAGCTAAGTATTTTGGCAGATTCTGCCAAGTATGATGTTTCCTGCTCTTCCAGCGGCGGCAAACGCAAGAATGAGGGGAAAGGTTTAGGCAACGCTGAAGGCATGGGCATCTGCCACAGCTATACAGAAGACGGCCGCTGCGTTTCGCTGCTCAAGATTCTGCTCACCAACTTCTGCATCTATGACTGCGCCTACTGCGTGTCACGCAAGAGCAATGATGTGAAGCGGGTGGCCTTTACGGTGCAAGAGGTAGTAGACCTGACCATCAATTTCTACCGCCGCAACTACATTGAAGGGTTGTTCCTGAGCTCAGGCATCTTCAAAGATGCAGACTATACTATGGAGCGGCTGGTGCGCGTAGCCAGGAAACTACGCCAGGAGCACAAGTTCAACGGCTACATTCACCTTAAAACCATTCCCGGGGCCAGTGAGGAGCTGATCCGGGAAGCGGGCCTGTATGCAGACCGTCTGAGCGTGAATATTGAGCTGCCCACAGAAGCCAGCCTGCAGACCCTGGCGCCTGAGAAGAACTTCACTGAGGTGCTCACGCCCATGAGCCACATCAAAGACCAGCTGGTGCTGGTGAAAGAGGAGAAGAAGCTGTTTAAATCAACCCCCGCCTTCGCGCCCGCGGGGCAGAGCACGCAATTAATAGTAGGGGCAAGCCCCGAAAACGACCGCCAGATTCTGACCCTCGCCAGCGGCTTGTACCAAAACTATGAGCTGAAGCGGGTGTATTATTCCGGCTATGTGCCGGTGACGGCAGACAGCCGCCTGCCTTTGATCAGTACACCGCCCATTATCCGGGAGAACCGCCTGTACCAGGCCGACTGGCTGCTGCGTCTCTACGGGTTTGGTGTGAATGAGCTGGTAGACGAGCAGAACCCGCAACTGGACCTGCAGATTGACCCCAAGCTGGCGTGGGCGCTTCGCAACCGGCAGGTGTTTCCCCTGGAAATCAACACTGCTGACTATGAGATGATTGTGCGGGTGCCGGGCATTGGCTTGAAGTCAGCGAAGAAAATAGTGGCGGCCCGCCGCTTTGCGCCCCTCACTTGGGAACACCTGCGCCAGATTGGGGTGGTGCTGAAACGGGCGAAATACTTTATCACCGCCGGAGGGCGCAGTTTGGAGAGAAGGGAATGGGACGAGGAAGTCATCCGGAGAAGAATCCTTTTCGGCGAAAAGGGAGACCGAAACGGCCTGTGGGGAAGTCAGTTGGATCTGTTCTCTCAGGCGGGGTAACTAAATGCCCAATACATGGTCAGAAACGGCCAGTCAGAAAGAAATTAAACTTTGTCAAACATCAAATAACAAACAACATGCAACCTGTAGCCCTTCGTGAAACTGTAGCTCCCCTTTCTATCCGTTGCAAACTGAGCACCTTGGTGCCGCAACTTCGGCAGATGGCCGCCCAGCGCAAAGCCGTGGCCCAGTCTGTGTACCCGTTCATCAAAATCGCCTCCTGACCCAACCAGCCACCGCGCCATGCACTTCTACACCTATGACGGCTCTTTTGAAGGACTGCTCACTGTGGTCTTTGAGGCGTACGAGCGTAAAGAGTGGCCAGACCAGATAGGCAAGGCGGGGGAGGTCCCGGCCGGGATTTTTGCCACCCACCATTTCATTCCCACCCAGGAGGCGAAGGCCAAACGGGTGTGGCAAGGGTTGGCAAAGAAATTGTCTCAGGCCGCGCTGGAGAACGTGTATAAAACTTATCTGTGGGAACAACCTGGGTGTGAGATGCTGCTCTTCCGGTTTGTGCGCCTGGTTTTCGCCAGCCCCCAAAGCGGTATTGAGGAGAACTTTGCAGAGCCGGTGGTGCAGAAAATAGCCGCCATTGGCAAGCAGATGTTCCGGGAGAAACACCGCATGGAGGCGTTCATCCGGTTTCAGCGCACCCAAGACGGTTTGTTTGTAGCCCCCATCAACCCAGATTTCAACGTGCTTCCCCTTATTGTAGGCCATTTTGAGAAGCGTTACGCAGATCAGCCGTGGCTTATTTATGACGTGCGCCGCGCGTATGGCGCGTACTATGACCTTGAACAGGTGCAACTGGTTTCTATAGAGGAGCTGCCCAAAAGCCTCAAAAAAGGCCAACTGCCCATTGAACTCCTTACGGAGGTGGAGCCACTGTACCAGCAACTGTGGCAAGTCTACTTTGACCATGTGAACATACCGGAGCGGAAGAACCGGAAGCTCCACCTCCGGCACATGCCCAAACGCTACTGGAAATACCTGACGGAGAAAAAGCCCCGCGTGCAGGCGCATCAGCCCATTCAGAACAAGCAGCTGCCCACCGGAGCGCACCGACTGCAACCTTGAAATTTGCGTTTTCGACCTGTTTTGGGAAAAGTAGGCCAGAAACAGCTTTTGTTCCAAATGTTTGCAGGTTCTCTCTGGGCGCTATAAGTTCTTTTAAGCACCGCAGATGGCAAATGGTTAATTGTTGGATGATGGTACTGCGTGAAACCCCAGTCTCGTGCCAAGGATAGGGCTAATCTTTAGGCTCACCGGGAGCAGCGGGGAGACCAGCCATGCGTAGAACCCATCTATACCCCTCCAAAGGAGGGGAATGATCTGGCATGCGTGGGGCAAGTGGCGTGTGACCTCGTCTCTGAAATCTCGGCTGTCAGGGATATGTCATCCCGGACACGGTACCTGCGGATTTGCAATCTGCGGCGCCTGCAGATCAAACGTGCCGCCACGGGGATTGCAAATCCCCGTGTACCAGCTTCTTGATTGCAAATCCGGAAGACCGAAATGCTGGGCTGGGCTCAACTATATGTGGCAACAAGGGAATTGATTAGCTATGCGTGTCCTCCTGTGTCAACATCCCCCTTCGCCCCCTTGGAAGGGGGAGTATCAAAGTGAGTTCTGAGTTATGAGTCCTGAGTACTTTCTTTTTCCCTTAGGAGATTCAGCAGGAATGAAGCAGCAATGCCTGGTTTCGCTGCCGCGCCGCGAGGGCAGGCAGAGACGGCCCATCAGCTGTAAGCACGCGTCTGGGGACCCGTGCCAGCGCGGGAATATCATCTGGCGTTAGAAGGCACGGAAGTAACTTCCGCGCCATAGAGGGGCAGAAGAGGGAGCTGTAGAGGGCAGAGGTAATGTGAGGCTGCCGCCTCATGGAAGCTGAAAGCTTCCGCCATTGTAGGTCCAAGTTGGAAACTTGAACCAGAGAAAGCGGCAAACAAGCAACAATAAGTAAATAAACAAGCAGCAATGAACAATCAACGCTTCTGCTAGTGGCACCTCTGTTAATTAGCACTTCTGCCCTGACTGATGTGCGCAGCACGGGCTCGCCTCAGGCTAGCGGATCTGCAACGGTTACCTACAGAGGCAGACAGAGCAGGAAAAGCTAAACTGGAAAGGAACCCAAACCAGTCCTGCCGGTGAGCGCCTCTGTTAATACGGTGCCGAAGGCAACGCCAAAGGCGTAGTTTTAACAGCAGTGCTCACCGGCAGGACGGGGCCCCGCGGCCGTGAGCGCTTACCGGAAAAGATGAAACAACACAGTGAGTGAGGCACCGGAGCAAACGCTAGAGCCAGGGAGGACAGCGGACTACGCATTGCCACTGCAGCAGCAATGGAACAGAGCAGATGATGAGACATCGCATGCCACTGCCCAGCAAAGAAAACAGCAGACTACACATACCCGGCAGCCGTACCTCCCTACCTATAAAAACAAACCGCCTGGTAAAGTGAACGATCAAAGTGCCAGAGCAGGGGCAATGCTGAACGCTGGGCAAAGTCTAGACCTACCTGTACAACCGCCCCTCAAGCTAGACTGGCGTACCTCCTCACAGCCCCCATCTACCTCCACAGCACAACAGAAAAGAAACGTTTTTCGCCTGTTTTCAGAAAAGTAGCCCAGAAACAGTATATTTGCTCTTCCATTGACAGCACCGGCAGTTTTGGGTACCTCTTCAGACAAAAAGAACATCGTCATTTTCGCTTCCGGCTCCGGGAGCAACGCCCAGCGCCTGCTGGAGCAGTTTGAGCACCACCCGCATGTGCAGGTAGTGGCGCTCTTCTCCAACAACCCAGAAGCGTTTGCCCTGCAGCGTGCCCAGAATTTTGGCGTGCCCACTGCCGTGTTTGACCGGCCCATGCTGCGGGAGGGAAAGGTGCTGGAGCTGGTGCAGGCCTACCACCCAGACCTGATTGTGCTGGCCGGCTTTCTGTGGCTGCTGCCCGCCAGCTTTGTGCAGGCGTTCCCCAACAAGATCATCAACATACACCCCAGCCTGTTGCCCAAGTTTGGCGGCAAGGGCATGCACGGGCAGCACGTACACCAGGCGGTGATCAACGCACAGGAAGCAGAGACCGGCATTACCATCCACTACGTGAACGAACACTATGACGAGGGCGCGCCTATTTACCAGGAGCGCTGCCCCGTAGAGCCCCATGACACCTGCGAGACGCTGTCGGCGCGGGTGCTCACGCTGGAGCATACCCACTTGCCCCGCGTGGTGGAAGAATTGCTGACGGCTGACAAAAACAGCCCGGAAACACCGGCCGCCTAACCACCCAGCCCCATGACGCACCAGACACGGCCCTTTGCACTGCACCTGCCACGCATTCTGTGTCTCCTGCGCGCCTCCCTGCCACTGTTGCGTACACCTGCCCCTTCGCCTGTCTGTAAAGGCTGGGCAGACCAGTCATTGGCAGGGGTTTCTTCGGCCTATGCCGTACATGTTATTGCCTATTCCTTTCTAACCCATATTTCTTTTTAACCAGATGAATTCCGTTCAAATCAAATCGGCTCTTATCTCTGTGTACTACAAAGACGGTCTGGAGCCGTTGGTGCGCGAGCTGCAGAAACAAGGCGTTACCTTTTACTCTACCGGCGGTACGCAGACGTTCCTGGAGGGGCTGGGCGCCGAAGTGGTGGCCGTAGACCAGATAACCGACTACCCGTCTATCTTTGGGGGGCGCGTGAAAACCCTGCACCCTAAGATTTTTGGGGGAATTCTGCACCGCAGAGACCATGCACAGGACCAGCAGGAAGTGCAGCAGTTTGAGATTCCCGCTATTGATCTGGTGATTGTAGACCTGTACCCGTTTGAAGAAACGGTGGCCTCAGGTGCCGCTGAGGAAGACGTGATTGAGAAGATTGACATTGGGGGCATCTCCCTCATCCGCGCTGCGGCCAAGAATTTCCAGGACGTCCTGATTGTGTCTTCGCGCGAGCAGTACGGCGAGGTGGTGGAACTGCTGCAAGCCAAAAACGGCAGCACTGATCTTTCTGACCGCAAGAAATTCGCCGCCAAGGCTTTTGATGTGTCCTCGCACTATGATACGCACATCTTCAACTACCTGAGCCAGGAGCAGGAGTTGGCCCCGGCCTTCAAACAAAGCGAGCGCCAGAGTCAGACGTTGCGCTATGGCGAAAACCCGCACCAAAGCGGCACGTTCTACGGAAATCTGGACGCCCTTTTTGATAAACTGAACGGCAAGGAGCTGTCTTACAACAACCTGGTTGACGTAGATGCCGCCGTGTTGCTCATGCAGGAGTTCGCGGAGCAGCCCGCCGTGGCCATTCTCAAGCACACCAATGCCTGCGGCGTGGCCGTGGCCGATTCGCTGCACCAAGCCTACGTAAACGCCCTGGCCTGCGACCCGGTTTCTGCGTTTGGCGGCGTAATTATTGCCAACAAAACCGTTGATTTGGCTACCGCCGAAGAACTGAACAAACTCTTCTTTGAAGTGCTCATTGCGCCGGAATATGACCAGGACGCGCTGGAGCTGCTGAAAGGCAAGAAAAACCGCATTCTGCTGCGCCAGAAACCCGTGCAGTTGCCCGCTAAGCTGTTCAAAACCCTGTTGAACGGCGTGATTGAGCAAGACAAAGACCTGGCCACTGAAACCGCCGCTGACTTCAAAACCGCCACTGAGCGCGCCCCTTCGGCTGAGGAAGTGGCCGGTTTGGAGTTCGCTTTGAAAGTTTGCAAGCACACCAAGTCTAACACCATCGTGCTCGCCCGCGGCAACCAGTTGCTGGCCAGCGGCGTGGGGCAGACCAGCCGGGTAGATGCCTTGAGACAAGCTATTGAGAAAGCCAGAGGCTTCGGATTTGACTTGCAGGGTGCCGTGATGGCGTCAGACGCGTTCTTCCCGTTCCCGGACTGCGTAGAGATTGCCGCAGAAGCGGGAATCACTGCCGTAGTGCAGCCGGGCGGTTCCATCAAAGACCAGGATTCTATTGATGCCTGTAACGCCCGCAACATGGCCATGGTCATGACGGGTGTACGCCACTTTAAACATTAATCTCACTTATATTGATGTTGAAAGCCCCAGCTACCCTTGTAGTAGCTGGGGCTTTCTGTTTTCGGGCTGTTTTCAGAAAAACAGCCCGGAAACAGAAAGCTGCAGTGGGTGACGGGCTGGATTGGCGTTGTTGCCACAGACGCTCGCAGGTCCTCCGGACGCTACGAGGTCTTTTGAGCAGGCGGCACAGCGGGGACAGGTGTATGGAACCCACCACTGCCCCCCCGGGAAGGGAGTTGATCTGCAATGCGCGCCCTCCTGAGTAAACATCCCCCTCTTCGCGCCTTTCAAAGGGGGAGTATCAAAGTGAGTTCTGAGTCTTGAGTTCTGAGTCCTTACTTTTCATCTCAGGTACTTCAGCACGAATGAAGCAGCAATGCTTGGTTTCGCTGCCGTGCCGCGAGGGCAGCCGGAGACCGCCCGTCATCAGTAGGCACGCGTCTGGAGTCCCGCGCAAGCGGGAGTATCAGCTGGCGTTAGAAGGCACGGAAGTAACTTCCGCGCCATAGGGGGAGAAAACAGCCATTGCGTTTCTGGGCTGTTTTCCTGAAAACAGGCCAGAAACACAATGACTGTTTCAATCCTTCTACTTACGAGATTGCTCCTATTTGCTTCAGCTGCTGGTACTTCTGCTCCCAGTACTCACTTCTGCCATTGCTACTCCCCTTTAACATTTCTGCCCCTAGCTGATGTGCGCAGCACGGGCTCGTCTCAGGCTAGCGGAACAGCAACAGTTAACTGCAGAGGCGGTCAGAGCAAGAGAAGCTGATCAGGAGGGGAACTGAAACCAGTCCTGACGGTGAGCGCCTCTGTTAATACGGTGCCGCGTGAGCGGCAAGGCCGGAGGGCCTAGTTTTAACAGCAGTGCGAACCGGCAGGACGGGGCCTCGCGGCCGTGAGCGCTTACCGGAAAAGATGAAACAACACAGTGAGTGAGGCATCGCGTCAAGCGCCAAAGCCAGGGGAATAACGGACTACACATTGCCACTGCAGCATCAAACCCACAGCAAAGGAAACAGCGAACTACGCATTCCAGCATCTGCAGAAGCAACTTCTAAAGCAGCAGCAGCAGCAGACTGCTCCTTCCTGCCACAGCAAAACAAACAACAAAGCCAAAGGCCTTTGATAGCCCTTCATCACTCTCAAAAAATCCTGAAAGCGGAGAACCTGTTTTTGGCCTGTTTTCTAAAAAACAGCCTAAAAACAGAACTGCTTTACGCCCAACAGAAATTATTAACGGGAAATACTTAATTTTGCGCGGAAGTAGTACCTTGTAAAGAAATTATTTTTCATATATAGTACTCTGCCTGCAGAGCACTCTAACGATACCCAATGGGATTATTCAATTTTTTCACTGCCGATATAGCGATTGATTTGGGCACGGCCAATACCCTGATCATCCATAACGATAAAATTGTGGTAGACGAGCCGTCTATCATTGCCATTGACCGCACCACCAACAAAGTGTTGGCCGTGGGCCGTGAGGCCATGCAGATGCACGAGAAAACCCACGAAAACATCAAGACCATCCGCCCACTGAAAGACGGGGTGATTGCTGACTTTACCGCCGCCGAGCAGATGATCAGGGGCATGATCAAGATGATTGACAAAGGCAAGAAACGCCTGTTTCAGCCGTCTTACCGCATGGTGATCTGCATTCCGTCTGGCATTACCGAGGTGGAGAAACGCGCCGTAAAAGACTCAGCTGAGCACGCAGATGCCCGCGAGGTCTGGATGATTCAGGAGCCCATGGCCGCGGCTATAGGGATTGGCATTGATGTGGAGCAACCCGTGGGTACCATGGTGGTAGACATAGGGGGCGGTACCACAGAGATTGCCGTGATTGCCCTGTCTGGGATTGTGTGTGACCAGTCCATCCGCGTAGCGGGCGACGTGTTCAACAAAGACATTCTGGACCACATGCGCCGCCAGCACAACCTCTTGATTGGGGAGCGCTCCGCGGAGCGAATTAAAATTGAAGTAGGGGCGGTATTGACCGAGCTGGACAACCCACCCGCCGACTTCGAGATCAGGGGCCGTGACTTGATGACGGGTATCCCGAAGGTGATTAAAGTAACCTACCAGGAAATTGCTATTGCGCTGGATAAATCAGTTTCTAAGATTGAGGAAGCTGTGCTGAAGGCGCTGGAGATTGCCCCGCCGGAACTGTCTGCCGATATTTATGACAACGGAATTCACCTGATTGGCGGCGGTGCGTTGCTGCGCGGACTGGACAAGCGCTTGGCGGCTAAAACCAAACTGCCCATTCACATTGCAGAAGATCCGTTGCGCGCGGTGGTACGGGGCACGGGGGCGGCCGTCAAGAATATTGAAGGGTTCCGCAACGTGCTGTTGAGCTAAGGGCTTTTTAAATTTGTCTTTGCGCTGCAAATGGCCACGGTAAGAACCTGCCTTCACATTTTTAGCACCTTTGCAGCGCGGCTGCAAGGTTCAGAAACCGCTCCCGCAGAACTTTACCTTGCCCATTGTCGCCAATAAACCCAAAAAGTTAAAGAAGCTCTAATTACGCACGCCCATGCGGAAACTCTTTCAGTTTATCTTCCGGATTAGGGCTTTCCTGTTGTTTCTGTTGCTGGAGGGCGTGTCGCTGTACCTGCTCTACCGAAGCAACACCTACCACAATGCCGCCTTTTACCAGTCATCTAACTACTATGTGGGGCGGGTGCTGGAGTTCCAGAGCGAGGTCTCTGAGTATTTCAAGCTAACAGACGTCAACAAGACGCTGGCCGCTGAGAATGCCCGCCTCAGAGCTCGCCTGACAGACCTGCAGGAGCAGCAACAGGATGACAGCCTGGGCTTGGTCAGGGACTCAGTCTTTCAGGTGGCTGATACTTCTTTGCTGGCGGGAGACTCGCTGGGGCAAGGAGTGCCGGACAACGCCGTTTACACCTACCGTCCGGCAAGGGTGATCAACAACTCTGTGAGACGGCTCAACAACCACCTGACGCTCAATATTGGCGCTGAGGCGGGTGTGAGTGCCGGGATGGGGGTTATCACGTCAACGGGTGTGGTAGGCAGGGTGAAAGCCGTTTCCAGGCACTATGCCACGGTCACTTCTCTGCTGCACTCGCAGACACTGATCTCCGTGCGGCTGAAACGAAACCGAAGCCTGGGGTCTATCAAGTGGGATACCAGAGACCCGGAGACCGCCAGTCTGCACTATATTCCGCTGAGTGAGAGGGTATTCAAAGGTGATTCGGTGGTGACTTCCGGCTCGGGGGGGATTTATCCGCCGGGAATCATGATTGGCCGCGTGATCAGTGTTAAGAAGGAGCTGGACAAGAGTTTCTATACCATCAAAGTGAAGTTGAGCGTTGACTTTGATAAGCTGGCGTACGTGTACGTGGTGGAAAACAAACGCAAGCTGGAAATGGACAGTTTGCAAATCAGATCAGGGGTAACAGAAGAAGATGAATAGTTTCCGGTTCATTCATTTAGTACAGTTTGTGGTGCTTATGGGCTTGCAGATCCTGCTCATGCGCAACCTGGTGCTCTATGACCGGGGTTTCTGCTTTGTGTACATAGGCTTCATTCTGTTCCTGCCCATTGACATTGACAAGGTGCTGTTGCTCATTCTGGCTTTTATGTCTGGCATCACCATTGACCTGTTTTATGACACGGCGGGCATGCACGCCGCCGCCACGGTACTCATGGCGTACCTCAGGCCGTCAATGCTCAAACTACTCACGCCAAGGGATGGGTATGAGGTGTCTGATAACGCCAGCCTCACGTCTATGGGGTGGCGCTGGTTCTTGACGTATGCTATGGTTTTGATCTTTGTGCACCACTTCACCCTGTTTTTTTTGGAGCTGAATGGATTTAAATTGATCGGGTTTACGTTGGCCAAGATAATCATCAGTACTTTGTTCACCGGAGCCGTGCTGGTGATCTTCCAGATGTTATTTTTTGAGAGGAGAGCAAGGGGTTTTAGATGAAGTACTTAGAAGGCCGCAAATACGTCATTCAAGCTATTTTTATTGCAATAGGGGCGGTTTATCTCATCAAACTTTTCTTTATACAGGTTTTAGACGACAGCTACAAAACTGCCGCCGACAACAACGCCATGCGCCGCGTGGTGCAGTATCCGTTCAGGGGGCTGATCTATGACCGGGACGGCAAGCTGCTGGTAGAGAACACGCCGGTATATGACCTGATGGTGGTGCCCAAAGAAGCCAAAGCCATTGATACCCTCAAATTCTGCCAGCTGGTGGGGTTGACCCTGCCGGAATACCGGGAGAAAATCAAGGCCGCCAGAACCTATTCCTATGTCAAGCCGTCGCCGTTTCTGCAGCGCCTCACCAATGCTGAGTTTGCGGCCATTCAAGACAACCTGGTTGATTTTCCCGGGTTTTACATCAATGCCCGTACGGTACGCGGCTACCCGCACCAGAGCCTTGCGCACGCGCTGGGCTATATTGGCGAGATCAGCCCGCGGCAGTTAGAGGACTCAGCCTACAAAGGCTACCGCCAGGGTGATTATCTGGGGGTGAGCGGCATTGAGCGGCAGTATGAGCAGTACCTGATGGGGCAGCGCGGGGTGAAGTACACCATGGTGAACGTGCGCGGGCTGGAGAAAGGCTCTTTCAAAGACGGGGCCTATGACACCCTCTCGGTGGCCGGGCAGAACCTGATCACCACCATTGACCTGGAGTTGCAGAAATACGGGGAGAAGCTCATGCAAGGCAAGACAGGCAGTATTGTGGCCATTGAACCCAAAACAGGCGAAATACTCTCCCTAATCTCCGCCCCTTATTATGACCCTTCGCTCCTGACTGGTAAGGAGCTGGGGAATAACTACATGAAGTTGTTGAAAGATCCGGTGAAGCCGCTCTTCAACCGGCCTCTCATGGCCACGTACCCGCCGGGCTCCATCTTTAAGCTGGCGCAGGCGCTCATTGCCATGCAGGAAGGTACCCTCACCCCAAACACAGGGTATGCCTGTAACTGGTCGCTGGTAAAATGTTCGCACCGTCACCCGCACCCGTCTAACCTGGGCATTGCCATTGAGCAGTCGTGCAACCCGTACTTCTATCAGGTGTTCAGAAGCGTGGTGAACAAAGGCCGGTCAGCCAACGTCTTCCAGGACTCGCACCTGGGGCTGGATGCGTGGAACAAACATATCAAGAGCTTCGGGTTCGCCTCCAAGCTGGGCATTGACTTGCCTAATGAAAAGAAAGGCTTAATGCCCAACTCCCAGTTCTATGACAAGATCTACGGGCCCAAAGGCTGGAAATTCCCCACCATCTACTCGGTGAGCATTGGGCAGGGGGAGACAGGGGTGACGCCGCTGCAGATGGCCAATTTTGCCGCCACCATTGCCAACCGCGGCTATTACTACACTCCGCACATTGTGCGGTCTGTGGGCGAGAAGGGGAAACCATTGCCAGCGTATTCTGAGAAACATTACACCTCAGTAGACCCCAGGCATTTCCCAGCGGTAGTAGAGGGTATGCAGCGGGTAGTAGAATCAGGCACCGCCCGGTATGCCAGGCTGAACCACATTGGCGTAGTGATCTGCGGAAAAACCGGAACCGTGCAGAATCCCCACGGCAAAGACCACTCGGTGTTTATTGCCTTCGCGCCCAAAGATGACCCTAAGATTGCCATAGCGGTATATGTGGAAAACGCGGGGGGCGGGGCCATTGCCGCGGCGCCTATGGCCAGCTTAATGGTAGAGAAATATTTGAATGACTCCATCACCACCCCGGCTAGAAAACGGTGGGAGCATGATATGGTCAGTGGCGCCTTCTACAAATGGGGGCATTAACAGTAAGCTATGCGGACTTCCTATAAACTTACGCAGAACATTGACTGGATTACCATTGGCCTGTACGCGCTCATGGTGATCCTGGGCTGGATGAACATTTACGCCGCGGTGTACAACCCGGAGAACGTGACCAACATCTTTGACTTTTCCCTCAACTCTGGCAAGCAGTTGGTCTGGATTGGGGCATCAGTGGTGATCATTGTCATGTTGTTTGCCATTGACTACAAGGCGTATGATTCTTTGGCGTACGTCATCTACTGGTTCTTTATTCTGCTGCTGCTGGGTACCTTGGCGTTTGCGTCAGAGATTAAAGGCTCCAGGTCGTGGCTGGTGATCACCGAGTCTATCAGGCTGCAGCCGGCTGAGTTTGCCAAGTTTGCCACGGCGCTGGCGGTGTCTAAGTTCATGAGCAGCATTAACCTGCGGCAGCAGAACTGGAAAGACCAGGCCAAGCTGGCGGGGTTGGCCTTGCTGCCCCCCACCATCATCATTCTGCAAAATGAGACGGGGTCAGCGCTGGTGTTTGCCGCGTTCACCCTGGCGTTCTTTCGGGAGGGCATGTCGCCGTTGATCCTGATCATTGGGGCGGTGGGCGTGTTTGTGTTCGTGCTTACGCTGCTGATTCCGCAGTGGTACCTGGCAGCGGGCGTCACGGTACTGATGGCGGCCTACGGCTGGTTCAACTTTCACCGCATTAAACGGTTTTTGTACCCTTACATTGGTATTTGGGTGGCGGTGCTGGCGGTGGTGTTCAGCGTGAACTTCTTTGTGGAGAACGTGCTGCAGGAGCACCAGCGGAACCGGATCAAAGTACTGGTAGACCCAGACATTGACCCGCTGGGCGTGGGCTGGAACGTAACCCAGTCTAAGATTGCCATTGGCTCTGGCGGGTTTTTAGGCAAGGGGTTCTTAGAAGGAACCCAGACCAAGTTTGATTTCGTGCCCGAGCAAAGCACTGACTTTATCTTCTGCACCGTGGGCGAGGAACACGGCTGGATTGGCAGTCTGGTGCTGATTGCGCTGTTCATGGGGCTCCTGATCCGGATCATTACCGTGGCCGAGCGGCAGCGCTCGGTCTTTGGCCGCACCTACGGCTACTGCGTGGCCTCCATCATTTTCTTCCACTTTCTGGTGAACGTGGGCATGACCATTGGCCTGGCGCCGGTGGTGGGGATTCCGCTGCCGTTCTTCAGTTACGGCGGCTCCGGTTTGTGGTCATTTACCATTCTGCTGTTCATTCTGCTGGCCATTGACGCCCACCGCAAGCTGGATCTGGGGCGGTAGCGTGGGGGAGCTGGTAGTGAATATTCCCGTTTTGGGGCTGTTTTTTCAAAAACAGGCCCAAAACGCAAACTTTTCCTTTGCCCTTCTGAAAAGCTAAAGAAGTTCCAGTTTTGCCCTGTTTTGCCAAAAACAGCCCGGAAACAGGAGCCGTCTACTGAGTGAAAACCTGGTGCCTGCCAACTAAGCGCTTGTCTACGTTTTGAGTTTGCAGTCAAAAACCGAGGGTAAAAGGTTCTCCTCTAGCAGGCATTGAGCAGCCTGGCAGCGCCACGGGGTGAGGCAACCGCCGGGTCAGGTTCCTGTAAAGCCCGCTTGCAGCGAAAAAACAAATCTAAACCTGCTCTAAGCTAACAGCTTGTACCCCACGCCCCTGATGTTCAGAATTTCCACCGAAGGGTCTTCCCGCAGGTGCTTTCTCAGTTTAGTGAGGAACACGTCCATGGTGCGGGCCTGAAAAAAACCGTCATCGCCCCAGAGCTGCAGCAGTACCGTTTTGCGCTCCAGCACCTGGTGGCGGTGCTGCACCAGCAGGAGGAGCAGCTCACTTTCGCGGTAAGACAGTTTGGCGTGCAGTTTCTTGTCCAGCCACAACTCCTGCTTTTGCGGCAGAAACGTGTACCGGCCCACCAACAAGGTTTCGCTCAGGTTTTCTTTGGGCGGCTGCCGCCGAAGGAGTTCATGGAGGCGCAGCACCAACTCCTCTAAGGTGAACGGCTTCTTGAGGTAGTCATTTCCGCCGGAGGCGTAGCCTTGCACCAGGTCCTGGGTCTGGGACTTGGCCGTGAGGAAGAGCACCGGAACCTGCCCGTCTACTTTCCTGATTTCCCGCACAAATGAAAAACCGTCCAGCAGGGGGAGCATCACATCAACCACGCAGATATCAAACGGCTGCCGCCGAAACAGCTCCAGCCCTTGCTGGCCGTCTGGGGCATGGGTCACGGTGAAGCCGCGTTTCTGGAGGCTTTCCTGCAGAATCTTGGCCAGCGGCACTTCATCTTCAAGCAACAACAGGTGCGGGGGCTTCATGGCGCGCAAGCGGAATAGAAAGGAGGAAGGTGGTGCCAATGCCTAACCGGCTCCGGAGGGTGAGGGTGCCGCCGTGCCGCTCGGCCACGGCTTTGGCGTAGCTGAGGCCCAGGCCGTAGCCTTTCACGTTGTGCACATTGCCAGCCGGCACCCGGTAGAACTTCTCAAACACTTTAGCCTGGTGGTCAGGGGCTATTCCCAGCCCGTTGTCTGCTATTTCCAGCACGGCGTGGTGGGCCTGCCGGTAAAGGGAGAGCTGGAGGCGGAGCTGGTTGTTGCTATACTTGAGGGCATTGTCCAGCAGCGTGGCCAAGACGTTGCCCAGGTGCAGTTCATCGGCGGTGACCACGAGGCGCTCATGGGGGAACTGGGTTTCAACGGTGGCTGCCACCAGTTCCAGCTGGGGTTTGTGCTGGGCCAGTACGTGGGCCGTTAGCTCCTGCAAACAGATTCTTTTCCTCTCCAGCGCCACATTTTCCTGCTCCAGGGCCACGCTTTTCAGGATCTGGTCAATAAGCCCTGACAGCCGCCCGCTCTGCTGCCGAACGATGCTTATATATTCCTCGGCGGAAGCCTTGCTCAAATCAAACGCCTGAATGGCCTCGGCGGCCAGGCTAATGGTGGCCACGGGGGTTTTAAGCTCATGGGTCATGTTGTTCACGAAGTCGTTCTTGAGCACGGCCAGCTTCTTCTGCCGGAACAAGGTCTTCAAAGTATAGCCGAAGCAGAAGATAGCGGTTACGATGAGCAACAGAGAGCTGCCAATCACCCACTTCATGCGCTGCAGAAACACCAGGTTGGGGTCTGGGAAATACGCCTGCACCCGTTGCCGGGGCTTGCGAAGGCTCACATTGTAGGAGCGGGTGGCGTAGGGGTACTGGGTAATATTTCTGTTTCTGGCCTGTTTTTCTAAAATCAGCTCAAAACCAGCGGTAATGTCCCGTTGCTGTAACTGCTGCCTGAACAGCTTTTTCAGCCGCACGGGGTTGAGGCGGTTCTGGGTATAGGCCACTTCCATCTTATTACCCAGTTGCCGGGTGTAGAAGTAGAGAGAGCCTTCCTGCAGGTTCTGCCAGACAAGATCTTCTGTAAAGTGCTTAATGAAGTAGGCTTTCGCCGCAGGCGTGATCTTTGACAGCTTTTGGGTGAAATGGTTAAACCCAATCACAAACGGCTCCCGCTTCTCCGGGGCCCAGGGGTGTTTGTCGGCGAGGGAAAATTTGGTGGTTTTGTAGATGGGGTCAACGCGGCACGTGATCTTCACCAGGTTAGTGTCTGCCAGCCAGCCGCGGTACTGCTGCAGGAGCTCCCTCCGCCGGGCGTCCTGCTCCAGCTTTACCGCCTCCTGCAGCGCCTCGTTGATGTCTCTGGTAAATTCCTGCGAGGCCGTGCGGTAGCTCTGGTAACTCCAAATGAGCTGCAGCCCCACCACGCCCACCGTGCAGGTTACCATCATGAGCAAGACCAGGTGAATTCTCCGCTTCATATGGCCAAAGATAAGGTTTCTGCGCATGGGCAGGGCAGGCGTTAACACTAATTAACAGTGCTTAACGCTGGTTAACCCAGTTCCCGGAGCCGGGGCGGTAGGTTTGGGGAAATTATTCAAACCGTATGAAAAAGCTTTTTTCACTTCTGCTCCTGGCGGGCACGCTGCACGGGCCGCTCCTGGCCCAGACCACCCTCGGCGAGGCCGCGCCGCCCATCACTTTCGGCAACGTCCTGAACGGAAACAGCCCCTCCCTCAATCTCGCTAACCTGAAAGGCAAGGCGGTGCTGCTGGAGTTCTGGGCCACGTGGTGCGGCCCCTGTGTGCAGGCCATGCCGCATCTGCAAGACCTCCAGAAACAGTTCAAGGACCGGCTGCAGATTATAACGGTTACTGAAGAAACCGAGCAGCGCATACAGCGGTTTCTGGCCAACCGGCCGTCTACGCTGCTGTTTGCGGTGGCAGACACGGGCGGGGCCAGAAAGGCGTTTCCCTACCGCATGATTCCGCATTCGGTGCTGATTAGCCCACAGGGCAAGGTGGTGGCTATCACGGCGCCCCAGAACATTACTTTTGCCGTCATAGAGAAGGTGCTGGCGGGCAAGCCCATAGATTTGCCTTTGAAGGAAGACAACCTGGCGGCAGACCCGCTCACGTACTTCACAGCGGCGGCCCACACCCGCGCGCATTTTCTGGTGCAGCCCGAGCTGAAAGGAGTTGGCGGACAGTCCCACTCGTATCTGCAGGACCCCGTGTTCAAAGGCCGCCGGCTTACCATGATCAACCTTCCGCTGGAAAGCGTGTACCGCCTGGCGTATGAAAGCCTGCCCTACGGCCGCACTCTTGATCTGACCACGGGAGAGAGCGTGGAGGAGAACAAGACCAAGTATTGCATTGATATTATTGTGCCCAAAGGGCAGGAAGCCCAACTCCTGCCCACGCTCCGGCAGGAACTCCAGAAGATGTTCACCGTGCGGGCGAGCCTGGAGAAGCGCCTGCGGCCAGTGTACGTACTGCAGGTGGCAGATGGGGCCAAGGTGAAAAAGATACCCGTCTCGCAGGCCAAGGCCGAGGTCTTTGGAGCCTCTGCGGGTGCGTTTGACGGTGAGCACGTGCGCTTGGAGAAGGTGGCCCATTATCTGGAGAGCTTCGGGATGGTGAATTTGCCCGTGGTAGATGAAACCGGCAACCAAACGCGGTATGACCTCTCCTTTGAATTTGAGCCCGAAAGAAAAGGCGCCGTTCATGAAGCCCTGGCCAAGCTGGGCCTGAAACTGGAGAAAGCCGAGCGGTCTATTGACGTGCTGGTTTTCCGGTAGACAGAAAGGTGGTAAAACAGAAATCCCCTGCCGTCTTCTGGTGGCAGGGGATTTCTGTTTTGGGGCTGTTTTTCTAAAAACAGGTCAAAAACGGCTTATGCGAACTTTCTTTCAATCAGGCGCACCAGCTTCTGCACGTGCTCTTCTTTCTTAGACCAGTTGTACTTGCTGCCCACCTCGTTCAGGAGATAGTGCCTGGCGTCATGGGCAGAGCCAAATTCATCAAGTTGCTTGATTACGGCGTGGTAGGCCATGTTGTCCCCCTCAAACAGTTCATTGATAAATGAAAAACGCTGATTGATGGAGATGGCGTCTTTGAGGGAACCAATCTTCTGGTCTTGCTGGCGGTCGGCCAGAGAGGCGTTCACGGGTTGCTTAAAACGGTCATTGAGGGTCTGCTTCTGCTCCTGCTGGAACCGCTCGTTCAGTTTAGGCTCCATGTTCACCTCTGGCCGGAAGAACGGGGAGGCAGCTGCGCCCGAAGACGTAGAGGAACCGTTGGTAGACGGCGCAGTTGGTACGGGCGGCACGGCGGCCACCGGAGTGGGGGCTGGTGCCGCAGCAGGGGGCGGCGGTGTGGCAGGTACCACCGGAATGGAGGGGACAACAGGGGCTACGGGAGCCTCCGGGGTCAGGATCTCTTCCATTTTCAGGGGTTTCAGCTCATTGAAACGGGTTACCACATCGGCTACAGAAAACCGCAGGGAGTTGTGCTCGTTCAGGAACCGCTGCAGTTTGGTGGTCACCTTGCCGCGGTCCAGATTTTCCTCAGAGAGGGAGTCTATGAACTGGCGGTACAGCTCCTTGTCCAGGTCCTGGTATTTCAGGCCTTCCTGCAGCTTGGCCGGTGAGAGGTCGTCTACCCGCAGAAACTTCTCCTCAAACACCTCCACCGGCTCCAGCACCGTCCGGAACGTGTCTTGTATGGCTTTCTGGAGGAGCGGCTCAAAGTGCGGGCGCTTGATAGAGATTTTGCGCGAGAGCACGTTCATGAACTGCACCAGCGCGTCTTTCACCTCAGGGCTCTCAAAGTCAAAGTAAGGGCTGCGCAGGTTGGCCATCTCATGGTTCCAGAGCGTGAGCAGCTCCCTGATGAGGTAGAGGTTCACCTGTTTGATGGGGGTAAATGAAATCAACTGCGGCGCAGTAACCACTTCATGCTGAGCGAAGTGTTCCTCGCTGAGGCGCTGGGCTAGCTCTTGGCTGTACTGAGCGAGGCGTATTTGATTATATTTGTCTTTCATTGGCGGAAGCATACGCTCGTAAATATAGCGAATAATGGGGGAAATCACGGTGCGGAATCTGGCAGATCTGCGGGTATCTGTATACGAAGGCCAAACGGTTCTGGCCGCTCTGCAGGCCCAAGGCATTGACTGGATGCACGCCTGCGGCGCCAGGGGCCGCTGCACCAGCTGCCGCATGATTGTGCTGCAGGGCATGGAAAACACCGCCCCGCCCACCCCCGCCGAGGAGCGCTTCCGGAGCAACGGCCGCCTCAAACCCAACGAACGCCTCACCTGCCAAACCCAGCTCACCGGCCCCGTTACCTGCCAAGTACCTGAGCAGACCAAGCTGCCGCACATGACCTATAGCGGGTGATTTAGGGGGAGGAAGGAGTGAGGTGTTGAAGGGATGAGTGTACAATAGTTGAAGGATTTGGTGAACAATTAAAATCGCTCATGACAGCAACGCTTGTTCAGTGCAGATTCTCATGCTTCACTCTAGTGCATTTGCACGCATTGCGTCCCCTTTGAAGGGGGTAGGGGGATGATGACTCGTGTTGATCTACTCGTGCAGAGTGACGTATTCCAAGAATAATCTTCTATTTCATTTAGCTGATGCTGACAGTTCTTCAACGGCCTTGGTCATCCCCCTACCCCCTTCAAAGGGGGACGCAATGCGTGCAAAAAGATAAAGAGTAGGAGGAGCCTCAAGAAGAGAATTTGCAGCCAATTAATTTGAATGCGTGTTTCCAGCCTGTTTTTCTGAAAGTAGCCCCAAACCACCCCCAAAACCACCCTCTTTGTCATCCTGAAAGGATCTTAGGGAACAGTGGGCAAACTAGAAAAGCTATTGCTTTGATTGTCTCACTCTCACACTTTCTACTTTCTGACACTTCTTCCGGGGTATAAGTTCTTGTCATTGAGTGTATTGAATAACTCTGTGGAAAAGTTGTGCATTAGCAAAGGGGGATAGGGCTGTAAATTCGTCCTGAGATGGGAGGAATTCATTCCTTCCGTCCATCACACATTCTCTCATTAATTAGAAGGTATGTTTATAGAGCCTCGGGTAGGAAACCGGCATCAGGCCCAGAAGCGTGGTTGGATTGAAGTGATTTGCGGGTCTATGTTCTCCGGAAAGACCGAGGAGCTGATCAGAAGGCTTAACCGCGCCAAAATTGCGAGGCAGCGGGTAGAAATTTTCAAACCGGCCATTGACACGCGCTACCATGAGGAAGACGTGGTGTCGCACAACGCCACGGCCATACGGTCTACCCCAATTCAGTTTGCCAATGACATGCTGCTGCTGGCCAGCGGCTGTGACGTGGTGGGCGTAGATGAGGCCCAGTTCTTTGATGAAGCCATCACCGAGGTCTGCGTGCACCTGGCCAACAACGGCATCCGGGTGATTGTGGCCGGTCTGGACATGGACTATTTGGGCAAACCCTTCGGGCCTATGCCCGCGCTCATGGGCGTGGCCGAATACGTGACCAAAGTGCATGCCGTCTGCGTGCAGTGCGGGGACATTGCCTCATACTCCTTCCGCAACGCGGTGTCACAGGAGAAGGTGCTTCTGGGCGAAACCGACTCATATGAGGCCCGCTGCCGCCACTGTTTCATGGAGGGCATGAAAGGGAAGCTGTAGACAGAGTTCTGAGTCTTGAGTCAGTTTTGGGCCTGTTTTTCAGAAAACAGGCCCAAAACGCATTTAACCCCGTAGAGACCAGGCACCGCCTCGTCTCCACGCATTCCTGAATCCTTATTTCATCTCTTACATCCCACTACCCCAAATGCTGGACAGACAGGCCACGACCTGTCCCACCTGCTGGTTAATGTATGAAACCTTGCCTGCTTTAAACACAGGTCACTACCGCTGGTGAAAATAGATCTGCAATGCGTGGGAGACGAGGCGGTGCCTGGTCTCTACCTATCAGCAATACCGTTCCCTATTTTTACCTAATGCGTTTCCGGGCTGTTTTTCAGAAAACAGCCCGGAAACGGGAATGCATCCATCGCGCAACTGCCATCACTGCCGCCGCCTGTTTGAATTGCCCCGCCTGTTTGGTATATTTAGTATTCCAATCTAACAAACAAGCCCTTTACTTTATGAAAAAGCGGTTTCTTGCCGTGTTGGCCTTCTGCTGCGCCAGCAGCGTGGGTGCCATGGCCCAGACCCAGACACCGCTGTGGTTAAACACCCCAGCCATTTCGCCCGACGGGCAGACCATTGTCTTCAGTTACCAGGGAGATTTATACAAGGTAGCCGCCGCGGGCGGAAATGCCACGCCGCTCACCATGCACGAGGGCTATGAGTTCAACCCCGTGTGGTCGCCAGACGGAAAGCAGATTGCCTTTGCCTCAGACCGCTACGGCAACTTTGACGTGTTTGTGATGCCCGCCCAGGGCGGCGAAGGCAAGCGGTTAACTTTCCATTCAGCCAGTGACGTGCCTTCAGATTTCACGCCGGACGGCAAAAACGTGATTTTCTCCTCTTCACGGGTAGACGCTGCGGCCAATGCCTTATTCCCTTCTGGGGCTTTCCCTGAGCTGTACACGGTTTCGTTAGGCGGCGGGCGCAACGCCATGGTCTTGACCACGCCCGCAGAGGCCGCCCGCTACAGCGCCAACGGCGAAATGCTGGTGTACCAGGACAAGAAGAGCTTTGAGAATAACCTCAGAAAGCACCAGACCTCTTCCACGGCGCGTGACCTTTGGGTGTACAACACCAAAACCAAGCAGCACACCAAACTCACTGAGAACATAGGCGAGGACCGTCAACCCGTTTTCGGGCCGAACGGGCAGGAGCTGTTTTACCTGAGTGAGCAGCCCAACGGCACGTTCAATGTGCGCAAGATGAGCCTGCAGAACCCTAAGCAGAGCACGGCGGTCACCAATTTCAGCAAACACCCGGTGCGGCACCTGAGCGGCGCCAAAGACGGAACGCTTTCGTTTACTTACAACGGCGAAATCTACACTTTAAAACAAGGCGGACAGCCGCAGAAAGTGGCCATTCAGCTATATTCTGGTATCAGGTCAAACCCAGAGACGGTGCTGCCCATTTCGGGCGGAATGACCGAGATGCAGGTGTCACCCAACGGCAAAGAGGTGGTGTTTGTAAACCGGGGCGAAGTCTTTGTAAGCTCTGTGGAGGGCGGCATCACCAAACGCATCACCAACACCCCAGAGCAGGAACGCAGCGTGAGCTTTTCGCCCGACGGGCGCAAGATTCTGTACGCGGGCGAGCGCAACGGCAGCTGGAACATCTATGAAACCAGCCTGGTGCGCGCCGCTGAGCCTTATTTCTACGCCTCTACGCTCCTGAAAGAGGAGACCGTGATTGCCACGCCAACCGAGGAATTCCAGCCTACCTACTCACCAGACGGCAAGGAGGTGGCGTATCTGGAGGACCGCGTAAACCTGAAAGTGGTGAACAAAGCCAGCAAACAGGTGCGTACCATCCTGGCCAACGCCAACAACTATTCTTACGCAGACGGTGATCAGGATTACAAATGGTCGCCAGACGGAAAGTGGTTTCTGGTGCAGTACAACCAGCCCAAGCAGTGGCTGTCTGAGGTGGGGTTGATTTCTGCCTCCGGAAACGGCAACGTGATGAACCTCACCCAGAGCGGCTATTATGAAAACGGCCCCAGATGGATGGCGGGTGGCAAGATGATCATCTACTACTCCAACCGCGAAGGCCTCAGGGGCAACGGCAATAACTCGGGCACCGGTGACATCTATGCGCTGTTCACCACCCAAGACGCGTTTGACCGCTTCAAACTGAGCAAAGAAGACTACTCACTGCTGGAGGATCTGGAGAAGCGCGAAGCGGAGTCTAAAGGGCCGGAAGAAACAGCAGAACCAAAGGGTAAAACCAAGGGCAAAGGCAAGAAAGGGGAAACAAGCAAAACATCGGCGCCCGCCGGCATGGCCTTGGAGCTAGACAACCTGCCGTACCGCAAAGCCCGTCTCACGGCCACTTCCTCAGACATTTCAGATGCCGTGGTGTCCCTGAAAGGCGATAGGCTGTTCTACCTGAGCCGCTTCGAGAAAGGCTATGACCTGTGGGTGACCAACCTGCGCGACAATGACACCAAACTGCTGGCCAAACTGGGCACCCGCGGCGGAGAAATGACGCTCTCTAAAGACGGAAAAAACCTGTTTGTACTCACTGAAGGCAAGATTCTAAAACTGGACACCGAGAACGGGAAACAGGAAATGGTGCGCGTGAACGGGGAGATGAACCTGAACGCCGCCGCTGAGCGCGCCTACATGTATGACCACGTGATCAGGGAACTGGAGCAGAAATTCTACGTGACAGACCTGCACGGCGTAGACTGGAAATTCTACACAGAGAATTACCGCCAGTTCCTGCCGCACATCACCAACAACTATGACTTCGCAGATGTGCTGAGTGAGCTGCTGGGTGAACTAAACGCCTCGCACACAGGCGGTCGCTACAGTCACAGACAAGCCAACGCAGACGCCACCGCCTCTTTGGGGCTGTTCTTTGATGAGCAGTATTCGGGCGCGGGTTTGAAGGTGAAAGAAGTGATCAACCTGAGTCCGTTTGACCGTGCCAGCTCCAAAGTGAAAGCGGGGGTGATTGTGGAGAAAATTGACGGCCAGATCCTTGAAGACAACACTGACTTTGACCAGCTCCTGAACCGCAAAGCGGGCAAATTCACGCTGGTGTCTTTGTATGACGAGAAAACCAAGAAGCGCTGGGAAGAAACGGTAAAGCCCATTAACGGCGGTGAACTGAACGAACTGCTGTACCAGCGCTGGGTGGAGAACCGCCGCAAAGAGGTTGACCGCCTCTCGGGCGGAAGATTGGGCTACGTGCACATCAGGGGCATGAATGACGCCAGCTACCGCACCGTGTATGAGGAGGCCCTAGGCAAAAACGCCACCAAAGAAGCATTGATTGTAGACACCCGCGCCAACGGCGGGGGCAACTTGCATGATGATCTTATCAGCTTCCTGAACACCAAGCAGTACGCCCAGTTCAGCCCGCGCGGCCAGCACCTGAGTGATGAGCCCCGCAACAAATGGACCAAGCCTTCAATTGTGGTCATGAATGAGGCCAACTACTCAGACGCCCACATTTTCCCGGTACTCTACAAGGAGCTGGGCATTGGCAAAACCGTGGGCACGCCCGTGGCCGGAACGGGTACGTTTGTGTGGTGGGAAACCTTGATTGATCCTACCATGGTCTTCGGGATCCCGCAGATTGGGTACCGCACGCTGGGCGGCGGCAAGTTCCTGGAGAATTCGCAGCTGGAGCCTGATTATCTGGTGGCCAATGATCCCGCCGTCGTCGCGCAAGGGCGTGACCAGCAGCTGGAGAAAGCCGTGGAAGTTCTCTTGCAGGAACTGCCTAAGAAGTAACCAAAGCCAATAACTATATTATTTGTCATCCTGAAAGGATCTTGTGGGCGAACTGTAAACGCTTTTAGGAACAGCAACTACCGTTCTCTAGCAAGGTCTTTTAGGAGGACAAATAAAAATGGCCTTAAATAGAGTTACATTTTTCTACTTCGCACAGAAGCCTCACCGGTTTGGTGGGGCTTCTGCGTTTTGGGGCTGTTTTTGAGAAAACAGCTCCAAAACAGAAATCAGGCTGAAAAGATGCAAAGGTTGATCTGGTTGCTGTTCAGGAAGAAGACTTGTGAAATTTAGGTAAACCCTCCCGCCGTTTATTCGTTTTCATAGGGGATTGAAAACTTTAAACGCAAATAAAACTATGGCAAAAGCACAAGATGTAAAAGACGCTGCAGACAACTTCAACCCAGAGCACAGAGAAGGACCAGTAGCCAGAACAATAGAAGAGTATACCGCTAAACTTCCTTCTGACCTGTTCCTGTGGGCAGCACTAGGCTCCATGGCGGTTTCAGCTACGCTGAAAATCATGAAAAAAGATGATGAGGCGTTGTTCGTAGGCCAGTGGCCAGCCCCGTTCCTGTTGTTAGGATTGTACAACAAAGTAGTGAAAGTAAAAGGCCACGAAGGTGAGAAAACCGGTGGCACCCGCGGCGGATTATAATCAGAACCGCTCAACGGAAAGAGAAAGGGGAGGCATAGGCTTCCCCTTTTTTTGTGTCCATAACCCAAGTTGCGAGATAAAAATGGTAAATGCCGAGGCAAGAAGTGTCTACCCCTCCAAGAAAGGAAATTTTCGCACTCGGGCAGAATTCCCCTACCTGGAGCAGGGCCGTTTCATTCTAAACTTTTCTGGTTCAAGTTTCCAACTTGGACCTACTTTAGACTGAAGTTTTCAACTTCAGTGAGGCGAAAGCCTCAAAAGAAGGCATGGCGAAACCTGCAGATCACTAGAAATGCGTAGAATAAAACGGCCCTGCTCCTTAAAGGGGTATGGGTGGGTTCAAAAGCATTGACTAATCCCAGCTGGACCATCCTTTCTTTCTGTTTTCGGCCTGTTTTTCTGAAAACAAGCCGAAAACGGCATCTTGAAATTCCGTATAGAAGAAGCGACCAACCAGACAAGGCCATGGCTACCGTAGAAAACAACATCACCATCTTTGGCGAGGAAATCATTGACCAGAGCGCTATAAACCAGATCAAACGCTGCGTGGGGCCAGAAGACATTGGCGTGCTCACCGCAGATGCCCACTACGGCTACAACCACCCCATAGGTGGCGCCGTGGCCTACAAAAACAAAGTTTCGCTCTCTGGCGTGGGGTTTGACATTGGCTGCGGAAACAAGGCGGTTAGAACTGATATCATGGCCCGTGACGTGAACATTGCCCGCGTCATGGACGAGATCATGAAGACCATTGGCTTTGGCGTGGGGCGGCCCAATCCCAAGCGCGTGGACCACCCCGTGCTGGAGCACATCAAGAAGGCAGAGTTCAAACCGCAGCGCGAACTCAGAAAACTGGCCGCCGAGCAGCTGGGCACCGTGGGCAGCGGAAACCACTTCATTGACCTCTTTGAAGACGAGAAAGGCTACCTCTGGATTGGCGTGCACTTCGGGTCCCGCGGGTTTGGGCACAAGACCGCCTCCGGGTTCATTGCCCTCTCACAGGGCGGAAGCTTCTTTGACAAAGCCCGTGAAAGCGGCATGGACGGTCCGCCCATTCTCTTTGACATTGACTCAGAAATTGGGCAGGACTACATTGCCGCCATGGCCCTGGCGGGCGAATACGCCTACGCGGGCAGAGACATTGTGGTAGAGAACGTGCTGCACATTCTGGGTGGCACCGCCACCGAAGTCATTCACAACCACCACAACTTCGCGTGGTTTGAGCGCCACCAGGGCGAAGACTACTGGGTAGTTCGCAAAGGCTGTACGCCCGCGTTTCCGGGCCAGAAAGGGTTCATTGGCGCCAACATGTTTGACAATTCGGTCATCATTGAAGGCGTGGAAAGTGAGCTGTCCGTGCGCGGACTATATTCTACCGTACACGGCGCGGGCCGCCTGCTCAGCCGACGGGCCGCCGCGGGCAAGACCAAATGGATCAGAGACGCCAAAGGTGTGAAGCGCAAAACCGTTGTCTCCCCGGGCCTGGTAGATTTTGACGCCGTGCAGCAGCGCATGAAAGAAAAACGCATAGAACTTCGCGGCGCAGGCGCCGATGAAGCCCCCGAGGCTTACAAAAAACTGGAGGACGTCTTGAAATACCAGGGCAACACCATCAAAGTTCTGCACACCCTTCGCCCATTGGGCGTGGCCATGGCGGGCGAAGATGTGTATGACCCCTATAAGGAGTAGGGGAGCCGTAGGGTGGTAAGCATTCCTGTTTTCGGGCTGTTTTTCTGAAAAAAGGCTGAAAACGGGAAATGGCATAGACCTCACAGGTTTTTAAAACCTGTGAGGTCTTTTGAGCAGGCGGTAAAGCGGTGGCAGCTGTAACAAACCCACCCCTATCCTTCCCTGGAGGGGAGTTCTCGGGAATGCGTGAACCTGCTGGTGTAAACATCCCCCTTCACCCCCTTCAAAGGGGGAGTAGCTGGTAGCGCTCTTTGAGGCTTCGCCACATGGAAGCTTCAAGCTTCCGCCATGGTGGGTCCAAGTCGGAAACTTGAACCAGCAAAAGGTGCATCTGAAACGCGTGGTTTCGCTGCCGGGCAGCGAGGGTAGTCAGAGACTCCCCATCATCTGTAGGCACGAGTCTGGAGACTCGCGCCAGCTGCTGAAGTCACTTCCAGCAGCAGCAGCAGCCACTAACCGTCAACCACAGACATTCCACCACCCATGCCCCCGACTGATGTGCGCAGCACGGGCTCGCCACAGGCTAGCGGGACAGCAGCAGTGACCTGCTAAAGCAGACCCAGCAGACAAGCTGCTCAGGAAAGGAACAGAAACCAGTCCTGGGGGTGAGCGCCTCTGTTAATACGGTGCCGAAGGCAACGCCAAAGGCGTAGTTTTAACAGCAGTGCGAGCCGGCAGGACGGGGCCCCGCGGCCGTGAGCGCTTACCGGAAGAGGTGAAACAGAACAGCCAGTGAGGCATTGCCAACAGCGGCACAGCCTAGGGAACAGCAGACTACGCAAAGGCAAACACTTCTCCGTTAGATCCTTCAGTAGCTACGCCTAGCTCTCTTCGGCTCCCGCCTCAAGAATGCTCAGGATCACCAGAAAGCGTTTTCGGCATGTTTTCCTAAAAATAAGCGAAAAACAGATCTTTCTATCTGGCCCAAAGCAACCAGAAAAATAGAACAAAACCAGCCACCAATTACGCTACAGCAGGATCTGTGCCGGCGGGCAGAATGGTTCTGTTGAGAGGCAGGCACTCCGGGTAGTTTTTCTGTACGAAATCTACCAGCTTCTCCCGCACAAAGCAGCGCAGGTCATACGCAGACCCAGAATCTCGGGCACTGACCAGGGCGCGCAATTCTAAGGTTCTTTCCTTGGAGTCGGTGACCTGCAGTATGCCCACGCGGCCGTCCCAGAGGTGGGTTTCTTTTAAGATGCGGGTGAGTTCTTCGCGCAACGCTTCTATGGGGGCGGTATAATCCAGGTACAGGAAAACGGTGCCCAGCAACTCAGCGTTGGTGCGCGTCCAGTTCTGGAAAGGCTTCTCTATAAAGTAGTTGATGGGCAACACCAGTCGGCGCTGGTCCCAGAGGCGCATGACCACGTAGGTGAGGGTGATTTCCTCTACGCGGCCCCACTCGTTCTCCACCACCAGCACATCATCCAGGCGCATAGGCTGCGTGAAGGCCAGCTGAAAACCCGCCAGCAGGTTCCCCAACGATTTCTGGGCCGCAAAGCCCAAGATCACGCCCGCAATCCCGGCAGAGGTCACCAGACCCGTACCAATTTTACGCACCGTTGGGAAACTCATCAGGATAAGGCAGGCGGCCAGGAACACAATCAGGATAATGGCCATCCGCCTGATGAACTGGAGCTGGGTGAAGAGCCGCCGCTCTTTGATGTTGTCTGCCTTGTCCAGCTGGTGCTTCTTTCTGATCTGGTACTGAACCACGTTTACCCACCCAATCAGGAACCAGGCAAACACCACGGTGAGGGAGATTTCCATGACCCGCCTGAAGACTTCCCGCGCCTCTGGGGTCAACGGCAGCAAGGGCAGGGCAGCGCCCAGCGCCAGCAGGGGCATGAGGTAAGAAACAGGTTTGCTGAGTTTTCTGAGAATAGCCTCTACCCAAACATGGGGGAACCAGTGCTGATAGGTGGAAAGGACCTTAAAGATCAGCCACTTGATAATGATGCCTACCATGATAGCCCCCGCTATGACGCCGGCACCTTGCAGAAAATGGGGAAAGTGGTCTAGGGTAAAGTGTTTAATTTCTTCAATCATTCCTGTTGACCTGTTCAAATACAAGTTCATGCTTACCCGCCAAGCAGGAGAAAGGTTACTTTTCACTACGGGCTGGGGCCGTTTTTAAGCGTCTTTTTATATATTAATATTTGAATATTAACCAACAAAAGCTTACCCAAACCAGTAAACCCATACATAAGAGCAGGTGGGGCTGTTTAGGGAATTATTCCTGAAAGGCAAAACGAAACCGTTGCCTGGGGCTCCCACTTATTTTCCATTAAATCCAACCTACTATGCCCAAAACCATTATCATCTCCAACCGGCTGCCTATCAAAGTACAGAGAACAGAAGAAGGCTTGGCATATGAGTCAAGCGAGGGTGGCTTGGCTACCGGTTTGGGATCTATCTACAAACAAGGCGACAACGTCTGGATTGGCTGGCCCGGCACCTACTTTGAGGAAGACTCAGAGAAAAAGCAGGTGCGGCAAGACCTTCATCAGCAAAGCATGCACCCTGTCTACCTTACAGAAGGGGAGATCAGGGACTTTTACGAGGGGTTCAGCAATGAGACGCTGTGGCCTACGTTTCACTACTTCAGCCAGTACGCAGTGTATGAGGACACCTACTGGGAGGCCTACCAGCGGGTGAACCAGAAGTTCTGTGAGGCGGTCATGGAGCTGGCCTCTGCCGGTGACACTATCTGGGTGCATGATTACCAGTTGCTGCTGCTACCGGCCATGCTTAGGGAGCAGATGCCGGAGAGCACCATCGGGTTTTTCCAGCATATCCCGTTCCCGTCCTTTGAGGTTTTCAGATTACTGCCTTGGCGGGAGCAACTGCTACAGGGCATGCTGGGCGCAGATCTGATCGGGTTTCATACCTATGATGACGCGCGTCACTTCCTCAGTTCCGTGAGCCGTATTGTGGGGCTGAACACTTCGCAGGGGCTTATAGACAACGGGTTCCGGAACATCATGGTAGATGCGTTCCCCATGGGGATTGACTATGACAAGTACGCCAGCCTGGCCACGTCAGAAGAAACCCACGCCAAAATTGCCGAATACCGCGAAGCCTTGCAGGAGCAGCGCATTATCCTGTCTATTGACCGCCTGGACTACTCCAAGGGGATTCCGCAAAGGTTGCAAGCCTTTGAGTTGTTCCTGAAGGAAAACCCAGATTTTCACGGCAAGGTAACGCTGTCTATGCTGGTGGTGCCGTCTCGGGACCAGGTGGAGATGTACAAGCAACTTAAGGAGACCATTGATGAACTGGTGGGCCGTATTAACAGCTCTTACCGCACCATCACCTGGACCCCCATTCAATATTTCTACCGCTCGTTCCCCATTGAAGAACTTTCGGCGCTGTACAGCGTGGCAGACATTGCCTTGGTCACGCCTATGCGGGATGGCATGAACCTGGTCTGCAAAGAATACATTGCCAGCAAGGTAGACCGGAAAGGCGTGCTGATCTTAAGCGAAATGGCAGGTGCCTCCAGAGAGCTGGCAGACGCCCTGCTCATCAACCCCAATGATCTGGGGCAGATGGTGCGCACCATCAGAGAAGCCTTGTTGATGCCCGAAGAGGAGCAGATCACGCGCATGGAGCACATGCAGGAGATTGTGCAGCGCTACAACATACACCATTGGGTGAGCATTTTCATGAACCGGCTGGAGTACATCAAGGAAAAGCAAAAGGCAATGGCCACTGAGTCGCTTTCTAAAGAGGAGAGTGCCCAACTGCTGGAAAGCTTTAAAAAGTCACATCAGCGCATGCTGTTCCTGGACTATGACGGCACATTAAGTCCCTTCAAGAAAGATCCTAACGCGGCGTTCCCAGACCAGGAACTGCTGGAAACGTTAACCTGCCTTACCCAGAACCCAGAGAACCAGGTGGTGATTGTGAGCGGCCGCGACCGCCATACGCTGGAGAAATGGCTGGGGCACCTGCCGGTAGCCTTTATTGCCGAGCACGGTGTTTGGTCACGGGAGCAGAACGGCCAGTGGGAAATGCTGCAACACCTCAGTGACAGCTGGAAAGCAGAAGTGAGGCCTATTCTGGAGCTGCACGTAGACCGTACCCCAGGCTCGTTTATAGAAGAAAAAGATTTTTCCCTGGTGTGGCATTACCGCAAGGTAGACCGCACACTGGCCGAACTGCGCGCCCGTGAACTCAGCAACTATCTCCTGTTCATAGCCGCCAACATTAACCTGCAGGTCATGGAGGGCGATAAGATTGTGGAGATCAAAAACGTGGAAGTTAACAAAGGCGTGGCCACCGCCCGCTGGCTGGAACAGCACCCGCATGACTTTATCCTGTCTATTGGCGATGACCGCACAGACGAAGACATGTTCCAGGCCATGCCCAAAGAGGCCTTCAGCATTAAAGTAGGCAATGAACGCTCCAACGCCCGCTTCAATGTAGACGGCAGCAATGACGTGCGCAAACTGCTCAAGTCGCTTTGTTAAGGAAATGCTAATGGTTCATTGCTGATTATTGTTTACTAAGAGCTTGTTTACATTTTGATTTTGCAGGCGAAAATGGGGAGCACAAGGTTCTGGCGAAGCGATTTTTGAGCAGCATACGCCCCGCTATGGTGCGAGAAAATGGCAAAGTCAGGTTCTTTTGATACCCGTTTGCAGCGCAGAAGGAAAATGTAAACATGCTCTAATTTCAGTCGCAGTAGACATTTGTAGCATGATGTAGTCCAAACCCTGTGAGGTTTCCCAAACCTCACAGGGTTTTCTGTTTTCGGGCTGTTTTCTCCAAAACAGCCCGAAAACAGAAAACCACGGAGTTCCTTCTCCCAAAGGGAGAAGGTTAGGAGGGTAAGGCCGTTCTACTGGTAAGACAATTTGCCTAAGAGAAACTGCATGAATCTTTCGGCTTTAGCCAGTAATACAAATTCATGTTTACTCATTCATTCTACTGGCACGAGCTGCAAGCTCGCGCCAGTGCTTTCGTTTTTAATAATCAACATTTCATTAAGACCTCGTAGCGTCCGGAGGACCTGCGAGCGTCTGTGCCAACTGCAGTTACAACTGGAACCGCCTCGCCCTCATCCTAGCCTTCTCCCAGGGGGAGAAGGAATACCGCAGTTTCCGTTTTCGGGCTGTTTTGGCCAAAATAGGCCAGAAACGGAAAAAGCTCCTGCCATTTCTAGCAGGAGCTTTTTCTTGTCAACTATGCTTTTCAGAAGCTAAGCATCTACAGAAAGGACGGTCTATCCAGACGTTTGGAGATGCGGTAGGCGGCGTTGAGCAGCCCCACGTGGCTGTAGGCCTGCGGGAAGTTCCCCCACTGGCTGCCGTCACGGGAATCCACGTCTTCGCTCAACAAGCCCAGGTGGTTCGAGTATTTCAGAATGTTCTCAAACTCAAAAATGGCTTCGTCTACGCGGCCCACGCAGGCCAGGGCCTCAATGTACCAGAACGCGCAGATCAGGAAAGTGCTTTGCGGCACGCCAAAGTCATCTGCGTGCTTGTAGCGGTAAAAGAGACCTTCTGGGGTTTTCAGTTCCTTTTCCATGGCTGCCAAGTGCGTTTTGGCGCGCTCAGAGGCGGGGTCCAGATAGTGCATCATGATGAGCTGCAGCGTGCTGGCGTCCATGTGGTTTTTCCCGATGGCCTGCGTGTACACGCCCTGCGCCGGGTCAAAGCACTCCTCAATCTTGGCCGCGGCCTGCTGCATGAGGTCGTTGGCCAACTGGCCCAGCTGCTCATCTCCCATGTAGCGGGCGGCACTGCGGGCGGCGGCGGCCCCGGCCCAGTGGAACAGGTACGTATAACAATGGTACTGCGCAAAATCACGGAACTCCCACAGGCCGGCGTCCGGCTCGTTCATGGTATCGCGTATCTTGTACAGCGTCTTGTAGATCAGCTTCTGTGATTCTATGCGCTCGGCGTCATTGAAACGGCGGTCAACGTACAGCGGCAGCAGCGCCACCAGAATCTGCCCATACACGTCATTCTGGATGTGGGTGTAAGCGTCATTGCCTATGCGCACGGGTTTGTTGCCCAGGTAACCGTCCAGCTCCAGTTCAATCTCAGTGAGCTTGCTCTGCGCACTGATGGAGTAAAGCGGCTGGTAGCGCTGGGTATCTTTGGCCGTGATGTTGGCAATGAAATGGAAATACCGCTCCATCTCCTCAAAGTGCCCAATGTTGTTGAACGCGTTCAGGATGTAATACGTGTCGCGCATCCAGCAGAAGCGGTAGTCCCAGTTACGGCCGGAGCCGGGGTGTTCCGGTAGGCTGGTGGTTGGTGACGCAATGATGGCGCCCGTGTCTTCGTACTGGTGAATTTTGAGGGCCAAGGCCGAACGGATGACTTGTTCCTGGAAGAAGTTGCTGATGCTGGTGTTCTTCACCCACATGCGCCAGTAGCGCGTAGTCTGGCTCAGGAACTCCTCAGCGGTGCTTTCCAGACGGGCCTCCAGCGGCGCGCCATACGTCAGCACCAGGTAAATGGTCTCATTCAAGACAAAATACTGGTCTTCCAGAATATAGCTGAGCGAGGCGTTGGTGGTGAGGCGTACCTCCTCGTCAAGGCCTCTGAACGAGATGTGGTTGCTGCTGCGGCGGCGCTTGAGCTCCAGCTGCCCGTAGTTGCCCACGGGGCGGCAGGTGACCTTGATACGCGGCGAACCCGCCAGCGGCTCTACCTTCCTGATCAGCATGAGCGGTTTGTAATAGCGCTGGTGCTGCCTGAAACGCGGTGCGAAGTCCGTGACCCGGTAAGAGCCTTCTTCACAGGAAATCTCGGTACAGAGAATGTTGGTGTTCTCTGTGTAGTATTGGTGCGACGAGAAGTGGTCTGTGTCTGGCTTGATCGAGTACTCACCGCCTTTTTCCCGGTCCATCATGGGCCCGAAGATGAAGCTACTGTCAAAGCGGGGCCAGCAGAGCCATTCAATGTTGGTGTCTTTGTGAATAAGAGCCAGATAGGCACAGTTGCCAATCAGCCCCATGTCATAGGTGTGCTTCGCCATATGGTTTTTGTTCGGGCACCGGGGTTGCCTGCCGGCGCTTGAACTAACATGTACCGTTTTAGACGTATAGAGGTTTCCTAATTTTTACAGACGGCGGTATTCCCTCCTGTTTTGGGGCTGTTTTGGCCAAAACAGCCCCAAAACAGGAAATCACAAAACCCCTTTCATGCCCTGCAGGGGAGTTGGCCGGGCGCGGGGGAAGCCGTCTTTGCTCCGGGCGGGTACTGTTTTTGAGAAACTCGCTGTGTGTCTTCTCTTTATGCCTCAGAACCTTTTTCTGCGCGCAAAAAGACGCCTGGCGGAGGCGCCCAGGGAGTAGTAGACAGGCACTCTGCTGTGACTTTTTTTCGCCTGCGTTACCCGGCTAAGGCACCCAAAACGGCAGAAATAGTGGCAAAGCCTGGCCTGGCAAGGGGCTCTGGCTGCAGGCAAGCCTGCTGTAATTGAAAGAGCGCCTGCGCCTGAGAAACCTCTGCCGGGGCCAAATGCGTGAGCAGATCTTCTAACAAATACCCAAAAGCCCTCACCTCTATGCGTTCCAGAAGGGCGGCTTGCTCGGTTGAAAGGTTCTTATAAAGGGTGGCTGCGCCGAAATCCCCGAACAGCGCGTGCCCAGTGTCATCCACCAGCGTGTTGTGCGCATACAGATCACCATGCAGAAGGTGGCGGGCGTGCAGGTGAGCGGCCGCAGCCCCAATGCCGCTGGTAATCTTTAACACCTCCTGCAAACTGAAAGCCGTGCCAGCTGCAAATACATCCCGGGTGCAGGTCTCAAAGCTGGGCGAGCCGCCTAAGTTGCGGTAGCCCTGCGGGATCAATCTGAACACCAGCCCCTGCTTCTGCGCCGGATGTTGGGTGATTTTGCCCAGCACCTGTACCAGATTGGGGTGATCGCCAGCGGCCATGCACGCCTGCCTTTCATCTTGCGGAAACCCGTCACTGGTCACTTCGCCCTTGAACACCTTCACCGCCACTTGTGCAGGGAGTTGTTCTGTGGGTTTGTGGTGCCAACGCGCCCGGGAAATAATGCCAGAGGCGCCTTCACCAAGTTGTTCTTCAAAGGTTAGCTCTTCCCAAGATATTTCCAGCAGGTGCTCCTGAAGCGGTTGGGCGTTTTGGCACGGATTGCCGGCAAAGGCCAGCCAGGAGAGGCGGGGCAGGGAGAAAAGCCAGTCAGGCAGTGCAGTGAGGTGGTTGGCAGAGATACGCAGCAGTTCCAGATGCTGGCACTGGGCCATTTCGGCCGGCAGGCGTGTTAATCTATTTCCCGCCAGCAGGCATTTCTGGAGGCGGGTGCACTGGCCAATGGAGGCGGGTAGTTGGGTGATCTGGTTGTCTGTCAAGGTGAGCCAGCGGAGCGAGGGCGGCAGCGCACCTTCAGGGACGGTGGTGAGGCGGCAGGCTTTGAACCCGATCATCTCTAGCTTAGGGCATTGACCCAGCACCGCCGGGAATGTGGTGAAGGGGTTGTTGGAGCAAAACAAAATGCGCAGGTTTGTCAATTCGGCCATCCAGTCTGGTAACGCGGTGAGCTGGTTCCCAGAAAGATCCAGCACTTCCAGGGTCTGAGCCAGGGTGCGTGTCTCCTGAGGCAGATGGGTGAGGCCGCAGGAAAGTTTAAGCGTTTTGGTGCCTTTTAACTGGCCAGACTCAAGTTGGTGAAGCGTGTGCATGGGTGCGGGAGAATGAAGCGGCAAAGGTAACCAGAATAGTTCTGAGTCCTGAGTCCTGAGTCTGGAGTGGGTGTTTTTAAGCTGCTTTTTGGAAAGGAGGCCTAAAACAGAACTGCGTGAGGGATAGCAGCGGAAAGCCCGCAGCGTGAGCGAGGACTTGCAGCGCATAGCCCGACCCGCAGGGGCACGCCCCAAAGGAATTAAGAATGGGGAATTAGGAAATGCTTTCCCTATATCTGCAGCCTTGAGAGGCTTTGATGGGAAATGAACTGGTTAGAAACGAAATTTTTTGTTCCTGCGGTGCGCCGCCAGATTCCTTGCAAGATGGCTTTTCTTGCTGTGGCTGGTGAGCGCATGGCGGCGGCACAAAGGGGGAGTTTTCTGTTTTTGAGCTGTTTTTCAGAAAATAGGCTTAAAACAGAAACTCAATCATTACGAAAGCGTTAAAGTTGGTTGTTGTTCTTTAGTAGAAAGATAATAAAACAGATGTTTGGGTTGTAGATTTTTATTCTATAATCTCTATTAAATTGATAGGAAAACTTGATTTATAAAAATCGGTACTTATCTTTGCAGCACTTACTTAACAGCCAGACAAAGACTACATGGTCTACCCATCTCACATAGAGCGAATGCGCTTCTGCTGTTGCAGCCCCTGCTGCTGTTGTTGCTAATCTTTGGCAGTCAACAAGTTTCTATTGCCCTGGCGGCACCCCAACATCCATTCATTTCTTACCCGTATTTTCTTGCCATGGCCTCTTCTAAACAAGAGCACGTGTCTCAACTTATACAGGAGACAGAAGGCTTACCCATAGACCAGACGTTCGCGCTGCTGGTGAACCTGTACCCCGGTGAAGTAACGTTCTCGTCCAGCTTCAGCTTTGAGGATCAGGTGATCTCGCACCAGATTCTGGAGAACGTCTTCCCCATCAGCATTTTCACGCTGGACACCGGCCGGCTTTTCCCCGAGACCTACAGCGTGTGGAGCAAGACCAATGCTGCGTATAAGACCCGCATTAAGGCGTATTACCCCAACCATGAGCAGCTGGAGGAGTTTGTGCACAACACGGGCCCCAACTCCTTCTATGAATCTACCCAGAACCGCAAAGACTGCTGCCACATCAGAAAGGTAGAGCCGCTCAAGCGCGCCCTGGCCGGCAACGCGGTCTGGATTACCGGCCTCCGGGCCGAGCATTCCCAAGGCCGCTCTGACCTACCCAAATTTGAGTGGGACGAAGGAAACCAGCTCATCAAGTTCCACCCGCTCTTGCATTGGTCTACAGAGGAGGTGATGGCCTTCATCAAACAGCACAACATCCCGTACAACACCTTGCATGACAAAGGCTTCATCAGCATTGGGTGCGCGCCGTGTACCCGCGCCATTCAGCCCGGCGAGGATTTCAGGGCGGGCCGCTGGTGGTGGGAAGATAGCAGCAAAAAAGAGTGCGGATTACATGTGTCAGAATCGCCGGCTCCGGTTACCCCGGAACTGGTTTCAAAATAGATAGAAATACCAAAATGGGTTCATATAAATTAGATTACCTAGACCAGTTAGAGGCCGAAGCAATCCACATTTTCAGAGAGGTGGCTGGTCAGTTTGAGCGCCCCGCCCTGTTGTTTTCCGGCGGAAAAGATTCTATTGTGCTGGTGCATCTGGCCCTGAAAGCCTTCAGACCCGGCAAATTCCCGTTCCCGCTGGTGCACGTAGATACCGGCCACAACTTCCAGGAAGCCCTTGATTTCAGGGATTACCTGGCAGACAAGATTGGCGAGAAGCTGATTGTGCGCAACGTGGAAGACACTATCAAAACCCGCGGCCTCACTGAGCAGAAAGGCAAACTGCCCAGCCGCAACGGCCTGCAGACCTACACCTTGCTGGACACCATTGAGGAGTTTGCCTTTGACGCCTGCATTGGCGGGGCCCGCCGCGACGAAGAGAAAGCCCGCGCCAAAGAACGTATTTTCTCCGTGCGGGACGAGTTCGGCACCTGGGATCCCAAGCTGCAACGGCCCGAATTGTGGAACATCTACAACGGCAAAATCAACAAAGGCGAAAATGTGCGCGTGTTCCCTATCAGCAACTGGACTGAGCTGGATATCTGGAATTACATCCGCCGCGAGAACATAGAATTGCCGTCAATCTACTTCGCTCATGAGCGCGAAGTGCTGGAGTTTGAAGGCCGCTTAGTGGCCACCAACCAGTTTATTTCTCTCAACGGAACCGACGTGGTGACCCGCAAAGTAGTCCGTTACCGCACCGTGGGCGACATGACCTGTACCGCCGCCGTTGAGTCCAGCGCTTCTACCCTAGATGACATCATCAACGAAATCATCGCCACCAACACCAGCGAGCGCGGCCAGACTAGAATTGATGACCGCGTATCTGAGGCGGCTATGGAGGATAGAAAGAAGAACGGATACTTTTAGGACCTCACCCCCAGCCCCTCTCCCACGGAGAGGGGAGCCCAGCAAATGCGTTTTCGGGCTGTTTTTTAAAAAACAGGCTAAAAACAAAAAAGCAGAATTCCCCCTCTCCGTGGGAGAGGGGGCTAGGGGGTGAGGTGTTGTTTCAAACTAGAAAGGCACTTGCCAAGCAGAAAAAAACACTATCGGCGCAGCCGACATAAAATACGAAAGAGCCAAGAGGGGAGACCGATGCGTTTTCGGCCTGTTTTTAGAAGAACAGTCCCAAAACAGAAAAACTCAGAACTCAAGACTCAGAACTCATTTTCAAAATGGATATTCTAAGATTTTTAACCGCCGGGAGCGTAGATGATGGCAAAAGCACGTTGATTGGCCGCTTGTTGTATGACAGCAAATCTATCATGGTAGACCAACTGGAAGCCATTGAGCGCAGTACCAAGAACCGCGCAGACGGCGAAGTGGATTTGGCATTGCTCACAGATGGGCTTCGGGCCGAGCGGGAGCAGGGCATCACCATTGACGTGGCCTACAAATACTTCTCCACGCCCAAGCGCAAGTTCATCATCGCAGATGCGCCGGGCCACATCCAGTACACCCGCAACATGGTGACCGGGGCTTCTAACTCAGACCTGGCCATTATCTTGATTGATGCGCGGCATGGCGTGGTAGAGCAAACCAGAAGGCATTCTATCATTGTGTCCTTGCTGAACCTGCCGCACGTGGTGGTGGCCGTGAATAAGATGGACTTGGTGAACTTCTCTGAGGACAAGTACAATGACATTGTGATTGATTACGCGCAGGTGGCCAAATCTTTGGGCCTGAAAAACGTGACCTTCATTCCCATCAGCGCCCTGAACGGCGATAACATCGTGGACAAATCGTCGGCCATGCCGTGGTACGAGGGCGAGTCCTTGCTGCGCGTGCTGGAAACCGTGGAAGTACACGAAGACATCAACCTCTCTGAAGGCCGTTTCCCGGTGCAGTACGTGATACGGCCGCAGACCGAAGAACTGCATGATTACCGCGGCTACGCCGGAAAAATCATCAGCGGCATCTACAAGAAAGGCGATAAAGTAGTAGTGCAGCCGTCAGGCGTGGAAAGCACCATCTCGGCCATTGAGATTGCCGGCGAGGAAGTAGAAGAAGCCTTCGCGCCGCAGAGCGTGGTTTTGCACCTGGCTGATGACGTGGACATTAGCCGCGGCGACGTGATCGTGAAGCAAGACGCGCCCGTGCAGGTGGCCCAGGAATTTGAAGTAGTGCTGTGCTGGATGGGCAACACTCCGCTGGTGCCACGCAACAAATACCTGCTGCAAATCAACAGCCGCACCGTGCGCGCCGTGGTGAAAGAACTGCACTACAAACTCAACGTGAACACCCTGGAGAAAGAGCTGTCGCCGGTGTCTGCGGGCCTGAACGATGTGGTGAAAGCTACTATCAAAACCGCTTCGCCCATTGCTTTCGACTCTTATCAGAAACTAAGAAGCAACGGCGGCGCCATCTTGATAGACGAAACCAGCAACGTGACCGTAGGCGCCTGCATGATTTCGACAGAAGCCAAGCAGGAAGAATTCTGGCCGGAGATATAGAAACCTCACCCCCCTGGCCCCTCTCCCACGGAGAGGGGGAACGCCGCTAATTCGTTTTTCAGCTGTTTTGTGGAATAGAGCTGAAAAACGAATTATCTGAAAAGCCCCTCTCCGCGGGAGAGGGGTTGGGGTGAGGTTTTTTTACCTGAATTGCGTTTTCGGCCTGTTTTCCCAAAAACAGGCCGAAAACAGAAAACTTGACCTTCTTCACTTGTCATCCTGAAAGGACCTTGTGGGTGAACTAGAAAAGCGGCTATTCAAGGGAAAAGAAACGCTACTCCTTCGTCCCCCTTTGCAGGCCCGGGAGGACAAATCCAGTTGAAGAACCGAAAGCTTTGCTAATTGAATTAAGGTTGACCATTACCAACTGGCGCGAGTCTAATGACTCGTGACAAAGGATGAAGCGAGTCTCCAGACTCGCCGGGAACCACGCAAAGTAATTGCGGGAAACTGGAGTCTGGAGACTCCACCCATCCATCGGCACGAGTCTGGAGACTCGCGCCAGCGAACAAAACATAAACCTGTTTTCGGCCTGTTTTCAGAAAAACAGGCCGAAAACGCAAAACAGAGCTCCCCTCTCCACGGGAGAGGGGCTGGGGGTGAGGTCACATGAAACAATTTATAGCCACCGTCATCATTGCAGGCGCCGGTCCCGGTGATCCTGATTTGATTACCGTGAAAACGGTGAAAGCCTTGCGCTGGGCCGAGGTGATTCTGGTGGACCGGCTGGTGAGCGAGGAAATCCTGAACAGTTACGCCTCGCCGGAGGCAGAGATTGTGTACGTGGGCAAGCAATGCCGCAAAGAAGGCACCACGCCGCAGGCCACCATCAATGAGCTGTTGCTGGAGTACGCGCTGCTGGGCAAGAAAGTCCTTCGGCTGAAGGGTGGAGATGTCTCCATTTTCTCCAACGTGCTGGACGAACTGCAGACCCTCACGGCCCACGGCATCGCCTTTGAGATTATTCCGGGCATTACGGCGGCGTTGGGCGCGGCGGCCTACGCGGGTATTCCGCTCACGGCGCGGCAACATGCCACGGCCGTCCGGTTCTTGACCTTCTACACCTACAGTAAACTCACCGAGGAATACTGGCAGGAACTGGCCCAAACCGAAGACACGCTGGTGTTCTACATGAGCTCTGAACGGCTAAGTGAAGTGGTGGAGAAACTCACCCGCCACGGCATTTCTGGGGAGAAACAGCTGGCTGTGGTTGAGCAGGCCACTACGCCGTTGCAGCACGTGCAGACCAGCAGCCTCTATGAATATGCCCAGAATTTGGGCGGCAAACAGTTTGTGTCGCCCAGCCTGGTGATTATTGGCAAAGTGGTGAACCTGCACCAGGAATTTAAGTGGTTCACCAACAACCCAACAAGAGAACATTACTTCAAGCCGGTTTCTGAGCAGGTCGGTTTGGTACTTCAATAAGAACAACGCAATGTTAGCAGAAGCAAAAATCAAAGCCTTGCAGGAGCTGGTAGGCCAATCAAGCAAAGAAGAACTGATTTGGATAAGCGGTTACGTAGCCGGGCTGGCTTCTTCCGGGGGCAGCGCAACGGCTACGGCGGCAGAAACTGCGGCGGCTGCGCCGAAGGCAACGGTGGGCAAAGTGACCATCGCGTACGGCACCGAGACCGGCAACTCTAAGCGCGTGGCCACCGATTTGGCGGGCAAAGCCAAGAAAAGCGGCATCAACGCCAAAGTGGTGAGCCTAGACCAATACCGCCTCACCGACCTGGAGAAGGAAGAATACTTCCTCACGGTCATCAGTACCCAAGGCGAAGGCGACCCGCCCGCCGGGGCTCAGAAGTTCTATGACTACGTGCACCAAACCGAAAAGCAACTGCCCAAACTCAAATACAGCGTGCTGGCCTTGGGTGACACCTCGTACCCGCTGTTCTGCAAAGCCGGCGAAGACGTAGACGCCCAACTCAAGCGCCTGGGCGGCAGCCAACTGGTGCCCATTCAGAAGTGCGATGTAGATTATGAAGACGAAGCCAATGCCTGGTTCCAGAGCGTGATGCAGACCTTGGCTAGCAACGGTTCTGCGGCTTCGGCGCCAGCCGTTACCGCACCGGCTCCGGCCAAGAAAACCGGCAAGAAAATCTACACCGGCACCATTCTCACCAACATCATCTTGAATGACGTGGGCTCTAACAAGAAAACCCACCACATTGAGATTGAGGCCGATGACCTGGTCTACGAACCCGGCGACGCGCTGGGCATGGTTCCGAAAAACCGGCCGGCTACCATTGAGGCCATTCTTAACATCACGGGTGCCTCTCCCGCAGATAAAATCACGCACCGCAACAGCGAAGCCACCGTGCAGGAGTTGCTCCATGACAAGGTGAACATCAATTACCTGCCCGAGCGCGTGGTGAAAAAGTACGCCGAAGTAGTAGGCCAGAACATTCCCGCCACCCGCATTGACTTGCTGGATTTGCTCCGCATTTACCCCGTGAAAGACGCCGAGCAGTTCAAGGAAGTGCTGCAGGTTCTGGAGCCCATCGCGCCGCGCCTGTATTCCATTTCTTCATCGCTGGAAGCGCATTCCGGTGAAATCCACGTGACCGTGGCGCGGGACGAATTCAGAATCAACGAAGAACTATTATGCGGCCATTGCTCTGATTACCTGTCTGAATTGGCTGAAGGCTCCACCGTGGAATTCTACATTCATAAAAACAGCCAGTTCAAATTACCAGCCGCCGATAAAGACGTGATTATGATTGGCCCTGGTACCGGCGTGGCTCCGTTCCGCTCTTTCCTGGCCGAGCGTGATGCGGTAGGGGCAGAAGGCCGCAACTGGCTCTTCTTCGGGGACCAGCATTTTGTGACAGACTTCCTGTACCAAACCGAAATCCAGAGCTGGTTTGAGACAGGGATTTTGACCAAGTTCAACGGTGCCTTCTCCCGCGACCAAAAAGAGAAAATCTATGTGCAGCACAAGATGCTGGAAAACGCTGCAGACTTCTATGAGTGGCTGAAATCTGGCGCATACGTGTACGTGTGCGGGGCCAAAGAACCAATGAGCGTTGACGTGGAGAATACCTTGCTGCAAATCATCGGGCTGGGTGCCGGTTCCTCTCCGGAGGAAGCTGCGGTTTATCTGGAGCAACTCAAGGAAGAAGGCCGGTATTTGAAGGACGTGTATTAAAGAATTCTGCTTCAAGTTTTCATCGGCACGCATTCCGTCCCCCTTTGAAGGGGGTAGGGGGATGACAAGACCCGTTGAAGAACCAATAGTTTTTGAAGCCAAAAGTAGGTATAACGATTCTCGGGAATATTTTATCAGCACGAGTTATCATTCCCCTACCCCCTTCAAAGGGGGACGAAGAAGTACTAAACCAACTGGCGCGAGTCTGAAGACTCGTGACTTAGGATGAAGCGAGTCTCCAGACTCGCCGAGAACCATGAGTTAATAAACGGGAGTCTGGAGACTCCACCCATCCATCGGCACGAGTCTGGAGACTCGCGCCAGCGAACAAATAATAAAAACCTGTTTTCGGTCTGTTTTCAGAAAAACAGGCCGAAAACAGCAAGAACCATAAAAGAAATTGGGCGGAAGTTTTCGCTCTAACTAGAACCAGTTTACATGGCAACTGAGCAAAAGAATCTGTCACCCGTTGAGCGCATCAAAGTTGAGAGCGACGGGCTAAGGGGTACCCTTAACGAAAGCTTGAAAGACGAAATCACCGGCGCCATTCGGGAAGATGATACCAATTTGGTGAAGTTCCACGGCATGTACATGCAGGACGACCGCGACCGCCGCGAGGAGCGCGCCGCCAAGAAACTGGAGCGCCTGTACTCGTTCATGATTCGGCTTCGGTTGCCGGGTGGTTTTTTGACGCCACAGCAGTGGGTGGCCACGCATAATATTGCCGGGGAGAATTCTACTGGTGTTATCAAAATTACCACGCGGCAGACCATTCAGTTGCACGGCATTGTGAAGTCCAAGACGCGGCCCACCATCAAGGCCTTTGACCAGGTGGGGCTGGATTCCATCGCCGCCTGCGGCGATGTGAACCGCAACGTGGTGTCCAGCGCCAACCCGCTGGAGTCGCCGCTGCACGAGCGCATTTACCAGTACGCCGACCGCATCAGCGAGTACCTGTTGCCCAAGACCCGCGGCTATTATGAGGTGTGGCTGGAAGACGAGAAAATCATTGACAAGAAGGAAGAGGAAGACCCGCTCTACCAAGACCGTTACCTGCCGCGCAAGTTCAAGATTGGACTGGTCATTCCGCCCAACAATGACTCAGACGTGTTTGCGCAGGATTTAGGGCTCATCGCCATTATTGAGAACAACGAGCTGAAGGGCTTTAATATCGCCGTAGGCGGAGGTCTTTCTTTTACCCACGGCAACGCCGAAACCTATCCGCGCCTGGCCTCTATTCTGGGGTTTGTGAGCGTGGAGGAATCTGATGAGAAGCTGTTTAAAGCCGTGTATGAGGTCTTGACCGTGCAACGCGACTTCGGGAACCGTTCTGACCGCAAACGCGCCCGTGTGAAATATACCATTGACGCCCTGACTGTAGACGGCTACCGGAAAGAACTAGAAAGCCGCATCGGGTTTCAGTTGGAGGAAGCGCGTCCCTACAAACTGAACTCGCGCAAAGACCACTACGGCTGGGCGCAGAGCGATACTGGTCTGTGGCACTACACCGTGTTTGTGGAGAACGGCCGCGTGCTGGATTTGGAGAATGGCGTGGTGCTGAAAACCGCGTTTTTAGAGGTAGCCCAAACCGGCAAAGCCAACTTCCGGTTCACCTGTAACCAGAACGTGATTCTCAGCGACATCACGCCTGAGAACAAAGCTGAAATTGAACAGATTCTAGCCAAACACAACGTACTGGCGCATACCGAGGCAGCTTCTTTGCTCCGGAAAAACGCCATGGCCTGCGTGGCCCTGCCTACCTGTCCCTTGGCCTTGGCTGAAGCCCAGCGCTACTTGCCGGAACTCATCACCAAAATTGACGAGGTTTTAGCCAAGCACGCGTTGCTGGACGAGGAAATCATCATCAGAATGACCGGTTGCCCCAACGGTTGCGGCCGTTCAGTGCTGTCAGAAATTGGCTTTATTGGTACCGCGCCCGGCCGCTACAACCTGAACCTGGGCGGCGACATGGAAGGCGAGCGTCTGAACGTGCTCTACAAAGAAAACCTGGACGAGGCCGCCATTCTGCAGGAGCTGGACACCGCCTTCGGGTTGTTCAAGCAGAACCGCCAGTTGGGCGAGCGCTTCGGGGATTTTGCTTATAGAACGCTGGTGAATTAGAGACCTCACCCCCGGCCCCTCTCCCACGGAGAGGGGAGTTCTGGAATTCTGTTTTCGGGCTGTTTTTGTGAAAACAGGCCGAAAACAGAAAAGCGGCAGTCCCTCTCTCTGGAGGGAGAGGGCTAGGGTGAGGGGGGAAACGCTGGCTATGCAACAAACGGAAAAGTGAAGTAGAATCCTGATGTTGTTTCGCTGCTGCTTTTACTGTTTGAACCGGGTTTCCCTCATCCTAACCTTCTCCCAGAGGGAGAAGGGACACCGCAGATGCGTTTTCGGCCTCGTTTTCCAAAATCAGGCTGAAAACAGAAAGATTTAAATAACTGAAACTGGCGCGAGTCTCCAGACTCGTGCCGACGGATGATTGGAGTCTCCAGACTCCATTTACCAATAGACAGTTCATGGTTCCCGGCGAGTCTGGAGACTCGCTTCATCCTAAGTCACGAGACAAAGTCTCGCGCCAGGGTAAGAGAAAAACAATCAACATTTAGTAATCAACAATTTCTGTGTCTACAACCCTCACCGTCAAAGAGCAAAACAACCTGTTCCCGGTTTTTCTGAAACTGGAACAGATGCGCGTGCTGGTGGTGGGCGGCGGAAACGTGGGGCTGGAGAAACTGACGGCGGTGCTGCAGAATTCCCCGATGACTACCATTAAAGTGGTAGCCATTGAATTTAACCAGGCGGTGCTGCAACTGGCGCTGGAGCATGACAATATTTCGCTGGTGCCCAAAGCGTTTTCTGCGGAAGACGTGGCCGGGGCCGATATTGTGATTGTGGCTGTGAATGACCGCGAGGCCAGCCGCGACATCAGCCTGGAAGCCAAGCGCCAGGGCAAGCTGGTGAACGTGGCTGATACGCCAGATTTGTGCGATTTCTACTTGAGTTCGGTGGTGCGGAAGGGGAACCTGAAAATTGCCATCTCTACCAACGGGAAATCGCCCACCATGGCCAAGCGCCTGAAAGAAACCTTTAATGACACGCTGCCCGAGGAGTTGGACGAGGTGCTGGACAATCTGCAGCAAATCAGGAACCGATTGGCCGGAGATTTCGCCGCCAAAGTGACCCACCTTAATGACATCACCAAAGTGCTAGCCGTAAAAGAAAAATTGCCGCGCCAAAAGAAACCAACGCCAAAGCCCTGGAAGAAACTGACCCTGGGCGGTGCGGCTGCGCTGCTCCTGATGCTGTTGGGCTACGGAGTCTCTTTCTTCTTTCCGCTGGCCGAAGCGGCAGCCCAGACCCAGAACCTGTTGCTGAACATTGAGCCGCTGTTTTACTGGATGATTCTGGCCGGGTTTGCCGCTCAGATGGTAGACGGGGCGTTGGGCATGGGCTACGGCGTGACCTGTACCACCATTCTCATGTCTTTGGGTGTGAATTTACCCGCCATCAGCGGAAGCATTCATACCGCCGAGGTTTTTTCCAGCGGGGCTTCGGGCTACAACCACTACCGGTTCGGGAACGTGAACAAGAAGTTGTTCAAGGTGCTGCTCATTCCGGGGGTGCTGGGGGCTATTGCGGGCGCGTATCTGTTGAGCGTGGTAGGCGAGGAGTACGGCAGTTACGTACGGCCTATCTTGGCAAGTTACACGTTAATTCTGGGTTCGCGCATTGTGTACAACGCCTTCCGGAAGACCAAGACCCGCAAAAAAATTAAGAAGGCCGGATTGTTGGCCGGAGCCGGAGGATTTTTGGACTCATTTGGAGGCGGTGGTTGGGGTCCGTTGGTGACCAGTACGCTCATTTCCAAAGGCCGAACCCCACGTTTCGTGATTGGCTCCGTGAGCATTACCGAATTCTTTGTGGCGCTGGCCAGTTCCCTCACGTTTTTCGCCATGCTGGGGTTAAGTCACCTGCACATCATTCTAGGCTTGGTTTTAGGCGGCCTCATCGCCGCGCCCATCGCCGCCCGTTTGGCTGGGAAACTGCCCATGAAAACCATGTTCATCGCCGTAGGCTCCCTGGTGATTATCTGGAGCCTGCGCATTCTGCTGAAAGCGGTGGGGCTGTTTTAAGGCACCAACTTACCTTCTTCTTTATATTATTTGCACGCATTCCGTCCCCCTTTGAAGGGGGAAGGGGGATGACTACTCATGCAGAGTTACTCATGCAGCATCACGCATTCCCGAGAATAACTTTTTGTTATCATTTTGCTGAAGCAGATGGTTCTCCTGCCGCCCTTGTCATCCCCCTACCCCCTTCAAAGGGGGACGATCAGGTATCGTAATTTAAGAAGAGAAGCTTGTTAGTGCGTTTTTGGGCTGTTTTTCTGAAAATAGGCCGAAAACAGACCAGATTTCTTTTTAATTTGGGGCAGGCAGTTGCTTCATCAAACGCTGCCGGTTCATTCTTCCTGCTATGAAAATATTCTCTTCTCCCAGACAGTTAGTGCTGGTTCTGGTCTTCGGCATTAGCCTTCTTTCTTTTGCTGCCCAGGCGCAGACGTTGCGTGTGGCTACGTTTAATGTGCGGGTAGATGTGAAAGCTGATTCGCTCAACCCCTGGAAAGACCGGTATCCGCAGGTGGCCAATCTCATCAAACTGTATGATTTTGATGTGGTGGGTACGCAGGAGGGCAAGGGGCCCCAGATTCAGCATTTGCAAGAGGAATTGCCAGGGTTTGCGTTTGCCGGCGTGGGGCGCGATGACGGGAAGGAGAAGGGCGAGTATTCGGCCATTTTCTACCGGAAAGACAAATTTCAGTTGCTGAATTCGGGCACGTTCTGGTTCTCAACCACGCCTGATAAACCTAGCAAAGGCTGGGACGCTGCTTTCCCGCGCATCTGCACGTGGGTGCAGCTCAAAGAGAAAGGCTCTGGGTTTGTGTTTTACGTGTACAACCTGCACTTTGATCACCGCGGGGTAGAAGCCCGCCGCGAAAGCTCCAAGCAGATTCTGGCCCGTATGCAGGCCGTGGCGCCCAATACGCCGGTGGTGCTCATGGGCGATTTCAACATTGACCAGGACGATGAAAGCTACCAAATCCTGAATACCTCGGGCAAGCTGAAAGACGCGTTTGAGACGGCGCAGTTCAAGCTGGCACCCAATGGTACGTTCAACGGCTTTAACGTGCAGCGGCACTCTGACCGACGCATTGACCATATTTTCCTGACGCCGCAGTTTGAGGTGAAGAAATACGGCATATTAACCAACACCTACGGCCCTGGTAAATATCCGTCAGACCACTTCCCGGTGATGGTAGAGTTGGCGGTGGTGAAGAAGGGGAAGAAAAAATAGGGTTTCTGTTTTCGGTCTGTTTTTGGGAAAACAGGCCGAAAACAGGGTTGCAGTTTCTCAAAAGACCTCGCAGGGTCTTTCAGACCTGCGAGTGTCTGTGCCGACTGCTGTGGAATTTGCATGTAAGTTTAAAAACTTACATGATTAGTAGCCACAAGTTACGCTATCGCTAAACTTGCGGCAGAACTTTTTATTAAAGCTGGCTCATCAATTTCTACAATGGTACTGCCGGGCTTGGAGCTAATTTTTCATCTTCCACCTCTGCCAGCCACGCCGAAAAATGCTTAGAAATTTTCTCGCCTTCAATAATAAACCCGTCATGCCCGTAGTTGGAGTCAATTTCTACGTAGGTGGCGTTGGGCAGGTGCTGGGCCAGGAACTGCTGTTCCTGTACGGGGCAGAGAATATCACTGCTGATGCCAATGATAAGCGTTTTCTGAGCTATTTTCTGCAAAACAGGCTCTAAACGCCCGCCTCGGCCGCGGCCGAGGTGGTGGCTGTCCAGGGCTTTGGTCAGGAACCAATAGCTATAGGCGTTGAAGCGGGCCACCAGTTTGTCGCCCTGGTAGTTGAGGTATGAGGAAACGCGGTGATTTTCCAGCTTCTCGGGATCAGGGTCGGTTTGGTTCTGGGCCAGGATTTGGTAATTGCGGTACGTGAGTATACCCAGGGCGCGGGCTGCTTTTAAGCCTTTGCTGCCAGCGGTGGGCGAAGGTTCGCCCCAGGTGCCGTCGGCTTCCAGCATGAGGCGTTGGGTGGTGTGAATGCCAATGCCCCACGTGCTTTCGGCGGCGGAGGTGGCCAACAGGAAAAGGTTCTCTGCCACCTCAGGTTCGGCCACGGCCCATTCCAGCACTTGGTAACCGCCACAGCTACCGCCCGCCAGAATGTGTATTTTCTCTAGCCCCAGATGTTCGCGCAGCAAAATGTGCGCTTTCACCATGTCCCTGATGGTGACCTGCGGGAAGGTATTGTAATAAGGCTGCTGCGTCTCAGGGTTTACGCTTAACGGGCCGGTGCTGCCGTAGCAGGAGCCCAGAATGTTGGCGCAGACAATAAAATGTTTGTCAGGGTCCATGGCTTTATTTTCCCCCACAAGTCCGTCCCACCAGTCCAGCACGTTTGAATTAGCGGTCAGGGCGTGGCAAATCCAGACCACATTGCTTTTCTTTGCGTTCAACTGACCGAACGTATGGTAAGCAATGGTAATTTCCGGTAACGTTTGCCCTCCCTCTAATTCAAAAGGTTGGTTGTATTGAAAATAATTCATGTAGTACCTTTGTCTTTTACAAAGTAAATAGCTGGAGGCGTAAAAGCGTAATAAATATGATAAGAATTGAGATGAACCGCGTGGGCGGCGACTATGGCTTTGAGGCCCGGGACGCCAACGGCCACGTCATCACCACAGATACCAGCCCAGAGAGCGGCGGAATGAACTTCGGGGTACGCCCCATGCAGATGCTGTTGATGGCCCTGGGTGGCTGCAGCGGCATTGACGTAGTCATGATTCTGAAGAAGCAGCGTCAGGAAATCACCGGGTTCAAAATGGACATCTCGGGCGAGCGCGAAGCCGGCAAAGAACCCAGCCTCTGGAAACAAGTGCACGTCATCTTCGAGCTGCAAGGCCCCATTGACCCCGCCAAAGCCGAACGCGCCTGCCAGCTCTCCATGGAAAAATACTGCTCGGTGGCCGAGACGCTGCGCCGGGCCGGGGCCGAGATTACCTGGGAGGTGCGCGTTACTGCGTAACGAGTGCTGAGTCGCGAGTCTTGAGTGGGGAGAGTTACCAACCCTTTCCTGAAAGAGGATTTGACTGAAGCTGTTTTGGGCCTGTTTTTTAGAAATTAGCCCCAAAACAGGTTTTAGCTCTTAGCTTCTTTCCTGGCGCGAGTCTCAAGACTCGTGCCATAGGATTTGGGTAGTCTCCGGACTACCCTCGCCGCATCGGCGGCGAAAGAACGCATTGGGGACTGGCGCATTTTCGGCTCATGGTTCACGGCGAGTCTGGAGACTCGCAGCATCCCAAGTCACGAGACTGGAGTCTCGCGCCAGTTGGAGAGGCGATTGCTCAAAAGACCTCGCAGTGTCTTCAAGACCTGCGAGCGTCTGTGCCAGTAGCGGTTGCCAACGCAGCTTCGTCAAGTTCAGGAGGCACTTCTTCAATAGCAACGCTCAACAAAAGGAAGTTCTGTTTTCGGCCTGTTTTCTGAAAAACAGGCCGAAAACGCACTATCTGAAATGCGTAGACCAGCTTGTGTAAAAATCCCCTTCGCCCCCTTCAAAGGGAGTATCACCTAAAGTTAAAAGAGAAAGTCTTTGATAAAGAATTCATGTGTCTTGCTACGTGCTACTTGATACGTGATACCAAAAAGTACCACTATGGAATACCACCCGCTTACCAAAGCCATTAGAATACAAACCGAGCGCACCAACGAGATGGAGCACTCTACGCCTATGTTCCTGACCAGCAGCTTCATGTTTGAGAACGCGGAGGACATGCGGGCGGCGTTCGCCGATGAAACCGATGACAACATTTACAGTCGGTTCAGCAATCCCGGGGTGCAAGAGTTCACTGACAAGATGTGCGCCCTGGAAGGAGCCGAGGCCGGGCACGCCACCGCCTCGGGCATGAGCGCGGTGTTTGCCTCATTTATGGCCTTACTGAAAGCCGGAGACCATTTGCTGGCCTGTAATTCCATCTTCGGGAGCACGCACACCATCATCACCAAGTACCTGCCCAAGTACGGCATTGAGTACAGCTACGTGAGCGCAGACAACCCCGAGGAATGGGAAGCGGCCATCAGGCCCAACACCAAAATGTTCTACCTGGAAACGCCTACCAACCCGGGGCTGGACATCATTGACCTGGAGGCGGCGGGCAAGCTGACCAAGAAGCACAACATCATCCTGAACGTAGACAACTGCTTCGCTACGCCCGTGAACCAGCGGCCCATTGAGTACGGGGCTGATTTGGTGGTGCATTCGGCTACTAAATGGATTGACGGCCAGGGCCGAGTGTTAGGAGGCGTGGTTGTGGGCAAGAAAGAACTGGTGAAAGAAATTTTTCTGTTCTGCCGGAGTTCGGGTCCCGCTTTGTCGCCGTTCAATGCGTGGGTCTTGAGCAAGAGCCTGGAGACGCTGGATGTGCGCATGGAGCGCCACGCGGCCAACGCGTTGAACGTGGCTACCAAACTGCAGGGGCATGAGAAACTGACGTGGGTGAAATATCCGTTCCTGCCCAGTCACCCCAAGTCTGACATTGCCAGAAAACAGATGAAAAACGGCGGCGGACTGTTCTGCTTCGAACTCAAAGGCGGTCTGGAAAGCGGCCGCAAGTTCCTGGACAGCCTGCAGCTGATGTCTTTGACGGCCAACCTGGGTGATACCCGCAGCATTGCCTCGCACCCTGCCAGCACCACCCACGCCAAACTTACTGAGGAGGAGCGGCAGGCGGTTGGCATTACGCCGGGCTTGATCAGAATCTCAGTGGGCTTAGAGTACGCAGATGATATTTTGAACGATATTCTGCAGGCGCTGGAGAAGTGCTGAGTTTCGTTGACAGTTGTTCGTTATTAGTTGTTCGTTGTTAGAAGATTTTAGCCGAACCGTTAACTCAATTACCTTTCCTTTGGTCATCCTGAAAGCGACCTTGGTGGCGAACTAGCCAGGCTTTTACTAATCGCTTTTCTAGCTTGCCCACAAGATCTTTCCAAGATGACAAAAGAGGGGGGGAGGCGTTATGATTTGGTTTTGGGTTAAAACCAAAAAGCGTTTTCGGGCTCATTTACAGAAATGAGCCCGAAAACGCTTTTTTTATTCAACGGCTTGAATGCCTATTTCACGTCCAGTTTTCCCTCAACAGAATCATCCAGGGTTACGCCAATGGCCGCGCCCACTGCCTGTTTTACAAACGCGATGGCGTTACCGTGTTTGTTGTCCCAGTAGTAGCCGCCGGTGGGAATTACCTGCAGCACCGTAATACGTGGGTCTTCTTCGCCTTCAGTGAACCAGACTTTGAGCATGGGGTTCCAGAGTTCCTTGATTTTAGCTTTGTCTTTGCTGAGGCGGGCCGTGCCGTGCACCGTGAGGAAGTCTGAGTATTTGGAGCCCTGAAAAAACAGCTGCACCAGCGGGTCGCGTTCCAACTCCTCCACCTTGTGCGAATCATCTGAGGTCAGGAACCAGAAACTGCCGTCATCATCGGTTTTGAGCACGGCCATGGGCCGCGAGGTGATGGGCTGGCCGCTGGTAATGTTGGTGCAGAAAAAGCAGCTTTCGGCGCTCTGGGCCAGCTCTTTCATTTTCTGGGCCGCCTCCTGGCCCTGCAAATTCTTTAAGTTGTCTTCAGGTTGGTTTTTATTGATGCTATCCATGGTGCCTTCAAGTGCTAGGTGAACCTAGATGTACTGGATTTTGCGGCATATGGATGTTGGGGCGGGAAAGGCAATTCCTGTTTTCGGCCTGTTTTTCCAAAAACAGGCCGAAAACAGGAAATTTTCTAGGCTTGTGCCAGTTCAAAAATGGTGATTTCCGGCCGCACGTTGAACCTGACTTGAAACGAATGCCCAATGGCCCGGTTAATGTACAGGGTTCGGCCATCGGCTAGGTCAAATTCTCCCTGGTCATATCTCTTGTTCTTGACCGGAAGGACGGGCGCGGGCAAGAAAGGCGGCTTGCATTGCCCGCCGTGGGTGTGCCCGGCCAGAATCCAGCCCTGGTAGCCGTTCCACACGTTAAGGTCACAGACGTCGGGGTTGTGGCAGAGAAGTACATTGGCCTTTGAAGCGTCATATTGTGTCATGACCTTTTCAGGCGAGAAGTTCATGGCCCAGTAATCGTCTAACCCAATGATGTTCAAACCTGCGAAATCTGCCTGCTGGTTGCTCAAGACGGTAATGCCCGCCTGCTCCAGTTGCGAGGAGATTTGGTCGGCCACGGGTTGTTCTGCCCAGTTTTTGCCGTAGTCATGGTTTCCTAAGATGCCCACGGTGGCCAGCTTTCCTTTCACGGTGTGTTGCAAGACCTCTGCCAGTTGCTGGAACTGCATGGCGTCTTCGTAGCTCACATAGTCTCCCGTGTACACCACAAAATCGGGCTCCAGCTTCTGGGCGTCTTGAAAGGCGTTAATCAGATAGTTATAATCAAACCGATTGCCTACGTGCAGGTCGCTAATCTGCATCAGGGTCTTGCCCTCAAGGTGACTGGGAAGGTGCCGGATAGGCATTTTCTTCCGGACGAACTCCAGCCAGAAGGGTTCTACGTGTAAGGTGTAAACTCCCGTTAAAGTCCCAAGCCCGAGCGCCCCAAGCAGCGCATGGTTCAGAAAATCCCGTCTATTCATGGGGAAAAGCGAGGCCTAGAAACTGTTCTGAATGCTGTTGTACAACCCTTTGGTGCTCCAGTAACCGCTGGCAATAATGCGCCTAATGGTAAACAGCGGGTCATTGGGGTCGCGTTTGGTGGCCAGGATGTAGGCGGCTTTGAACCCGCGTTGCTGCAGTTCCGGAATGGCCTCGGGCCGCCACAGCCCGAAAGGGTACGCGAAATATTCTATCGGCTTGCCGGTGATGGCTTCCAGTTGTTTGGTGGGTTTTTCAATTTGGGTGACCCAATCTTTGGCTTCGTATTTCTTTACGTTGTGGTGGTCATAGGTATGGGAGCCTATCACGTGGCCTTCGTCTGAGAGCTGCTTTATCTGCGCTTTGCTCATGTAGTTGGGTCGGCCAATGGACACGGTCATGATGAAGAACACGCCCTTGAAACCGTATTTGTCCAGCTCTGGTTTGGCCACGGTGTACTGGTCCAGCTTGGTGTCATCAAAGGTGAGCATGATGGGTTTTTCTGGTAGCGGGGTGCCTTTGGTGAGGTAGTCCTGCAATTGATCTGGCAGAATGGTGTGGTACCCGCTGTCGGCCAGCATTTTCATCTGGGCTTTGAAATCAGCGGGCTTCACAATGTAGTCTTTGCCCACTTTCCCGTCACGGGCGGTCCACTCCCTGATCTGGTGGTAGCACAGAATGGGCACCTGCTTTTTGGCTAGAACAGAGGCAGCAGTGGCCGGTTCTGCGGGAAGGGCAGGAGCTTGGGAGGTGGTGGGCGCTGGTTCAGCTTTGACGGAGGTGGCTACAGCTGGAGCCGGGGTAGTGGGTGCCGTAGGTTCGGTTTTCTGCTCGCTGGTGGAACAGGCGCTGAACAGGATACAGCTGGCGAAAAGGAAAAAAGCTTTCCCCCTGGAAAAAATAGATGACATACTGGAAATAAGCGGAAAGACGTAGGTTATTCTCTTCCAATGTACTTAAATATCTGGCACCTTCCTGTTTTTGACCTGTTTTTTGGAAAACAAGCCAAAAACAGGAAGGTGCCCACTGGAAAGATAAGGGCAGCCGCTGGTTGCCCTTGGGCGGGCAGACACAAAAAAGGGCTCCACGTTTGTGGAGCCCTTTTGAGAACTGAGGTATATTAAAACTTAGGCAAGTTTCACATTCACAGCATTCAAACCTTTGCGGCCTTCTTTCAGCTCATAGGTTACTTCGTCATTTTCTCTGATTTCGTCCACTAGGTTAGACACGTGTACGAAATACTCCTCATTGGAGTCAGCGTCTTTAATGAAACCAAAACCTTTGGAGTCATTGAAGAATTTTACTTTACCGTTTTTCATTATGTGATATTAAAAGATAGTCAAAGATAGGTATAATAAATGGATAGGGAAGGCGGTGTGAAGATATTTATTTACAGATTTTGTAAAAGAACCCCTTTTAGAAGCCGGAATATCTGGAAGCGCATCAGTGAGGTCTCTGCCGTTGCTTATGGTAAGGTAAAAGAAATGCCTCTGTAAGGGCGGCAGAAACCACTTTCCCTACAGAGGCAGCAAACCTTCCTAATCTTCTGATCAGACTACTCCACCACTACGTTGGCAGCGGCGTTGGTGGTGAGTTTTGCATTCAGTACCACTGTCTGCTTGCCCTTGTCATCTTCTATCTCTACGGCGCAGGTGTTGGGGGAGGAGGTGCCCTCATTGTGCGCGTACAGCAGAATATAGTTGTACCCTTTGTACTTCAAGTCTACATCTACGGTATGTTTGGTGCGGGTCAGTTCGTGCTCGTTTATGACTCTTTCCCCATTCACATAAATAGAGACAATATCACCGTCAACCAGGTTGCCGTTGTCCCAGACACTCACAGAGATGCTCTTGCTGGACACGTAAACCGTTTTAGGGTTTACTTCTACATTCCTCCCCCGGAACTCTGGGGGAATGTTGCTTTCCTCGTTCTCTGGTTCAGGGTCGTCATCTTTGCTGCAGCCAACAAAGGTGATCAGTAAAAGCAGCATCAAGGCTGCTCTGGAAAGGGATAAAAATGTTTTCATGCTCCTGGGGTTGTCGTCTGCCTTACTCTTGGGTTTTTCAGGATTCACCTCTTACTCTTTGCTGGATTTTCAGAATTCTCCGTACTTTACCAATGACCCAGGCTCACCATACGCCAAAAAACTGAGAGGTTTTGAGGGGCGGTGGAGCGTCACTGGTCTTGCAAAAGTCAGGCAACTGCTGACCAAATGAAATAGTCAGTTTTGAGTATTTTTCATCATTAGTATCAGAAAAGCGAATGTGTATGGGCAACAACAGCGGCGCAAAGATTCAGGTAGGGTTAATAGGGTATGGCATGGCGGGGCAGGTGTTCCATGCCCCCTTCATTCACAGTGTGCCGGGCTTGGAACTGGCCCGGATCAGGGAATCAAGGCCGGCTAACATGGAGCTTGCCCGGCAACGGTATCCCGAGGCCAGGATTACGGCCCAGGTAGAAGATCTCCTGCAGGATGATGCCCTTGACGTGCTAGTGGTAGCCACGCCCAACAGCTCGCACTTTGAATTAACCAAACGGGCGCTGCTGGCCGGAAAGCATGTCATAGTGGAAAAGCCTTTCACCCCCACCTCTGCGGAGGCGGATGAGCTTATTCAACTGGCAAAGGAGCAGCAGAGGTTGCTCACCGTGTACCATAACCGCCGTTGGGACAGTGACTTCAAAACCGTGCAGAAAGTCCTGGCAAGCGGAGTGCTGGGGAGTGTGGTGGAGTACAAAGCCCATTTTGACCGGTTTAGGACAGCCATTAGGGAGAATACCTGGAAAGAGGAAGACACGCCCGGCTCCGGAATTCTGTATGATCTGGGTTCGCATCTTATTGACCAGGCGCTGGTGCTGTTTGGCCTGCCTCAGGAGGTGTATGCAGAGCTGAAGGTGCAACGCCCCCATAGCCGCATTATTGATAAGTTTGAAGCCAGGCTCTATTATGAACGGGTAACGGTGACCTTGTCGGCCGGATTGCTGGTGCGGGAACCCAGCCCCCGGTACACCTTGCACGGAGACCGGGGGTCTTTCCTGAAGTATGGGTTAGACGTGCAGGAGGAGGCCCTCAAGGCCGGGAAATCGCCAGAAGGTGCACCAGCCTGGGGAGTGGAGCCAGAGCATCTTTGGGGGCACCTGAACACAGACTTTCAGGGGCTTCCTTTCAAGGGCAGGGTTGAAAGCGAAGCAGGGGACTACCGTGGGTTTTATGAGAATGTGCGGGATGCTGTTCTGGGGGAACAGGAAGTATTTGTAACGCCGGAACAGGGGCGGGATGTGATCAGGGTGATTGAGTTGGCGGAAAGGAGTAGTAATGAGAAGCGAAGATTTTCATTCTATGATTAATATAGTTATACTTATTTTATTTTTTATACATTAGGTAGCCGTAACTTAAATTGCAGTACCCATATAATATGATCCCATTCTCTTTTACATATAAAAATGAGTTTACAGAGCCGATTGAGAAAAATGACATCATCAATCAGGTAGCCCACTATGTAGGAAAGAACAAAGGATGGAATTTAGTTGTAACATAGGATTCGCTTTCATTTTCGGTAAGCCTAATGAGTTCATGGAGCTTTAGCAAGTTTATATTTATTGAAAGAGGTGAATTCATTATAAGTGATGATACAATTTCTTTTAAGTTCTATATGCATAGACTCTTAATTATAGCTGATTTGATGTCTATTTTAACTATTATTCAGACTCAGGAATTATGGTTGGGTTTCTTATTTTTTGCAGTTATTGGCTTAGGAGATTGGGGTTGTGCTCTTCTTTGATATAAAAGAATGTTTCATAATATTACAGCAAGCATTGGTACAAGCATTAATAATGGTATAAGAAGAAAATAGATTGATAGTAAGAAAAAATTCGGCTAACATGTTACGTACTTTATGCTCGGCTACGCCTCATGCAAAGCATGTGCTAACCGAAGTAAAGAATAGTACATGTTCGTATATATATTAAATAAAAAGCAACTACTCGTGTTATATACAATTTGCTCTGTACATAAAATACGTACAAGATTATTTTACCTTGTTTTAGCTGCTGCCGCTGTTTGCTTCTTAGGTTCTCATGCAACTGGACAAAGTAGAAGTGTACTTGCCCCTGATTCTTCCAAACAAGCGGTGCAGGAAGCTATCACTCTTTTTCACCAGGCATTAGGCAGGAACGCCAGAATTTATTCAGGTGCAGTATATGCACCATATAACCGACCCAGTAAAGGGCACCCCTTTTTAGGAAATGGAGAGTGGGCAGATGCTACTATCTTGTTTGATGGGGTTCTGTATCCTCAAATTCCATTGTTGTATGATGTGGTAAGTGATATGGCTGTGATTGGCTATGCCGGTGACAGTGACCCATTGCAGAAATTTGTATTGGTGCGTGAAAGGACCCATTATTTCACAATAAATGACCGCCGTTTTGTTGCTGTACAGGATTCTACTAACCAAATTAATGGTGGGTATTATGAGGAATTGTTCAACGGGAGTGTTCAGGTGCTGGCCAAGAGAAGCAAGCAGGTAACCAATAGGCCTTCTGAACTGATTTTTGCAGAGAATGACCGATTTTATGTGCATAAGTTGGGGCACTTCTACCCGGTAAATAGTAAAAGTTCATTACTGAAAGTTTTTAAAGAACATAAAGCACATTTAGTCACTTTCATTAAAGATCAAAAAATAGACTTTAGGCAAGATAAAGGATTGGCTATTGCCAGAGTAGCTGCTCACTACCACCAAATGACCACTGCAAATGATTAGGGTGAGGTTTCTTATTGTAGCACTGGTGTGGGTACTGCTTCCGGTTATATCTGCTTTGGGGCAAACAGCGCAAGACTCTACTATTACTGGTGATTTTAACAATGTTCCATTTACAGAGTTTGTGCAGCGTCTTGAGGGTCAGACGAAATACCGTTTCTATTTTAATCCAGTCCACATAGATAGCCTGCGTATTTCTGTTCGGGTGCAGCAAGAACCGCTGGAACGGGTGCTGAATAAAGCCTTTGAGAAAACAGATTTCCAGTTTGCTATTGATCCTGACCAGAGAGTTTTTGTAGTGAAAGGCCCGCTGCAAGCTTCGTTGCCACCCGGCTATTTCTCCAGAAGCCATGAGCAGGAGACAGAACCTGTCTCAGCTACCTATCCTGTTGCCCGCTCAAACAAGATACCATCTGGCAGTCCCCATCGGCTGTATGAAATTGGCATTAGAACCAATAACCTTAAACCAGGAAAAGCCACCATCTCAGGAATTGTAACAGATGCCAAAACTGGTCAGCCAGTAATTGGAGCGGTAGTGATGATTGAGATACCTCTTACAGCGGCCAATACCGACCAGAGTGGGTTTTATGCGCTCACCTTGCCCAGGGGGAGGCACGTACTGAAGATTAAAAGTGTGGGGCAGAAAGAGGTTAGAAGGCAAGTAATGCTGTACTCAGACGGAAAATTGAATGTGCAGTTGCAGGAAGATGTGGTGTCTTTGAATGAAGTATTAGTAAGGGGAGACCGGGATAAAAATGTTTCTGGCCTGAACATGGGGGTAGAGAAGTTGAGCATTAGCACGATCAAACAAGTGCCTACCGTCTTTGGTGAGGCTGATGTGATGAAAGTGGTGCTGACGCTTCCTGGTGTCAAATCTGTTGGGGAAAGCTCAACCGGCCTGAACGTGCGCGGCGGGGCCACTGACCAGAACTTAATTCTGTTCGGCGGTGCCACCATATACAACCCCTCTCATTTATTTGGATTTTTCTCTGCCTTTAACCCCGATGTGGTGAAGGGAGTAGAACTCTACAAGAACAGTATTCCAGCTAAGTTTGGAGGGCGTTTAGCTTCTGTGTTAGACATATCCAACCGTGAAGGAAATAAACAGAAATTCTCTGGAGCCGGTGGTTTGGGATTGATTTCAAGTAGATTGATGCTGGAAGGGCCTATTATCAAGAATAAATCTTCTTTCTTGATAGGGGGGCGGACTACGTATTCAGATTGGCTCCTGAAGCAGTTACCCAATGAGACATTGAACCAGAGCAAAGCTTCTTTCTATGACCTCAACGCCAATGTGAGCCATCAGATAGATTCCAGTAACAGTGTCAGCGTGAATGGCTATTTGAGTAATGACCGTTTCAGGTTTGGGAGTGATACTGTTTACCACTACAGCAACAAAAGTGCTATTCTTAAATGGCAGCACACGTTTCATCACAATTTCTTTGGTGAGCTTTCTGCCGCTTACGCAGATTACCAATACTCAGTTGTAAGTGAGAAGAACCCGACCACTGCTTTTGAGTTAACCTATAAGCAGCAGCAAACTACTTTTAAAGTAGATTTTAATAACACTTCATTGCCCAAGCATGCCATAGACTTTGGCGGCAACACCAACCACTACAAAATTAGCCCTGGAAATTATACACCCAGAGGCACAGAATCACTGGTGAAATCAGATAAAGTTGCCCCAGAACAAGCATTAGAAAGTGCGCTATATCTAAGTGATGAGTATGAGTTTTCCCCCAGATTTGCCGTTTCTTTAGGGCTCAGATATTCCTTCTTCCATTATTTAGGGCCCAAAGATGTAATTAGTTATTTTCCAGGAACCTCCAGAAATGAAAATTCAGTGGATGACACAGTGGCGTATGGTAACCGAAAGGTGATTAAAACTTACCATGGGCCAGAGTACCGGGTGTCTGCCCGATTCAGCCTGCGCGAGGACATGTCGGTTAAAGCAAGCTATAACCGAACCCGCCAATACCTGCACATGCTAACCAACACCGCAATGATGTCTCCTACAGACATTTGGAAAATGAGTGACTCCTATATTCAACCGCAGGTAGGGGATCAAGTGTCATTAGGTTTTTTCCGGAATTTCAAATCTAATACCATTGAAGCATCTGTAGAGGTATATTACAAAAAGATGCAGCACCTCCTGGATTACAAGAGCGGGGCCAAACTGTTGCTCAACCACCACATTGAAACAGATGTTATCAACTCAGAGGGCAAAGCTTACGGTGTGGAAGTGATGCTCAAAAAAGCTATTGGTAAATTGAATGGTTGGGTAAGCTATACCTATTCAAGAGCTTTTTTACGTTCAAATGATGCCCCATATACTGAAAAAATCAATAAGGGCGAGTTTTACCCTAGCAACTTTGATAAACCGCATGATGTCACGTTGATTGGGAACTACCGTTTCAGCCGCCGCATTAGTACTTCTTTCAACCTAACATACAGTACTGGCCGGCCTATTACATTACCCATGGCTATTTATGAGTTAGGCGGGGCCAAACGGATCTTTTACTCAGAACGGAATCAATATCGTATTCCAGACTATTATCGAGGTGATTTGTCATTAAATCTGGAAGGAGGCCATAAAGCCCGAAAACTCGCCCATAGTTCCTGGACCTTTGCGATCTATAATGTAACTGGCAGGCGTAACCCGTATTCAGTCTATTTTAAGTCTGAAAGTGGCAAAATTAAAGGGTATCAACTATCTGTTTTTGGGCAGCCTATCCCTACCATCACGTACAACTTCAGGTTTTAGAGGGTATGAAAAAACTAGTATACTGCCTTTGTTTTTATTTTGCTTTGGTTGTTTTACCTGGTTGTGTAGAGGAGTACACTTTGCCTGAGCAGGCCACAAATCTTAAACTTCTCGTTGTCAATGGCAGCTTGAATGTGGAACAAGGAATTGGCTTGGTGCAACTTTCCCGCACACATGATTTATCTGAAGCTGATAAGGCACCTGTTCCAGAAACAAATGCTTCTGTGGCTGTTGAGGCAGAGACATTAGAGAAATTTCAATTACGGGAGAGTGTCCCGGGAATCTATTCAAAATCTGGTATTGCCCTGCAATACGGAAAGAAATTCCGTTTGCGGATTAAGACTGTAGAAGGCAAAGAATATGTTTCTGACTTTGTGGCTACTACTAAAACGCCACCCATAAGTGAAGTAGCTTGGGGGGTAGAAGGGGACAAAATCCAAGTTAAAGTCAGTACCCAAGATTTTACAAACAACACTAAGTACTACCGGTGGGAGTATGAAGAGACATATGAGTATCAGTCCTTACTACCCTCTTTCTATAAAATTGAGAACAATGAGGTTGTGCCAAGGGCAGAACATGAGAAAATCCAGTTTTGCTGGAAAAATCAATCCTCTACTAGAATTTTAGTAAACTCTACCGATCAGCTGGAGCAAAGTAATGTTAATAACTATATCCTGGTTTCTCAGAGCGGGGGAGGGATTTTGTTTAATCACCGGTATAGTATTCTGGTAAAACAATACAGTATAAGCCAAGCTGAATATGACTACTGGCGTATGTTGCAGAAGAATACAGAAGCAGTTGGTTCCCTCTTTGATGCTCAGCCTTCCTATGTGAGCGGTAACCTTACCTGTACTACTAATCCAGAGGAACCAGTGTTTGGATATTTCAGTGTGCAATCAATTAGTGAGAAACGAATATTCATCAGTGCTTCTGAACTTAGGCAATTTAATTTCCAAAAAGAGCCACTTCCCTTATGTGAGTCAATGAGGGTTGGGAAAGCCCAGCTCCCCCAATATGAGTTCAGTTCTTTAATAATAGATGTAGATGAATCTGGTCCTGAACCAATGTACATTATGGCTAAGAATGAATGTATTGACTGTAGACTTAAAGGTGGTAGCACCATCAAACCTGACTTTTGGTAATGCAAATTAGATATTCACGTATAAGTTCTGTACCTAAAATAGGTATGCTGTGCTTTCTTTTGTTTCTCTTTTTTCCTATACCTGGGAAGGGACAAAGTGCAGCCCCGGTTCTGGAACCCTTTCAGTTATTTGCGAAAAGTAATCTACAGGAAAAAGTGTTTGTTCACACAGACAAGAACTTTTACCTGGCTGGAGAAACCATCTGGTTTAAAGTCTATAATGTAGAGGGTATGGCTCATACTTCCTTAATTCTAAGTAAAGTAGCTTATGTAGAGATACTAGATAAAGACAATTCCCCTGTTTTACAGGTAAAGGTGGCCTTGACAGATGGATCTGGGCAGGGGTATCTAATCTTACCATACTCTCTGCCCTCTGGCCATTTTGTTTTGCGGGCTTATACCCATTGGATGAAAAACACGGGTGCCGATTATTATTTCCAAAAGCCCTTTACCGTTATCAATACCTTCCAGAAGTTGGGCCTTAAGCCCATTGAATTCTCCACAGATTATGATGTCCAATTTTTCCCGGAAGGAGGAGATTTGGTGGGTAATTTGCAAAGTAAAGTAGCTTTCAAGGTAACTGATATAAATGGTAAAGGTGCCTCTTTCATAGGATGGGTGCTTGACCAACAGAATGATACCGTGGCACGGTTTTATACTCATAAATTTGGGATTGGAAGCTTTCAATTCACACCTGAGCCCAACCAAGTATACCGGGCGCTTCTAAAAAGCGACAATGGGCACCTCATTACCCGTCCTCTGCCAATAGTCAAAGAAAAAGGGACGGTGATGGCAGTAAGTGAAGCAGGGGCAAATATGTTAAAAGTAACTGTTTCTTCTAATCTGGCTTATTCTGCTACCCAACCGATGTATTTATTAGTGCATACGCGCCAGATACCCGTTTTAGCCGAGGCTAGATTCCCGGATGCTGAAGGACGGATGGTATTCGCGGTAGCAAAAGACAAATTAGGCGAAGGTATTTCCCATCTTACCGTCTTTAATAGTGAACGAAAGCCTGTATGCGAGCGGCTCTATTTTAAGAAACCTACTTCACTGCTAACTCTACAAGTAGCGGCAGACAAAAGAGAGACAGGGCCTAGAGCCGCCGTAAAATTGTCAGTTGTGGCTCAACGGGATAATGGACAACCTACAGAGGTTGATTTCTCTCTTTCAGTATTCCAAATTGATTCTTTACAGACGGTAGAGCAACCAGATATAGTGAGTTATCTATGGTTGAGCTCAGACCTAAAAGGAACGGTGGAGGCACCAGGGTATTATCTCTCCCAAGCCGGGCCAGAAGCAGATATAGCCATTGAGAACCTCATGCTTACACATGGTTGGCGCAGGTTTTCATGGGAAAAGGTATTCCAAAAGAATAGTCCTGCGCCTTTTTTTTTGCCAGAATATACGGGGCATTTGGTCCAAGCCAAAGTTGTAGATTCTAAGACAGGGCTACCTGCGCCGGGTGTGCAAACATATTTAACAATTCCGTCTCGGCAGATTAGGTTGTATGGGGCGCAAAGCAACCAAGATGGAGTAGTCTTTTTTGAGACTAAGGATTTTAAAGGTATAAGAGATGTGGTGCTGCAAACCAATACCCGTAAAGACAGTTCTTACCAGTTAGAAACGGTTTCACCCTTCTCCCCACAGAACGCCACCCTTACATTGCCAACGTTTGACTTGCCAGAACACTTTTACCAGAACCTGGAGGCCAAGAATGTACATTTGCAAGTGCAGAACCATTTCTCCCTAGGTAATGACACTCTCCCTAACTTACTGCCAATAGATACCACTACCTTCTATGGCCAACCCTCCAGAACCTATTTCTTAGATTATTATAACCGCTTCCCCACCTTAGAGGATGTACTGAAAGAATATGTGTCACCGGTGATGGTGCGTAAACGTAAAGGAAAATTCTATTTTGTGATGATAGATGAGCAACGTAAAGAAACCTTGCCAGAAGAACCTTTGGTACTACTAGATGGGATGCCTGTCTTTGATCTGGATAGATTAATGGTATACAACCCAAAAAAAGTGAGAAAGCTGGAGGTTATTTACAAACAATACTTCCATGGCCCTTTTACATACGGTGGTATTGTTAGTTTCTCAACCTATAACGGTGCAATGGAAGGGTATGAAGTAGATCCCAAAGCATTACTGGTGGAATATGAGGGGCTACAGCCAACACGTGAGTTTTATCATCCTGTATACCAAAGCCCAGAGCAAATTGCCAACCGAATACCAGACCTCAGAAATGTATTGTATTGGGCAGGAGACATGCGAACTGGCAAACTGGGTAAAAAAGAGATTGAATTTTATACTTCAGATAAGCTTGGAAAGTATGTGGTTGTGGTGCAAGGTTTAACTCAAGACGGAAAAGCTGGCAGCAGCACTTATACATTTGAAGTGAAGAAAGCTGTTCAATAGTCCCTACTATGATTAAATGCAGGAAACTAAAATTCTTCTGTTGCCTTTTACTATTGATAGGGGGATGTGTAGAAGAATATGAATTGCCAGAGACAGCTACTGACCTAAAATTATTGGTTGTAGATGGTAATATAAATTTAGACGATAAAATAGCCGTGGTAAAGCTCTCCCGCACTCAAGATTTGGTTGTTGCAGACCAGGAACCAGTACAGGAGCACGGGGCTCAAGTAAGTATTGAGGATGAGAGTGGGCAAAGATTTCAGCTCAAGGAAAATCCCATCCAAGAAGGAAGATATACGGGATATAATGCATCTTGGGCTTATAATAAAAAGTACAAGTTGCACATTAAAACTAGTCAGGGAAAGGAATATCAATCAGAATTTGTGTCAACTCATAAGACTCCAGCTATTGATAGCTTAACATGGAGTGTGGAAGGAGGCAAGGTGATTTTAGCAGCCAATACCCATGATTCCGCTAATAAGACTAGATACTACAAATGGGAATATGTGGAAACATATGAATATAAATCTTATATGGAATCGGCTTTTATGTACACTGGTAATTGGATTCTAGTGTTAAGACCGTCTAGTTCCCAAATATATACTTGTTGGGCTACCACCCCTTCCACTACTATTCTGGTTGGTTCAAGTGCCCACTTAGCCAAAGATATCATAGCACATTACCCGCTGGTCATTCATGAGGGTGATGGGGATAGGTTTGGTATTAAATTTAGCCTGCTGGTTCACCAATATGCTATTAGCAAAGGAGAATTTGATTATTGGACTATGCTTAGGAAGAATACTGAAAGCGTAGGGTCCTTGTTTGATGCCCAACCTTCTTATGTCACCGGGAATGTTTCCAGTGTGAAAAATTTAGATGAGCCAGTTTTTGGTTATTTTAGTGCCAGGTCAAGGAGCAGTAAAAGGGTTTTTATTGAGGCGAAGGAGTTGAAGAAGTGGGGTTTTAAGCCCAAATGGCCAGAATGTAGGATTTTTGAGGCTGCTGGAGAGCCTATACCTTCAAACATGAATGTTGTTTCAGCCGAAATAAACCCAACTACCGGAAGAGCGTTTCCCACTCTATTAGCTACAAAGGAATGTACAGATTGTCGCTTAAAAGGGGGAGATACAAGAAGACCTGATTTCTGGTAATTGTTATCATAATTTCAATAAGCTTTAGAGCAAAGTGCATTAAAAAAAGCCCGGCCAATTGGCCGGGCTTTTTCTTTTATGAAAGATCAGAATTAACCTTGGGAGTTTCCGTAGCGCTTGCGCTCGTTCTCATCTAGGTAAATTTTACGCATTCTAATGCTCTTAGGCGTGATCTCCAACAGCTCATCTTTCTGGATGTACTCCATGGCTTCCTCCAGTGAGAATTGCTTCTTAGGAACAATCTTCACGTTGTTGTCAGAGCCTGAGGCACGCATGTTGGTCAGCTGCTTTCCTTTCTGGATGTTCACGGTCAGGTCATTCTGGCGGGAGTGCTCCCCAATCACCATACCCATGTACACATCTTCGCCCGGCTCCACAAAGAACACGCCTCTGTCCTGCAGTTTGTCAATAGAGTACGCCGTTCCAGGGCCTGTCTCCATGGCAATCAAAGAACCGTTGATACGGCCCGGGATAGTGCCTTTGAAGGGCTCATAGGCTATAAAGCGGTGGTTCATGATGGCTTCACCGGCTGTAGCGGTCAAGACGTTGTTCCGCAGGCCAATCAAACCGCGTGACGGAATGTTGAACTCCAGGTGTTGCAAGTCGCCTTTTGGCTCCATGATCAGAAGGTCACCTTTACGCTGGGTTACCAGTTCAATCACTTTACCGGCAGATTCCTCAGGAACGTCTACCACCAGGTGCTCCATTGGCTCCATTTTCTGGCCGTTCTCTTCTTTGAAGATTACCTGCGGCTGACCTACCTGTAACTCATAGCCTTCGCGGCGCATGGTTTCAATCAGTACAGACAAGTGAAGGATACCGCGGCCGTATACCAGGAACGTATCTTCTTTGTCAGTCTCGTCTACGCGTAGGGCCAGGTTTTTCTCCATCTCTTTGTACAGACGGTCACGCAGGTGACGGGACGTTACAAACTTGCCCTCTTTCCCAAAGAAAGGAGAGTTGTTGATGGTGAACAGCATGTTCATGGTAGGCTCGTCAATAGCAATACGCTCCAACGGCTCAGGGTTCTCAAAATCAGCGAGGGTATCACCAATCTCAAAACCTTCAATACCGGTTACGGCGCAGATTTCGCCGGCAGAAACAGATTCTACCTTTACGCGGCCCAAGCCTTCAAAAACCTGCAGTTCTTTGATTTTTACTTTCTTGATAGAACCGTCACGCTTGCAAAGGCTCATGTTGGCACCTTCTTGCAGGGTGCCGCGTTTTACGCGCCCAATGGCGATACGGCCCACAAAAGAAGAGTAGTCCAGAGAAGTGATCTGCATCTGCGGCGTTCCCTCTTCAGAAGGGGCCGGGGGGATCACCTCAATGATCGCATCTAAAAGAGGCGTGATGTTGTCGGTTGGGTGTTGCCAGTCAGTGCTCATCCAGCCGTGTTTGCTGGAGCCGTACAGGGTCACAAAGTCTAGCTGGTCTTCAGTGGCGTCCAGGTTGAACATCAGGTCGAACACCATTTCGTGTACTTCGTCTGGGCGGCAGTTTTCTTTGTCCACTTTGTTCACTACCACAATCGGCTTCAGGCCTAATTGTATGGCTTTGCCTAGCACGAAGCGGGTCTGGGGCATGGGGCCTTCAAAAGCATCCACCAGCAACAGAACGCCGTCGGCCATTTTCAGCACGCGCTCCACTTCACCTCCAAAGTCGGCGTGACCGGGGGTGTCAATGATGTTGATTTTTACGTCTTTGTAACGTACAGATACGTTTTTAGAAACGATGGTGATGCCGCGCTCCCGCTCCAGGTCGTTGTTGTCCAGGATCAGGTCGTCAAACTGTTGGTGCGCGTCAAATATCTTTGAGGCGTGGATGATCTTGTCTACCAGCGTGGTTTTACCGTGGTCCACGTGGGCAATAATCGCGATGTTGCGGATACTTTGCATTCAGAGGTTGTTTTCAGCCCGCAAAGGTAGGGTTTTTCTGATGCTTTTCTATATTAAATAAATAAAAAGCCTTTGACCCAGTTACTTACGGGATTCCTTGTGTTGGGTATAACAGCCTGAGCGGGAGGTAAGTTCCTGAGGGTGCCCCGTGTGCCCTTCTTCTCTGCGCCGGTGGCAGAGGTTTCTGCGTATAGTAGGGGCAACGTTTCCCTGGCCGGCCGACCTCATATGAAACCATTCCCCTCTCTCCTCCTGCTCCTTTGGTTAGGCACCGCAATGGGCTGCACCCTGAACGCCAGAACCGCCCACCTGCCTTTGGCGGCCGTTCCCGCAAGAACGGTCTTTGGGGACACGCTCTCCAGAACAGAGGAGTACTGGCGGCAGACCCTGACCCCAGAACAGTTTTTTGTACTGCGCGAGAAGGGGACTGAGCGGCCCTTCTCCGGTCAGTACCACGCGCACCAGGCGCAGGGAATGTACCACTGTGCGGGATGCGGGCAAGCCCTGTTCAGCTCTGAGGCCAAGTTTGACTCTGGTACCGGCTGGCCCAGTTTTTTCACCCCCGTTAGCGCTGCTGCAGTACGCCAGGAGCTGGATACCAGTGCGGGCGTAGAGCAGGTTGAGGTGCTCTGCCGCTCCTGCGGCGGCCACCTGGGGCACGTGTTTGCAGACGGTCCCAAGCCCACCGGGTTGCGCTACTGCCTTAACTCTTCGGCATTGGCCTTTGTAAAGCGGTAATGCTGCGTTTTTGGCTTGTTTTTCAAAAAACAGGTCAGAAACGAAAAGTCTGGTTTTACGTATTTTATTATCCAGAATAGCAGGCGCGGGTGCAGACCGGGAGGAGGAGGTTACAGTATATGGTTACTTTCATTTCCTTTCGTTATCTTTCGAGCACAATTCATATTCTGGGCCCAATCCAGAACTTTTTGATCCCATGCCCATCAACCAGAAGAGAATACAGTGGCTGCAGCAGGAGCTGAGGCCACACCGCGAGGCGCTCATGCAGCACCAACTGTACCAGAACGTGCAGACGCTGGCCAGTCTGCGCACGTTTATGGAACACCACGTTTTTGCCGTTTGGGACTTCATGAGCCTTTTGAAAAGCCTGCAACGCCACCTTACCTGCGTAGAAGTGCCCTGGACCCCGCATGGCAACCCCGGCAACCGCCGCCTGATCAATGAGATTGTGCTGGAAGAGGAGACAGATGTAGATGTAGACGGGCAGCCCATCAGCCACTTTGAGTTATACGTGCGCGCCATGGAGGAATGCGGCGCAGACACCCAGGTCATTAATGATTTTATCAAGGGGCTGCAGCAGGGGAAAGCCGTGTACACCATGCTGGAAAACCTGCCGGTGCCCGGCAATACCCAGGATTTTGTGAAGCACACGTTCCAGATCATTCAGAGCGGGCAGGCGCACCGTATTGCCGCCGCCTTCACCTTTGGGCGCGAAGATGTGATTCCAGACATGTTCCGGTGCCTGATCAGTGACCTGGGCAGACGCTACCCGGGTACGTTAGACACTTACCAGTACTACATAGAGCGCCATATTCACCTGGATGACGAGGTGCATTCGCCGCTGGCCATGCAGATGGTCTCTGTGCTCTGCGGTGATGATGACCAGAAATGGGACGAGTGTCTGGAGGAGGCAGTGGCCTGCCACCGTATGCGCCTCCGCCTCTGGGACGGGATCTGCCTGCAGGTCTGCCAGTAAGCTTGCTCATATCTTTTGCCCGTAAGTTGACGTACTGTAGAGGCACAGACCTTAACACCACTAAAACTATGGATGCAGAGAACTTAAGCTCCAACAGCGAGAACATTGAAAACACCGGATTCCTCATTTTAAAGGCTTTTAAAGAGAAAGGCACCAAGGCCAATGAGGTTTTGGAATGGACGGAGATTTACCCGTTCCTGCACCAGGAGGATGAGAAGTACCATTACAAAGATGTGCAGAAGCGCGCTGAAGAGCACTTGCGCAACCAGGGGTATGCCATTCCTGATCCGGCCGGTCTGCTCCTCACCGAAGTAGGCTACCGGGCTGTGCAGGAGTTTGACGGCAAAGACCTTAGCCAAAACAATGCCCGCTAAGCGGAAAAAGGAGGGGACGGTATGGAGACGTTTTGGAGCAGTTTTTGGAAAAACAGGCAGAAAACAGGAGCCGCGGTGATAGGCTGGTTAGGCCTGGGGCTGGCCGTGGCCTGTACCTCTGCCCGGGACAACCCTGTGCTGGAGAGCTCTGAGCCGCAACGGGTGTACCGGGCCACCCCCACTGTGCGGGACATGAACGAGCAGTCCAGTGATATTAACCGCAAGCAGAACATTGAGAACCGCGACCCTAATGCGCCGGCCAATGAACCGCCGGCCGTTCGGAGCCAGCAGATACTGCCTGGTAGGCAACCGGTGCGGGTAGACACGGCCTCTACCCGCACCCGCAGAGATACCCTGAGGCGGAGGCAGTAGCCTTCTGTTTTGGGCCTGGTTTGGCAAAAACAGCCTGGAAACGCCCCTGCGGCTTCTTATAGCAAGAAGCCGCAAGGGCGTTTCTGTTGGGGTTACTTTCAGGATTTTTCTTAAAATGTTTCTACGGTTATTTAAATTTAATCTAAATAATTTTTGTTTAGAAATATTCTAAACAATAGGTTTGTGGCATCAAACAATCTCAGTTACCGTGTTGCCACGCTTCTCTCTGTACTTGTGGGTCATTAGTTTGCTTCTCGCCTTTGGGGCGGGAGCAGGGGTAAGCCATGCCCAGACCAGGATACAAGGCGCCGTGCTGGATGCTGAAAAGAATGCCCTCCCGTTTGCCAGAATCCAGCTGGTGGAACCGCACCTCTTCATGGGCACCAATGAGAAAGGGGAGTTCAGTTACACTCTGCCTCCAGACCAGACCTATACCCAGGTAACGGTGGTAGCCGGGTTTGTGGGCAAAAAAGAAATGCGCCAGGTGGTGTCTCTGGTGAGAAACCAAACGGCCACTGTCTCTTTTGTGCTGGAAGACAATAACCTGTACCTGAATGAAGTGGAGATTAACGCCCTGCGGGTGCACACCACCAACTCCAATTCGTCTATTGTTATTGGGCAAAATGCCATTGAGCAGATCCAGCCTTACAGCTTGTCTGATATTCTGCTCAACCTGCTGCCGGGGCAAACTATTCTGAACCCAGATCTGCAATCAGCAAAAGCCATTAACCTCAGGAGCGTCTCCACGGGCAACCATGCGCTGAACAACCAGTTCGGGACCAGCATTGTCTTAGACGGGGAGGCGTTGTCTAACAATGCCAACCTGCAGACGGCTTTCTCCGGGAAAAGTGGACTGTTGGGGCAAATCAATGCGGGTAGCTATGGTTCTGGGGACTATACTTTCAGTTCTGTAGACCTGCGTCAGATCCCGGCCAGCAATATTGAGAAGATAGAGGTCATACAAGGTGTGGCTTCGGCTAAGTATGGAGATATGGGTTCTGGGGCTATTATCATTGATCGCAAAGCCGGGGTGTCACCCTGGAATATCTCAGCTAGAATCCAAAACGGGACCAACAACTTTTCACTAGACAAAGGGTTTGCTTTGGGCCCCAAAGCCGGCGCTCTAAATGTGTCACTAGATTACTTAGACGCTGCCCCTAGTACAACCAATAAGTTAAAGTCATACAGCCGCGTCTCTACTGGAGTGCTGTGGACTACCTATTTGAACAAAGCCGGTACCGTAAGCAGTAACTTTGGAGTAGATTTTTCTACCAATCTTGACGATTGGAAAAACGAACCAGATGACCCTACCCGTAAGGTAAAGGCCGAGAATTCTAATGTGCGGGTAAGTTACCGGGGAAGTTGGCGTGCTGAGAATGCGCGGTTGTTTGATCAACTTACCTACAGCTTTTCTTACAGCAATACCAGACAATACAGCTATGAGTCCTGGTATCTGAACCAAGGGGTAAAACCCGCCCCAATCTCAGCCGAGGAAGGCGTATTTGAGGGGATCTATACCTACCCTAACTATCAAGCAGAAACAGCTATATACGGCAATCCTGTGCGGTGGAGCGGCAGTCTTAATGCAGTGCGAACAGCGCAAACAGGTCCTGTGCGACATGCCATTTCATTTGGTTTGAACTACAGCCGGGAGACCAACCGCACCAGAGGGGAAGACACAGACCCATACCGCCCCCGTTGGTCCAGCACCAGTGACAGGTTTTATGGGCGGGACTATGACTTTTACCACACGCCGGTATTGAACAATGTGGGCGTTTATCTGGAAGACAGAATCAGCACTACATTGTGGGGAAGAGAATGGAGCACATCTTTAGGTTTGCGAGGCGATAAACAGTTTCAGTATTTCTCCCTGTCACCACGCTTAAGTACTACTCTGGAATTAACGCCGACCCTGATGTTGAATGCGGCTTATGGTTTAGCTACTAAGTCTCCAGGGCTGGTGCACTTGCAGCCTAAGCCCATTTATCATGATTTTCCGCTCATTAACCATTACACCAATAATTATAGAGAGAACTTATTTTTGGTCTATACCGCAGTGATTGTACCAGACAACAGTGCCCTGCAAGCCATGAAGACGCAACATCTAGAAATGGGGCTGAGCTACCGTAAGCAGTTGTTTAATGTGTCACTCACAGGTTTTCATAAAAGAACCTCTGGCGGCTTTGATGCCAATAAAAAGGTCAGGTTAGTTGACGTGCCTCAATACCACATTATTGAGGCCAGACCAGATGAAAGACCAATTTACGGGCCTACTGGTAACCATTTGGAAGGTTTTGGCTTCTACTCCCAGTTTGCCAACGCTTTGTCCTCAAAAGATTATGGTCTGGAACTGATGGTGGGCACGGCCAAGATTAGGGCGTTGCAAACTTCCTTTAACCTTTCTACTTCTTTATATTATTCAGAGGCTACCAACCCTTCACTGGAAGTAGCAGAGCCAACAGAATGGCAATATGAGAAGAAAGCGCTGGTGGGGGTGTTTACAAACCCTCACTCCAGTGGGCTGGAATCTATTACAACCGTTTCTTCCAGCCATCATATCTCGCGGCTGGGTTTGCTGGTAAATCTCCGGACCCAGATTTTCTGGGATAAGTGGACCAGGAACAGTGCAAATAATATTTACCCCGTGGCCTACTATGATATCAATGGGCAATACTATACAATTCCTGAGGCCGAGCAAACCAGCCCAGAATACGCCCACTTGGTGAAAGATGAGAGCGCCGCCGGAATGCTGCACCAGAAACGCATCTACTCCAACTACCACTTAAAGCTGAGTAAAGAGGTGCGAAACGTGTTTCGGCTTTCTTTTTATGCTAATAATTTCCTCAATTACCGGCCAGAGTACTATGATACCAAGGCCAGGGAACGCAGAATCTTAAACCAAGCCCCGGCCTTTGGAATGGAGGTGAGGCTCACCCTTAAATAATTTTATGCTATGAAAAGAATACTCCCATTCGTGGTTCTGTTAATGCCACTGTTGTTCTTAGCCTGTGAGGAAGATGATTCCCCCCTCGTGCAGCCTGTTTCATTTGAAGTAGTGGTGAAATATTCCAGTACTTATGGGAACCAGACGGCGTCAAACATAAAGGTGAAAGCGTTGAACCTAGACAGTAAAATAGCCACCGAAGCAACCACTAATGCTATTGGAGTGGCTAATTTTGAGAATCTGCCCGTGGGGGTGTATGACATCTCTGTAAGTCAGACATATAGTCCTGCCCAGTTCTTAGAGTTTTCAGGACAAACTGTAGAAAATGATGTGGTGTTTAATGCTACTCTTACCAATCAAACCATTAATGTAGCGGCAACTAAGCGGTTTGAGCTGGAACTGGCTTCATCACCCGTGGGGAATCTGGTGATCAAGCAGGTGTATTTTGCTGGCTCAGATGCAAAAGACGGAGCCTTGTTCAGAGACCAGTTCATAGAAATTCATAATAACTCTGACCAGGTACAATATGCAGATGGAATATGCTTTGGGCAAGTTCTTGGGAAAGGCGGGACCGTGAAAGTAGACCCTATGTATTTACAGGAGAATGGGCAGTATGACTGGTCTAAGTCCTTAGGCATGACGGTAGGCAATAGGGCGAACACAGATTTTGTCTACATGGAGAGTCTGTTCCAGATTCCGGGTACCGGAACGCAATACCCAATCCAACCGGGCCAGAGCATTGTCATAGCGCAGAATGCCTTGAACCACAAGGCTCCCTACCAGGACCAGGCTGGGAAAACAATAACACCAATCAACCCAGATTTAACGGTTGATTTAAGTGGGGCAGATTTTGAGGCTTTTTATGGCAGCACCCAAGCCTCTGATATCAATAACCCAGCCGTGCCCAATTTAATTCTGCTTCATACCTATGGCAAGGACATGCTTTTTGACAACCCAGGCAGAGATGCCTATGTGCTTATAAAAAAAGACCCGGGTGTGGCTTCGTTGCCAAAGTTCCCAACTCCTGATAAGACTACCATTACCTCTGCCACAACACTGTATTACCAGGTGCCCGTAGACTGGGTACTTGATGCGGTAGAGGTTCAGGAAAGCAGCACTAAGCTCCTTCCTAAGAAACTGCCAAATGCGCTAGATGCCGGTTATACCTATGTTCCGTTAGGTAAGTATTCTTCCCAATCAGTGATCCGGAAAGTAGCCAAGACCTTCAACGGCCGGGTTATTCTGCAAGATACCAACAACTCCACCAATGACTTTAGGCCTTTAGACCGGGCCAACCCTAAAGGATTCTAATGCGCTTTCTGATTTCTTTTTCATTTGTTCTGTTACCCTTTATGGCGGTAAGGGCACAGCAGGCTGGTTCTATCCAGAGTCAGCCTGACTCTGCTTTTTTCCCGTCTTTGGGTATTTTTCAACAGCGGCTTTTTTCTTTTTATGAGCAGACGCCGGGGCAGGTGCTGTTTCACCCCTCCTCGGGCTACAGCCTGAGCCAGTTAGAGATGGCCCGCAGCCAAGGCAACTGGCGCACACTGCAACAGCCTGAGAAAAGTACCAAATACCAGATTTCCTCCACAGGTGTGAGCCAGGTAAATCAATTCAAGGTGTGGGGAGACTTTCGTTATACCCGCCGGCAGGAAGACAGCGTGGGCTGGCGTCTGCGGCCTGAGCAGAATGATGTGAGCCCCTATTATCTGGCCAACATACAACCAGGTAATTGGGACACGCATGATTATCAACTGAAAGGGGCAGCCGGAGTGCGGGTAAGTGATCACATACTTCTGGTGGCGGGGGCAAGGCTGCAGACGGGCACCTACGGGCGGTACAATGACCCAAGGCCAGAAATTTCAAGGTACAGGTTGCGGTTAGAAGGCGGGATAGGGTACAGCATCTCCTCAGCTAGCCTTGTGCTGTCTGGTATTTACGGGTATGGGGAAGAAACAAACAAGGTGAGCTATCAGAACCAGATGAACCGTTCTGAAGGCAGGCCCACCTACACCGCACAAGATGTGATGGGGTACGGCTTCTACCGGGTGGTGACTGAAACCGGTATCAACCTGCGCGAAGATCTGAAAATAAAAGGTGCCGCCGCAGTGGTGCAGGTGGGTAACATAAATGTGACCTATATGTACCAGCAGAAAGAAAGGGATTATTCCCGTGAGATCCCTGTTTCTGGAGACATAAGTCCTTATAGCCCTATTGGCGATGTCACCCAAAATGAACATTGTTTGGTGAGTAGTTACCAGTGGGGAAAAACAGCTGTACAGCGGCTGGCGGGGCTAGAGTTTCAATCTGTTTCAGTGAAAGACTTTAACCGCCGCATCATCCAGGGCAACAACTACCTGGGTACGCACCGCACGGCCACGCTGTCTTATGATGAGAAACGGCCCGCCTGGGAGTACGGCCTGTCACTGAACCTGCGGCGAGATTCCAGAAAAGACGGCACGGCCGCGGTTAATTACCTGGTGCAAACGGCCCGCCTGCAAGCGGAGGCCAGCAAAAGAATCAATGTAGGGGGCAATTTTCTGCAAGTGAACGGCCAGGTGGGCTATAGGGCAGATGTAGGTTCCAAACTTACCATTGGCAGCCAGTACAATGAGTTCATGCGCGGCGTGGTGCTGCCAGATTTTGCCTATTACAGCAGCGGTTTGCTGGAGCCGGGCATGAGCCTGGGGTACGGCGTGAAAGTGAAGAATGTGTTGTTATTGCCTACGCTGGGCTACCAGTGGCAGAAGCCGATGTCGGTGAAGGCCGTGCCCGGGGCCGCTTACCAGCCGGGCCAAAGCAGAAGCACCTACTGGGTGCAGCTGAACGTGCACCTGTAAGAAAGACGGTTTCCGTTTTTCGCCTGTTTTCGCCAAACTAGGCCCAAAACGGGAGCAGGCATAAAATAGAGGCGGCCCTTTCCGTCCTCAGAAATTCAAGGAAATCGGTCCTTAAAAGGGCCAGCAATATAGTTATGAAAATACGCGTGAAGTTTTTGCTTGTTCTCTTGTCAGGGGTACTGTTTGCCGCCTCGGCGTTTGTGACAGTTTCAGACCAACCTTTTACCTTGGAGCAACTCCGTCAGCTCTACAGCCAGCCCACCAGCCAATGGCCTAAACCTGATGTAGATCCAGGCATCCAGAACTTCCGGGAACTGGGCCCTCGGCCTGATCCTAAATTCCCGAAGGACAACCCGTACTCAGAGAAGAAGGCCGAACTGGGCAAGATGCTGTTCTTTGACCCGCGCCTTTCCTCCAGCGGGCAGATTGCCTGCGCCTCCTGCCATGAACCGCAGTTGGGCTGGGCAGACGGCAAACAGGTGTCTTTGGGCCATGACCGCCAGCCGGGCAAGCGCAACGCCATGAGCCTGCTCAACGTCTGGAACGCCGAGCAGCTGTTCTGGGACGGCCGCGCCAACAGCCTGGAGCACCAGCTGCGGTTCCCCATCCAGGACAAGCTGGAGATGAACGATGAGATAGCCCAGGTGGCCAAACGCCTGAACAAAATCAAAGGCTACCAGCAGCGGTTCAAAGAGGTGTTTGGCAAGGAGAAATTCACCGAGAAGGAAATCTCGCAGGCGCTGGCCACGTTTGAGCGCACCATTGTGAGCCGCAAAAGCCGCTTTGACCGTTTCCTGGAAGGCAAAAAGAATGAACTCACCGATCTGGAGATCAAAGGCCTGCACCTGTTCCGGACCAAGGCCCGCTGCATCAACTGCCACAACGGTCCGCTGTTCACAGACAACCAGTTCCACAACGTGGGGCTTACCTACTACGGCCGCAAATACGAAGACCTGGGCCGCTACCACGTGACCAAACGCGCCGAAGACGTGGGGAAATTCCGGACGCCTTCCCTGCGTGATGTGGCCTATACCGCCCCGTACTTCCACAACGGGCTCTTCCCCACCCTGGAGGGGGCCCTGAACATGTACAACGCCGGCATGCCCAACCTCCAACCCAAAACTGACGCCGAGAAAGCTGATACGCTGTTCCCCAAGACCTCCCCGCACTTAAAGCCGCTGGGCCTCACCGAAGAAGAGAAACAGGCGGTGCTGGCGTTTCTGGGCGCCATTTCCTCGGTGCAGCAGCGCATTGCCCAACCGGAGCTTCCGCAGTAATTTTGCAGATGTTCTAACCGGCGTTTAGCGGCTCTTTTTCTCAAATCAGGCCTAAACTGGAACCCAGCCTTTTGCCCTGGCGCGAGTCTCCAGACTCGTGCCGATAGGTGGGTGGAGTCTGCAGACTCCACTTGCGCACATGCTCGGCTCTTGGCTCCCGGCGAGTCTGGAGACTCGCTTCATCCTTTGTCCCGAGACAAAAGTCTCGCGCCAGGAATGAGAAGAAAGGTGTAGGTGGTTTCGGTCTGGTTTGGCGAAAACAGGTCAAAAACGCTTTACCAGAAACTCCCCTCTCCGTGGGAGAGGGGCAGGGGGTGAGGTTTTTCGTTATATTCGCACCGTAATTCACATCCCATGGCTGAAACTACCTATCCCCAGAGATATACCTTGACCGCCGCGCTGCCCTACGCCAACGGCCCCGTTCACATTGGGCACCTGGCGGGCGTGTACATCCCGGCAGACATTTACGCCCGTTACCTGCGTTCCAGAGGGCGCGACGTGAAGTTTGTCTGCGGGTCAGATGAGCACGGCGTTCCCATTACCATTCGGGCCAAGAAAGAGGGCATCACGCCGCAGCAGGCCGTTGACAAATACCACGAGCTCATCAAGCAGAGCTTCGCTGATTTCAATATTTCCTTCGATATCTATTCCCGCACCTCGTCTAAAACACACGCCGAGGTTTCCTCGGGTTTCTTCCTGAAACTCTACAACGAAGGCAAGTTCATAGAGCAGACCACCCAGCAGTACTATGACGAGAAAGCCCAGCAGTTCTTGGCCGACCGGTACATTGTGGGCACCTGCCCCAAGTGCGGCAACGAGAACGCCTACGGCGACCAGTGCGAAAGCTGCGGCACGTCCCTCAACGCCACCGACCTCATCAGCCCGAAAAGTACCCTGAGCGGCGAGCCGCCTGTGCTGCGCGAAACCAAACATTGGTACCTGCCTTTAGACCAATATGAAGCCTGGCTGCGCGAATGGATTGTGGAAGGCCATAAATCTGACTGGAAAACCAACGTCTATGGCCAGTGCAAAAGCTGGATTGACCAAGGGTTGCAGCCGCGTGCGGTGACGAGAGATTTAGATTGGGGCGTTCCCGTGCCCGTAGAAGGCGCCGAAGGCAAAGTGCTCTACGTGTGGTTTGATGCGCCCATCGGCTACATCTCGGCTACCAAAGACCTCACGCCAGACTGGGAACTGTACTGGAAAGACCAGGGCACCAAGCTGGTGCACTTCATCGGCAAAGACAACATTGTGTTCCATTGCATCATTTTCCCGGCCATGCTCAAGGCCCACGGAGATTATGTGCTCCCCGACAACGTGCCCGCCAACGAGTTCCTGAACCTGGAAGGCAACAAAATCTCCACCTCCCGCAACTGGGCCGTGTGGCTGCACGAATATTTAGAGGAACTGCCCGGCAAAGCCGATGTGCTGCGCTACGTACTCTGCGCTAACGCCCCCGAAACCAAAGACAACGACTTCACCTGGAAAGATTTCCAGGCAAGAAACAACAATGAGCTGCTGGCCATCTTCGGGAATTTCATTAACCGCGCGGTGGTGCTCACGCATAAATATTATCAGGGCGCCGTTCCGCAACGCGGCGAGTTGACGGACTTTGACCAGGAAGTACTGGCACAACTGGCCGGGTTCCCCGAGAAAATTGCTGCCTCTTTAGAGCAGTACCGTTTCAAAGAAGCCCTGGGCGAACTCATGAACCTGGCCCGCCTGGGCAACAAATACCTGGCAGACACCGAGCCGTGGAAACTCATCAAAACCGATGCCGCGCGCGTGGAAACTATCCTAAACATCGCGCTGCAGATTTCGGCTAGTCTGGCTATTCTGGCAGAGCCGTTCCTGCCACAAACCGCCGGTAAACTGGCGGCCATGCTCCACTACACCCCAGGCAAATGGGACGAGGCGGGTTCTACAGACTTGCTTCCGGCCGGGCACACCATCGGCGAGGCCGCGCTGTTGTTTGAGAAAATTGAAGACGCCGTGATTGAGGCCCAGGTGCAGAAACTGCTGGACACCAAGAAAGCCAATGAGATAGCTAACGCCGTGGCCGCGCCTGCCAAAGAGAACATCACCTTTGAGGATTTCTCCAAGATTGACATCCGCATCGGCACTATTCTGGAGGCCGAGAAAGTAGCCAAAACCAAGAAACTCCTCAAACTGAAAGTGGACACTGGCCTTGACCAGCGCACCATTGTGAGCGGCATCGCTGAGCACTTCAACCCCGAGGAAATTATTGGTCAGCAAGTAAGCGTGTTGGTAAACCTCGCGCCGCGCGAAATCAAAGGTATTGTGAGCCAGGGCATGCTGCTCATGGCCGAGAACGCAGATGGCTCTCTGGCCTTTATGCAACCGTCTAAGCCCGTGGTGAACGGCGGGGGCGTTTCTTAGGAATTGAGAATTCAGAATTAGGAATTAAGAATGGAGTGACGTTTTGGGGCCGTTTTTCTGAAAACAGCCCCAAAACAGAAAACAGAAAAGCCTCACTGGTTTCTTTACCAGTGAGGCTTTTTTTCCTTTTACTGTCCTCCTGAAAGGATCTTGTGGGCGAACGGTAATAGCGCTTACTACAACGCTTTTCTAGTTCGCCCATAAGGTCCTTTCAAAATGACAAAAGGGAGTGGACGGGGCAAGGCGATTTTATTGGGTGGTCAGTGATTTCCAAGGAGTCACTTTTAATTCCTTTCTCAATCCACTAGCAGCACAATCTTCCCAATGTGCGTACTGCTTTCCATCAAGGTATGGGCCTGGGCGGCTTCTTCCAGGGGGAACGTTTGGGATAGCACCGGCTTGAATTTTCCGGCTTCCAGCAAGGGCCAGACGTGCTGCTCTATCTCTGCGGCCAAGGCGGCTTTGAAATTAGCGTCACGGGGGCGGAGGGTGCTGCCGGTAAGGGTGAGGCGCTTCTGCATGACCTGTATCACGCTGAATTCGCCTTTGGCGCCCTGCATGGCGTTGATGAACACCAGGCGCCCGTCTGGTTGGAGCAGGTTCAGGTTCTTGGGGATGTAGTCGCCGCCTACCATGTCCAGAATCACGTCAAGGCCCTCGGGTTGCAAGGCTTCCTCAAAGTCTTCGGTTTTGTAGTTGATGCACCGTTCAGCACCCAGTTCCTCGCAGGCCCGGCATTTCTCTGCGCTACCGGCGGTGGCGAAGACGCGGGCTCCTAAAGCCTTGGCCAGCTGAATGGCGGTAATGCCAATGCCGCTGCTTCCGCCGTGCACCAGAAAGTTCTCCCCGGCCTTCAGCTGCCCCCGTTGGAAGACGTTGTGCCAGACGGTGAACACCGTTTCGGGAAGGGAGGCGGCTTCTTCAAAACTCCAGCCTTGCGGCAGGGGCAGGCAATGGCGGGCATCCACCACCACGTATTCGGCGTAGCCGCCGCCGGGCAAGAGCGCACAGACGGCTTCTCCTGTTTGCCAGCGCTCCACGTTGGCCCCGCACGCTTCAATGATACCGGCTATCTCCAAACCCGGAATGTCTGCCGGGGCACCCGCCGGGGGCGGATAATGGCCTTTGCGCTGGGCCACATCCGGCCGATTGATACCGGCGGCGTGGACCTTCACCAACACCTGGTGCGGGGCGGGGGTAGGCGTAGGACGCTCCTGCACTTGCAGAACTTCCGGCGCGCCGGGGGCTGAAATAACCACTGCTTTCATAGGAACCGAAGGAGTAGGTAGATTTGCGTTTAGGGGCTGTTTTTCTAAAAAAAGCCCGAAAACAGGTTTAAGACTTGGGTGTTTCCGGGAAAGCGGGCACCACCTGCACAAACACCGGCGAAGGCAACTCCACTGATTTACCTGTGTAGGTGAGCTTGCCTGTCTGCGGGTCTACTTTAAACGTGGTGATGTTGTTGGAGCGCTGGTTGGCCACCAACAGCGTTTTCCCTGAGGGCGAAAACCCGAAATTGCGGGGCCAGTTGCCCTGCACATTCTCATGCTGCACCAAGGTAAGTTTGCCGCTGGTCTGGTCAATGGCGAACACCACTATGCTGTTGTGCCCGCGGTTAGAGCCGTACACAAACCGGCCGTCTTCAGAAACGTGCACATCGGCGCAGAAGCTTTCGCCGGTGAAGCCCGCCGGGAGCGTGGAAACGGTTTCTACCTCGGTGAACGTGCCCGTGGCGGCGTTGTAGGTGAGGGCCGTGAGGGTGGAGTTGAGCTCACTGATCACGTAGGCAAAGCGCTTGTTGGGGTGGAAGGTGAGGTGGCGCGGTCCGGCCCCCGGCTTGGCCGTGAACGCGGGCTGCGCCTGGCGCTCCAGTTTGCCATTGGCTTTGTCCAGTTTGTAGCCGATGATCTGGTCTATGCCCAAATCTACCGCCAGGGCGAAGTCGTTTTTGGGATCTGGTACAATGCAGTGGGCGTGCGCCGTTTTCTGCTCTTTTCTGGGGCCGCTTCCTTCGTGCTGATCAGAATCAGTGGGCGCGCTCAGCTTCCCGTCGGCCTCAATCCTGAACGCCGTGACGTTCCCGCCGGAATAATTGGCCACCAGCGCTACCTTCTCGGAATGATCCAGACTGATATAGCAGGGGGCGCCGCCCAAGGTAGGCTGTTGGTTCAGGAGGGTGAGGTTGCCGGTGCGCTGATCTATGGAAAACGCACTTACCCCGCCGCCTTTCTGCCCCTGGAACTGGGCGGTCTCGTTCACGGCGTATAAGTGCTGGCGGTCTTTGTCCAGGGCCAGGAAAGAAGGGTTCTCACCGCCTTTCACGGAGATCACCCTGGTCAGTTCCCCGGTTTGTTCATTCAGCCGGAAGGCAAAGATGCTTTCGGCGTCTGGTTTTGCGTACGTACCTACGTAGACCATCATTTCTTTATTGGTTTGGATCTGTTTAACGGAGGTACAGGCGGCTAAGGTTATGGCAACCAATAGAACTAAGGCATTCAGAGATTTCACAGACAGGGAGAGTTGGTTTTCGGTAAGTTGCAAAAAAGAGGGCACAGAGAAAAAGAAACGGCTGTTTTTGGCCTGTTTTCAGGAAAACAGGCCAAAAACAGAACTAGGGCTTAGGCGGCCTGTAACCGGCGCACCACCACGTAGAAACCGCCTGCCGTTAAGACAGAGAGCCCGCAGCCTGCCCACCACAACGTGTCAAACCCGAAGCTGGCAATGGTTCTGGTGCCCACAAACGGGCCAATGATATGGGCCGCGGAGTAGGCAAGGCTGTAGAGCGCCATATAGGAACCCCGGTTGCGCAGGCCCGACCGGTGCACGGTGAGCGTGCTCATGAACGGCATGGCCAGAATCTCAGAAAGGCTCATGAGCAGCACCGAGAGCAACAGCACCAGAAACCCATAGGTCAGGTTCAGGAGCGCAAACGCCATGGCCAGCAGCAGCAGACCCGTGACAATCATCTTCCAGAGGGGGAACCGGTCCCCCACCAGATAGACAATGATCATCTCCAGCAGAAACACCATGAGTCCGTTAGAAGCCAGCAGGGCGCCAATCTGCAGCTCAGAGAGCTGGTACACCTGCCGGTAATACAGCGGCATGGTAGAGAAGAACTGGAAGAAAGCCACCGCAAAAAAGCAGCACAGCACCGTAAAGAGCAGGAACAGGCCGTCACGGTACGGGTTGCGGTCTGGTGCGGCCGCAGGCGCAGCGGCCTCTGCCGGTTTGGGCAGTGGGGCGTGGCCCTGGCGGTGCCGAAAGTAGAAGTAGAAGATAGCCCCCGCAGTGATACATGTCAGGCCGTCTGCCATGAAGAGCCACTGGTAGGAAACGGTGGCCAGTACACCGCCCAGCGCCGGGCCAATGGAAAAGCCCAGGTTGATGGCCATGCGGTTAAGGGAGAACGCGCGGGTGACATTCTCAGGGCGCGCATACGAGCTCACCGAAGAGGCGTTGGCCGGCCTGAGGCTTTCAGTGAGCAGGCTGAGCAGGAAAATACCCCCGGCAAACAATTCAAACCGCTGTAGCTGCACCATCACAAAAAACCAGCCTCCGCCCAGAACCAGGCTGAAGAACTGCACCCTGAAATGGCCAATGCGGTCAGTGAGCCAGCCGCCCAGAAAAGTGCCGCACATAGAACCCACCCCAAACAGGCTGAGCAAGATACCCGTTTCCCTCACGCTGAACCCCAGAGACTCGGTCAGGTACACGCTTAGGAACGGCACCACCATGGCCCCGCTCCGGTTAATGAACATCACCGCCGCCAACAGCCAGGCCTCCCGGGAAAGGCCGCCAAAGGCATTGCGGTAGAGGGTGAGAATTTTGACCATGTTGCCGAATTGAGCGCGCAAAAGTAGGAAATTGCTGAAAATCAGCCTAGTCAGTAACTAGTGAAAGCTCAGTTTCAACGGGGTATATTTCTATTTCAACGATTTTTTGGTCCGGCCACGGGGTTGACAATTACCTTTGCCACAAGAAATTTGACCACCCCTAAGCCAAATGAAATGCCATAGCCGAGTTTTCTCCAGGAAACACCCCTTCCCAAAACGAGGAGCTGCGCTTAGAGGCGTTGGCAGAATATGAACTCTTAGACACTACCGCAGAAGAGGAGCTGGACGAACTCACGGAGCTGGCGTCACAGGTGTGCGGGGTGCCCATCTCCCTTATTTCCCTGCTGTCAAAAGACCGGCAATGGTTTAAGTCAAAACTGGGGCTGACCATCTCAGAGACGCCGCGGTCTGTTTCATTCTGTCACCATGCCATTCAGGGCAACGGGCTGTTTGAGGTAGAAGATGCCACCACAGACCATCGGTTTAAAGACAACGCCCTGGTAACGGGTAACCCCAATATCAAGTTCTACGCCGGCGTGCCGCTGGTGACCCCGCAGGGCCATGCCCTTGGCTCCCTCTGTGTGATAGACACCCAGCCGCGTATTCTCACCCAGGAGCAGCGGCTGGCGCTGGAGGTGCTGGCCAGGCAGGTGATGCTGCACTTTGAGCTGAGGCGCATCAGGCTGGAGCGGGAACGGGAAAAGGGGCAACTGGCACTGGTCCAGCAACAGCTGGCGCAGTTGCAGAAAGTCATGAACTCCCAGAACCCTCCGTTGAACTAACGCCTGGCCCTGCGGGGCCAGCACATAAATTTAAGAGCCAGGGAGAGCGTCTCCTTCTAATGTTTTCCACTGGGATATCTTCAGAAAGAGCTGCACCCGTGCCGTCTCCCGTCTGAAACCAGCTGAATTATGCCTCTTTTACATTGTGCAGTACGGTGGGGGCCGTGCCTTCCTGCTTTTTAAGGGCGCTCATACTGCCGCTGGTCTCCAGCACTACCGCCTCTACCTGTTCCAGACCAGAAATACCGCTGCTGCGCATGGCGGCCAGCACCTCGTCTTGGGTTACCCGTTCCTCCTGCAGCGCCTTCTCCAGGAATTTGCCCTGGTAGTACAGAAACCGGGGCTCTGACTTCACCAGCTCAGACACTGCCTTAGACCGCACAGAAAGCCACGTAATGATGTACTGCAGCAGGGTCAGCATGGTCAGCGCCACTACCCCTTCGGCCAGCGTCACGTCTTTGGAGAGAATGATGGTAGCCAGGGTAGACCCAAAGGCCACCGTCACAATGAAATCAAAGGCGTTCATTTTGGAGAGGGTGCGCTTGCCGGTAACGCGAAGCACAATTATCAGGTACACGTATGCCAGCAATGACATCAACACCACCCGTAGTATCCCGTCCCAGTTCTTGAAAAACATGTCTTCCATATCTATACCCTGGTTTGCAGTAAGTTCCTCTATAGAAGACGGGAAAAGGAGCCCCGGGTTTAGAAGAACTCAGGCGGCGGGGCGGGCCAGAAAAAGAACGTCCTTCTGTTTTGGGGCTGTTTTTCAGAAAACAGCCCCAAAACAGAAGGACGTTTGGCTATGCGGTAGCCAGGAAATACCTCACTCTGGCAGCACTTGTAAAATTAGTTTCTCTGCTGGGGCAAACCCTTTGTATGGTTTCCCCACCTATTAGAAGTCAAGCCGCTTGCTTGGGTGCTTCTCTTTTCATCTCATCAATATGTAAGGAATAAATAGAAAACCCACCCGTGAAATGTAATACGCGCATAGTTCCAATTTCCTGTTCATCTTTCACCAGTAGGGGGGCGCGCATAGCTAAGGCAGGAGTGTCATCTTTAAAACGGGTTGAAATCTTATCTCCTGTCTTGCTAAACGGAGGTAAAGGAACAGCCAGGTCCTGAGAAGCGGCTTTGTATCTGGCTAGGGTTTCCCTTTGTAGTACACATGCCAGTCGTTCAGCAGAACGTAAAGACCCGGGATAGAAAGTCAGACCAGCCCCAAAAACTTGAATACTTTTTCCAGACCCATCTTTTTGGGGGCCTCAACACCTTACTTGTTGAAGAAATTCATGGTGCGCTCCAGGCCTATGGCCCCAAACGAAATGCACATGTCGCCGGCTTTCTCAATGTAGGTGCCCAGGTCAATCTGCTCATCTTCTGAGAACGGGCTCAGCACATAATCTACCTGGCGGCCTTTGGAGAACTGCGCGTCTACCCCAAACCGAAGCCGCGGGTATTCATTCGTGCCCAGCGTCTCTTCAATGTGCTTTAGCCCGTTATGGCCGCCCGCGCTGCCTTTGGCCCGCATTCTGAGTTTGCCAAACGGAAGCGCCAGGTCATCTGTGATCACCAGCATCTGCGAGGCCGGGATCTTGAGTACGCTCAGCCAGTGCGCCACCGCCTTGCCGCTCAGGTTCATGTAGGTAGTGGGTTTGACCAGTGTAAAGTGTTTGCCCTTGGTCTTGAATTCAGTCACAAACGAATGGCGGCCGGTGTCAAAAGAGACCCCGTGCTTGCTCGCCAGGTGATCCAGCACCATGAACCCAATGTTGTGGCGGGTATTCGCATATTCAGGGCCAATGTTGCCAAGGCCCACCAGTAAGTATTTCATATCAACAGGAGTGTCATCTGCCGGGGCGGGTTGCCCTTTCCCGGTAAACCAGCTCATTAAACGGTGAAGCATGGTGCAAAGGTAAGCGTCTTTCTGTTTTAGGGCTACTTTTCTCAAAACAGCCCCAAACTGAAGATAATCTAAAGGTGGGAAACTAGAGCAGGGGGTGTGAGTTGTTGGTCAGGTCAGAGCTGGTATCCAGTTGAATTGCAGGCAAAACAGAGCAGATGAAGGTTCTACCTAAGCAGTTTCTGAGCAGTTTGGAAGCGCGCCGGTGCGAGGGGAAAAGGAATACAGGGGCTTTATATTTTCACCTGCATCACAAAAGGCGAATTCAAACAGTCGTTTGAGAAAAAGGTGCAATGTTTATTCCAGGCCTACTCCAAATTCAAGACTCAAGACTCAGAACTTAAGACTCAGAACTCTTTCAGGGCGTGCCCCTGGCGGGTCGGGCTATCCGCTGCAAGTCCTCGGGCTCGTGCCTCGCCCTGTGGGCTTTCCGCTGCTATCCCTCACGCGTACCCGGGCCAGCGGTAAACGGCTATTCCTCTTTCTGTTTTCGGGCTGTTTTCAGAAAAACAGCCCGAAAACAGAAAGGCTACACCGCTGCCAGTCCTTGCTCCAGATCGGCAATAATCTCGGCTGCGTCTTCAATGCCCACTGACAGCCTGATGAGCCCCGCGGTTATGCCCATCTTCTCCTGCAGCTCCCGGGTCAGCCCGCGGTGCGACGTACCCAACGGGTAGGAGAGAGAGGTGGTGACCCCCGCCAATGACGGTGCAAAGGGTATCTGCTGCAAGGCTCTCATGAACCGGTTCACGGCCTCTTGGTCATCTGCCATTCTAAAGGACAGCATGCCCCCAAAAAGGCCGTTGCCCTGTGTTTGGGCCAGTTCATGCTGCGGGTGTGAGGCCAGGCCGGGGTAGAAAACAGCCTGTACTTTGGGGTGCTGCGCCAGCCACTGGGCCACGGCCAGGGCGCTGGCCGCATGGGCACGCATGCGCAGCTTGAGGGTTTTGAGGCTTCGGGCGGCCAGCCAGCTGTCAAACGGACTCAGGTTCAGGCCCCAGGTGCGCATGATCTGGGCGGCGCGTTTGGCATCTGCTTCAGATTGGGCAATGACCACGCCCGCGGTCACGTCACTGTGGCCGGCAAGGTATTTGGTCACGCTGTGGATCACCAGGTCAGCCCCCAGCGCCAGCGGCCGGGTAAGGATAGGCGAGGCGAAAGTGTTGTCTACCACCAGTTTGATCCCTTTGCCGTGGCAGGTTTCGGCCAGCCGGGCCAGGTCAGTGACCACCATCATGGGGTTGCTGATGGTTTCGGCCAGCAGCAGTTTGGTGTTGGGCTGCACATACCCCTCCAGCGCATAGATTTCGGCCGAAGGCACGTAGGTTACCTCCAGCCCCAGCCGGGTAAGCTCCTGCGACAGCAGCGACGACGAGCCCCCGTAAATCTCCTCAGCGCACAGCACGTGGTCACCGGCCTTGGCGTACACCAGCACCGCCGTCAAAATCGCTGACATGCCTGAGGAGGTGATGACCGCCCCCTGCCCCTGCTCCAGCCGGTTGATCTCCTGCGCCAGCTCCTCATTGTTGGGGTTGCCGTAACGGGTGTACATATAGCTCTGGCCGGGCTCCTCAAAGTAGGCTTCCAGCGCGTTCAGGTCGTCAAAGGTGAAAACCGAGGTTTGGTAGATAGGGGTGGTTTTAGGGTTTATAGACACAGCTTGTGAATTCAGAATTAGGAATTAAGAATGTGAAAGGTATTGCCCGTGATAGCGGTATTTCAGTAGGAGCGTAAGTTACGTAGCTGTGGCATTTTTACATTGGGCTTTTTCTTCTTTCTCATCATTTTTCTATTATTCTTGAACATAAAATTTTTTGATTCCTTTATCCTTTCTTACAGTCAATTTTATCTTTCGTGTTCTATTCTCTCTTTTGTCATCCTGAAAGGACCCTGTGGGCGGACTTTAATGAATTTGACTTCAAGTAAATTTGAATACCAGCCTATGCTGCCATTTTTCCGGCGGGAATGAAGGGAATTAATGTAGAGAACTGATGGCTATAGGAATGCTGTTCGATCCTTTCTGGATGACAAAAGAGAGAAAAAGAATGGGAAGCTAAGATGATAGGAGAGAGCGGCAAAGACTGTTCAATGGAAGAAAGATTTACAGATTCTATGTGATAAGTGTTATTGTTTTCCTTTCCGTTTTTGGCCTACTTTTCCCAAAACACATCCCAAACGCCTATAAAAGCGAAAGCCCGCCTTCTTGGCAGAAGGGCGGGCTTTCAAAGATGAAAACAGGAAAGACTTAGGCAGTGACAGCTTCGGCCAGTACAATGATTTTGTTGTCCAGCACTTCTACCACCCCACCGTCAATCTGGAACTCAACGGGAGCACCAGAGGCAGGGGTAATGCGCACCGGTCCGTTGGCCAGGGCACTGATGAGGGCGGCGTGATTGTTCAACACTTCAAACCCACCATTGATGCCCGGAAACTTCACTGAAGTCACGTCGCCTTCAAATACTCTCTTATCTGGGGTGATGATCTCTAAATACATTGCTATGAGTTCTGAGTTCTGAGTCTTGAGTCTTGAGTCTATCTTTTGATAAATTCAGAATTAGGACTTAGAAGGAATAAAACTAATTATATTCTGAGTCTTAAACTCTGAACTAGAATCTTTAGAAGACTCAAGACTCAGAACTCAAGACTCAGAACTCAAAGTTTACTTTGCTTCGGCCAGCATTTTCTGTCCTTTGGCAACGGCGTCTTCAATGGTACCTACCAGGTTGAAGGCGGCCTCAGGCAGGTTGTCATGCTTACCGTCCATGATCTCGTTGAAGCCTCTGATGGTGTCTTTGATGTCAACCAATACCCCTTTCAAGCCGGTGAACTGCTCGGCTACGTGGAACGGCTGCGACAAGAAACGCTGCACACGGCGCGCTCTGTGAACTACCAGTTTGTCTTCTTCAGACAATTCGTCCATACCCAAGATGGCGATGATGTCTTGCAGTTCTTTGTAACGCTGCAGGATCTCTTTCACGCGCTGGGCAGTGTTGTAGTGCTCTTCGCCTACAATGTCAGCGGTCAAGATACGGGACGTAGAATCCAGAGGGTCTACCGCAGGGTAGATACCAAGCTCAGAGATTTTACGGGAAAGTACGGTGGTGGCATCCAAGTGAGCAAAGGTGGTTGCTGGAGCCGGATCCGTCAAGTCATCTGCAGGTACGTAAACGGCCTGTACAGACGTGATAGAGCCACGCTTGGTAGACGTGATACGCTCTTGCATGGCACCCATCTCCGTAGCCAAGGTTGGCTGATACCCCACCGCAGAAGGCATACGACCCAAAAGGGCTGATACCTCAGAACCTGCCTGGGTGAAACGGAAGATGTTGTCAATGAAGAAAAGGATGTCACGGCCGGCACCGGTACCGTCACCGTCCCGGAAAGACTCGGCAATGGTCAAACCAGACAAGGCCACACGGGCACGGGCCCCAGGAGGCTCGTTCATCTGCCCGAACACGAAGGTAGCTTTAGACTCTTTCAACGCGTTAGCGTCTACTTTAGACAAGTCCCAGCCGCCGTGCTCCATAGATTCCATGAACTCGTCACCGTATTTCACGATGCCAGACTCAATCATCTCACGCAGCAAGTCGTTCCCTTCACGGGTACGCTCACCCACCCCGGCAAACACAGAAAGACCACCGTGGCCTTTGGCGATGTTGTTGATCAACTCCTGGATCAATACGGTTTTACCTACCCCGGCACCCCCGAACAAACCGATTTTACCTCCTTTAGAGTAAGGCTCAATCAGGTCAATTACTTTGATACCGGTGTATAATACCTCAGTAGAGGTAGAAAGGTCTTCAAATTTAGGCGCATTGCGGTGAATAGGCAGGTCCAGTTGGCTGGCAGGCTGCGGAATACCGTCAATGGCATCACCAATCACGTTGAACAGACGGCCTAGCACGTTGTCGCCGGTAGGCATAGAGATAGGAGCCGCCAGGTCAGTTACTTCCATGCCGCGGGTCAACCCTTCGGTTGCGTCCATGGCAATGGTACGTACTCTGTCTTCGCCTAAGTGCTGCTGGGTCTCCAGTACCACGCGGGCACCGTTGTCCTTCGTCACTACCAGGGCATCCATGATGTTGGGCAACTTAGAATTCTCACCCGAAAAGCTAACGTCCACTACAGGGCCGATTACTTGGGTAATTCTGCCAATATTCGCCATTTGGTTGGTTTATAAGAATTTAGATAGATACTCACTTCTTTCAGGCTGCAAAAATAGGGCATTCTGTCTTGATTTCCATAGAAGTAGTGAAAAAGTTTTAGGCGGCTTTTTGCCGGTAAGGAAAGCGGCGCAGGAGGCACCTGTTTTCGGCCTGTTTTCCCAAAAACAGGCCGAAAACAGGTGCCTGGTTATTTTCATTGCGCCCGCCATACTAATTTGAAACGCAGGTAGTTTTAAAACCAAATGCGTGTCTAACTATGCTCACCTTTCAAGGCTTCTCTAAATCTTACGCAGACGCACCCGTGCTGGAGATTCAGCAACTCACGGTGCCGCCGGGCATTCACTGGGTCAAAGGCCGGAACGGCTCGGGCAAGACCACTTTGTTTAAAGTGCTGGCGGGGTTGCTGCCGTATAAAGGAGACCTCTTTTTAAATGGAACGGTGGCGCTGTCGCAACAGCCGGTGCTCCATCGGCAACACATCAGTTTCGGCGAAGCTGAGCCGCTGTACCCGTCCTTTATTACGGGGCAGGAACTGGTGAACCTGTTTGCCAAAGCCCGCCAAGCCCCGCACGGGCAGGCGGCGCAGTTAGCCAAGGCTTTAGGTGCGGAAGAGTTTCTGCACAAAGCCACGGGCACGTATTCCAGCGGCATGCAGAAGAAGCTGTCGCTGGTGCTGGCGTTTCTGGGCACGCCACGCCTGATTCTACTGGACGAGCCGCTCATCACCCTGGATACCGCCACCGTGCAAGCCATGTACGCTTTAATTAAGGCGTGCCACGGGCAAGGCGTTAGTTTCCTGCTGACCTCGCACCAGGACATTGAAATGCCAGATTTGCCGCTCACCGCCACGTGGCTGGTGCAAAACCAAATGCTCACTTTAGTCACCAACGCGTAAGATGAAGGCCCTGGACGCGGTGCTGCGCAAGGTGGTGGTGCAACAGTTCTACACCAGAAACGCCGGTTTCTTTCTGGTGGTGTTTTTCCTGATGTTTGGAGTGCAGCAACCGGCCTCGTTCTTAATCAGCCCCATGTTTTTGTCTGGGGTGGCGGCTTCGCCGATGTTCACGTTGCTGGTACTGGGCGTGTTCTTCCTGTACTACCTAAAATGTCTGCAATTCCTCTTGAAAGTGCTGCAAGCGCCGGAGAACGAGTTTCTGTACCTGGCTTCGTTGCTGCCAGAAAAGGAGCTGAGGTTCAGTTGGGCGAAGGCGTATTTGGGCGTGTTTCTCCCGGCGGTGGCGTACACGGGGTGGCTGGGAATTGTAGGCGTGTACACGGGTAGCTATTGGGCTATGTTACTGGTACTGGTGTTTCAGGTGGGCTTGCTGCTGGTGACGGTGAAACTTCTGCAGAAAAAGCTTTCGGGCTATAGAGTTCCGCAGCGCGGAAAGCCCTGGTTGAAACTGCCTTCCTGGCCGTGGCCGCCGTTTTTGTGGCCGCTCCGGTTTTTCCTGCACCAGGAACCGGTCATGCTGCTCCTGACCAAATTGTTGGCGGTGGCTGTGTTGCTGGGGTTCATGCACCTGTACCCGTACCCGGAATTTGACCTACGACCAACACAGGTAGGTTTCTTGATTGCCGCCACGGCGCATGCCATGCTGGTGCAACGGGTCCAAGAGTTTCAGGAGGCGGAATTGAAGGTGATCCGGCAGTTACCGTTTACGTCTGCGGCTAGAATCTTGCAGCAAGCGCTGTTGTTTGGGGTGCTGCTGTTGCCAGAGTTCTTTTTCCTGTTCAGGTTTGCCGGGCACTGGGAAACGCTTTGGCCTTTGGGGCAGCTTTGCCTGTTCGGGGTGGGGTACCTCTTGCTGCTTTTGACACTGCTCTACCGGCCCGGTTCTGCGCAGGAAACGTACTTGCAGCAAGTGTTTTTCCTGTTCATGGGGCTGCTGCTAGGGTTTCTGCTGTCGCCGCCGCTTTGGCTGGTGGCTTTGTTGTTTCTGGCGTTTTCTTTTCTGCGGTACCGGCGTTGGTATTATCAATACGAGCGGGTTATCAGCCAAAATGGGCCGGGAGAAGCGTAATAACTAAGCCGCCGAGGAAGGGGAAAGTCGGTTGGCTATTTTGGTTTCGCCTAGCAAATGCAGGGCCCGTTCCCACTCAAACTCACTGCGCAAATGAATGAAAATGTGGCTGCCGTGCTTAATCATGCGCACATCTTCCAACACCTGCGGGAGCCGCTTGTCCTGACTGGGCAATGTGTAGGTGTAGATTGGCGAAGCCGATTTCAGGTAGAACCAAAGGGTGGTGGCGGTAGTCATCTTATATGCCGGTTAACGAGGTTTTGAAAACAGACTTTATCCAGTCAAACCGAAGCCCGGTGAAGGCGGCCAGTTTCACCGCAAACGTGGTGGGCTGCTCCTGAAAAACCACCGTTCTTTCTTCCGGCGCCGCCGAGGGAGAAATGCGTTTCTGGGCTGCTTTTCTTAAAACTCCCCTAAACCGCACATGCCGGCTGGTGAAGCCAATGGCCGGGAAAATGCGGCGGGCCTGCCGGAACTCCTGCGCGCAGGTCAGCCGCAGGCAATAGTAGTTTCCGCAGGGAACCACGTCCAGGCTGTCTACCAGCCACGCCAGATATTCGTCTTCCTTGTCTAAGATAAGTGTGGCAATGGGTTGGGTGGCGTTGTAGTAGACTACCAGCGTGACGGTGTTTTTCTCTGTAGTTGCCATGGTTTCGGGCGGTTAATTTGAGAACCTGTGTAAGTCTACGAAGTCCTTTGGAGCCAATCCAGCCCCGCCGGCAAGCTTAACCAAAACTTAACCGGCCCGTCACAACTCACTAACCTAGTCGTAACAATTCCTTCATTTTGACGCAGTTTTCAGAAAAACAGCCCGGAAACGCACTGCCCAGCTCGCATAATTCTGGAAGAACCTGGCAGGCGAACGGCAGAGGCAGTCAAAACAGGTTTCTCTTGTTCTCCACCAAGATCCTCACAGGAGGACAAAAGAGAATAGGTGCCTTTGTTTTTAGCCCAAGCTGTTCGGGAGGTTCCGTCCAGCTGGTCCAGCTATTCGGGAGTTCTACTCCCGAACCTGCCTGCTGCGGAGTTCCACTCCGCCGGGAGCCGCAGATAAAAAGGGGAGTTGAACTCCCTGGCAGATTGCTTCCGGAGTAGAATTCCGGAAGGGCAAGGCTCTCCTGAGAGGGGAACATTCTGCAGGGGTAGCCAGGGGAGATCCCTGTTGGCAGGGGAAAGGGTGGGGCAGCAAGCACACATGGCGCTGGCAAGCCACGGCTTGGGTTGAGGAATTTCCGGTGCTCACAAGGGAAGTCCAGAGCTGAAGTTTCCTGTTTTGGAGCTGTTTTCTGAAAAACAGGCCGGAAACGCCTAGTAAAAGAGTGTGCATTTAGGCCGCTGCTTCTCAAAGAAATCTTTATTTTTGCCCTCGTCTTACCAAACCAACATCCGTCTTGGAAACCCAGACCACGCTCACCACCGTTGATACCGCCCAGAAACTGGGCCTGTTACCCGAAGAGTTTGACCGCATCAAAGAAATACTGGGCCGCACGCCCAACTTCACTGAATTGAGTATTTTCTCAGTGATGTGGTCTGAGCACTGCTCGTACAAAAACTCCATTGTGTGGCTCAAAACCCTGCCCAAAGACTCGCCGCGCATGCTGGCGAAGGCGGGCGAAGAGAACGCCGGTCTGGTAGACATTGGCGGCGGTTTGGCCTGCTCTTTCAAAATAGAATCACACAACCACCCGTCGGCCTTGGAGCCGTACCAAGGCGCGGCCACGGGCGTGGGCGGCATTAACCGCGATATCTTTACCATGGGTGCCCGGCCCATCGCGCAGCTGAACTCCCTGCGTTTCGGGAACCTGAACTCAGACAAAACCAAGCGTCTGTTAAGAGGCGTGGTGAAAGGAATTGGCGATTACGGCAACGCGTTCGGGATACCCACCGTGGGCGGCGAGCTGTTCTTTGACGACTGCTACAACGTGAACCCGCTGGTGAACGCCTTTTCGGCGGGTATTGTGGAAGTAGGTAAAACCGCCAGCGCCACCTCGCACGGAGCAGGAAACCCGGTATTTATCATCGGTTCTGCCACCGGCAAAGACGGGATACACGGCGCGGCGTTTGCCAGTAAAGATATCACCGAGGATTCTGTGAACGACTTGCCGTCTGTGCAAGTGGGTGACCCGTTCCAGGAGAAACTTTTGCTGGAAGCCACGCTGGAGATTCTGGAAACCGGCAAAGTGGTAGGCATGCAAGACATGGGTGCGGCCGGGATTACCTGCTCTACTTCTGAAATGAGCGCCAAAGGCGAAAGCGGCATGGAAATCTGGCTAGACAAGGTGCCTACCCGCCAGGCCAACATGCAACCCTTCGAGATTCTGCTTTCTGAAAGCCAGGAGCGCATGCTAGTGGTCATGGAAAAAGGCTCTGAAGACCTGATTTACCAAATCTGCGACAAGTGGGATATGTCCTGCGCCCAGATTGGCGAAGTAACCGATACCAAACGCCTACGCTACTACCAGAACGGTGAGCTAGTGGCTGATGTGCCCGCCGAAGATTTAGTTTTGGGAGGCGGTGCTCCCGTATATCATAGAGAATACCGCGAGCCAGCGTACTTTGCAGAAGCCCAGAAATTCACCATTGACTCGGTGCAGGAGCCAACTAACTATAAAGAAGTAGCTGAGTTTTTGGCCACGCACCCCAATATTGCCTCTAAGCGCTGGGTGTACAAGCAATATGACTCCATGATTGGCGCGTCTACCCTCACCACCAACCGCCCGGCAGATGCAGGCATTGTGAAGGTGAAAGGGTCTGACAAAGCCATTGCCATCACCGTTGACTGCAACAGCCGCTACGTAAACGCCGACCCTGAGCAGGGCACTGCCATTGCCGTGGCCGAAGCCGCCCGTAACATTGTCTGCTCGGGCGGTGAGCCTGTGGCCATTACCAACTGCCTCAACTTCGGGAACCCGTATGTGCCCGAGGTGTACTGGCAGTTTGTGGGCGCTATCAAAGGCATGGGCAAAGCGTGTACTGCCCTGGGTACGCCCGTGACCGGCGGAAACGTGAGCTTTTACAACCAGTCGTCAGATGAAGGACCTGTGTTCCCGACCCCAACTATTGGTATGCTGGGCATTGTGGAGGACAAAGCCAACGTGATGACCCTGGCGTTCCAGAACGAAGGGGATGCCATCTATTTATTAGGTGCCGCTAAAAATGACATCGCTTCCAGCGAATACCTGTACTCGTACCAAGGCGTGAAACTGTCACCGGCCCCTGCTTTTGACATGGACGAGGAACTACTGGTGCAGAAGACCGTGAAAGAGTTGATTGAAGCACGTTTGGTACAATCTGCCCATGACTGTGCCGACGGTGGTCTGTACATCACCTTGCTGGAATCTGCCATGGCCAATGAGTTCGGGTTTGACGTGGTCACCGATAAAAATTTCCGGAAAGATGCCTACCTGTTCGGCGAGAGCCAGAGCCGCGTGGTGGTAAGCGTAAGCCCTGCCCAGCAGGAGGCGTTTGAGAAACTGGTGTCTGGCAACGGCCTGACTTTCACGAAACTTGGTACGGTAACGGCCCAGAACTGCGTGGTAGACGGGGAGACGTTCCATGCTATCCAGGACATCAAAAACAGCTATGACACCGCCCTGGAGCGGATTATGGAATAAATTTTCTGAAAAATTTTATTCCTAAAATTTGCGCTGAATAAAATCTTTCCTACCTTTGCATCACCAAACGATAGCAACGCTGTCTAAGGGAGATTGTCCGATGGTGTAACTGGCAACACGTCTGATTTTGGTTCAGAAGAGTCCAGGTTCGAAACCTGGTCGGACAACATTGTACTAACAGTAAAGCCTGATTATCATTTTGATAGTCAGGCTTTTATGCTTTTAAGGCTTTTAATTGTACTAACTTTTTTTAGATTTGTTAGTACAACTGGCACCAATGTTAGTATAGGCTATTCATGGAGGATATAAATCTAATACAATATTCTAGGTAGTTAGAAGCTTCTGTATGGCATTGAAGTGAAAGAGACAGCTACTTTTATAGCTGCCTCTTAAAATGGCTTAGACCGTCTTAGATCAAAAATGAATCTATTACTGCTGTGCCTTTGGTTTAAGCCCACGCTTTGCACCGGTTTTACCAGTACCGACCGGAAGTTCGTCTGTCAGCGCCCTCATCCTGGTAAATACATCTAATACTGCTTCAACCTCCCTTACATTAGATGCAGCCTTGATTATTGACATATGAATTTGTCGATTTCTCTTTTTACCAATTCACGCATAGTTTTTATTTAGTTATAGTTAGAAGTCTGAATATTGAAACTGATCTTAAATAGTGACCATAACTTATGATTTACACATGATTGATATTGAGAAGCTTTTCAGTCTGAATGACCAGTTAGAAAAAAATTGGGATGACAACCTTAGGGATTCATTCCGTGGATTCAAAGTCTGGTTCGATAGTTACAGGAATGGAGACGTCAAACTAGACAGGAATCTAAAGGGTATGATAGATCATAACCTGACCGAAGAGGAAGCATTTCTTGTTTTGACGTATACCGCCAGCAAAACATCAAGTTGGGTTAACCATGATCTAAGAAATGGGAATACACATAAGCGTGCTGATAAAATCCTTTATTCAGAGTATCTAAGTTTCGTGCTGAACAAAATACCCCCATTTAACAATGCATTGGCGTTTAGAATGGAGACGGAGGTTTCAGATGACGAAGAGGTGTTAAACTGGTTTGAATCTAAGATGGGGCGTACTTTTGTTTTACCATACTTCTTGTCAACTTCTAAAGAAGATTGGGGGAATGATCAACTTGTATGGCAAATTCAAACATTACCTAAAAATAGCCTAGCAAGAGATATATCTAATTTAACCAATAATCCTCCGGAACAAGAAATTCTATTTAATAAGGGGGCTAAGTTCCTAATCAAGGGAGTGGACAAAGAGAAATGCTACGTTTACCTGGATGAAATAGATAGCCAACATGAAACAAGCTTTGCATTGACGGGTCTCTACCACTGGAACATCAGGTAAAAAATTTAGGAAATAATTTGGTATAAGAATAAAAGGAAAAATATAAGGATCACCTTTTGTAGAACTTAAATCCCACTTTATTTAAATTAGAGAGGGGGTTTGAGTTCTAAGGATTTTAAAGCTTTTGTAAATTTTACTAGAAAGCTTTATAGAGTCTATTGGACCTGTTTGAATGACTATATGAAGAAAAACAGAACATTAAAAATGTAGTAAGACTATTATTCAACTTTTAAACCTTGTTGTAAGAATCGTTCATTCCAAACTTTAAAAAAGGGAAAAGCTTTTTGTGGTAACTAACCTGTTTAGTCTATCCATTCCTCAAAGCAGTTGCCGTTGCAGCGGAAACAGATTCCATTCTCTACGTGATCATATTGGGGTAAATGCCCTGTTCCATCACACCTATTACATGGAGTAAGATTTTTAAAGCTTGATTGCTTTTCATCCTGATAGAAAGGTATAGATTCTTCCTGGTGTATTTTAAGATGGCATTTATGACAAACTAATAGTAAGCTTTCATTCGGATATTCCCACGGCAGCCGGTTAGCCAGATAATATGTATGGTGAACGTGAGCGAAAAGTGGATCATTCTGGAAAGATATTATTACATCGGGCACAGTATAAGTGTCAATCACTTCGCCTGAATAAAAATCTTTTATTTCTATTTCCCTTTCTACCTCTTCCCAAATGTATGGGCGTTCTACAGTAATAGAGCCTACCAATGTGGGCATGTACCCTTCAATGCATTCTTCTTTGCATTTTTCGCATGTGTTCTTAGCCCTATCTATGATTTCCTTTCTTTTTGCCTTCCACTCTTCTAGACTTAACAAAATTGAATAGGGGATGTGCTTCCCAAAATATTGTTGTTGAATGTCTTTTAAAGATTTCATGGCGATTACATTTTTCTTTATACAATGTACCAATAAATGGAACGAAACAAAGTTTAACCCAATATTTTGAATGATACAGCTTACTCATGTTCAAGAATCTGAGTGAATTGGTTATATGATAAAATTGGAATTTTATCTTTATAAATAACTGGTTGACCATCTTGTGTATCTTCTATCGAAACCACTAAATTTAATAATTGAATGAGCGGTAAGGGTGGGTAAGCTATAGTTTCCATTAAACAAATAGCAATTGTCCTATACTTACACGTTTGTAGTTGATTATGTATAATACGTTCCAATTCTGGTTCTAGGCTGTTTATGGAAACCATATAGTCATAGTGTATTTCTATTTTCTCATTCATAATCAAAGTGATACAATAAGATATATTTCCGATTTTGGTCATATAACTTACTTTGCCTTTTTCGATTAATTCCTCTAACATAAAATTTATTTCATTTTTTTTATAGCTTCTATCAGCCTTCTGACAGCTAAATCCAGGGTCTCAGATTTGTTTAAGTGATAACCGTTTTTTTGAAGCATCAAGATTGCCACATCCAATTCCTGCATCGTTCTAACTCTTGCCTTTATACTTTTAAACCTATTCATATCCTTTCCTTTTATAGGTATATATCTATTTAGGTTTTCCACTTTCTACTTTTTTTCCACCAATTTTGGGGATTTTTCCTGATATGGGTTTTGCCACGGATATATACAATATAAAAATTATATAAATGATGAGTAGTAGAGGTATAGTAATCAAATTTATGAGTGATGATGTTAATGGTTTGAACCTCAGAATCGAAATCAGTGGGTTTAAGGAAGCGTTGAATAATTTAAAAATAGATGTTGACCTGGTGGGCACTATCCCCGTTGAAACAGAGATTAAAAGTCCGGTAGATGAAATTGAAAGACTATATAATGATCTGCCTTAGTTAGATTGTTGTAGTTTAATAATGAAAGTATTACATGATGATACAATGTAATAGGAACATGTTAAACAAAAAGGTGAAAAATACAAAATATATAAAACCTCAAAAAAGAGCATTTCTATGCATTTTACTGGGTTTTTTACTGTCTATATATATATTACCTATACAGAGTAAGAGAAGAGATTAATGATTTATATGAAAATAAAATAATATTTTAACTTTGTATATTTTATACCTTTTTACTTGTATAATATAGTTAGTGTTTTTAAATGTATAAGTTAATACTTGCTTTGAGTAATTTTTTAAAACTTCCTACCTGTTGTTTATATAATGGATATATAAATAATAAAAAAAGAAGTTGAATATGAAAAACAACAAAGTATTAAAAGAGGGTGAAAGGAAATTATATATCCCAAGTAAAGTAAATCTTAAAGAATTAATTCTTGCTGAGAATACTGAAAGGTATTTAAATGATCATCAGGATAAGTATGCATATGTATTGTCTAAAATTATTGAGATGAGTATATTCTCGAGAGAGAAAAGAAATGGATTGATTCCATTGCATGCAGCTACTTTACAATCAATTCTTGGTTGTAAGTATAAAAAGGTATTAGAAGATTTACTGAGATGGAATGTTATAATAACTGACAACCATTTCAAAACAGATGAAGAGTCCAAAGGATATGCGATATCCAGGAAGTACCAATCCAAAGCAAAGGAGGTATTGATATTGAATGAAAGGTTTGCCACAAAATTAAAAAAGAAACAGTCCACTGAATGGTCAAAGGAAGCACATTACGTTCTTTCTCAACTAAGATATATACATATTGACCATGATACTGCTTTAAACTACATAGACCATAAATTAACAGAGACAATAAGTTTGATTAAAAGTTTACCGGTTAAGAATATATATAATAACTTCCTTCAAATAGTCGATAGTTCAACCACAAAAGACTATTATTCAGTGCCTTTAAAAGATAGAAAATTATATAGCTGCTCTAATTTCAAAGACCATGAAAGTTTGATTGATATCATGAATCGTAAGTATAATGCTGATTTTTACGCCATTATGAACCTTTGGAATCGGAAGTGGTCGTTTGAGGTCGATAAAAATACTGGAAGAGTTTATACATTTATAACCAATCTTTCTAGCTGTCTCCGGCAATTTCTCTTTCATGTAAAATTTCCTGATAAAGCCTTGGTTAACATAGACATAAAAAACTCGCAACCATTTATTTTCTGTTCTCTTCTGATTGAAGAGTATGGTTCTGATATTCCTGACGATGTTAAAAAATATATAACATTATGCGAGTCAGGAAAGCTATATGACTTCCTGATGAAGGAGATAAGTTACCAAGGCAGCCGGAAAGAATTTAAACAATTGTTTTTCTCTACTCTTTTTTATTGTAAAAACAATTATTCAGATAAATCTAAAGAATTAATGTTTTTTAGAAGTGCGTTCCCCAATGTTTATAAAATTGTTAGGAAACTGAAAACAGAAGATTATAAGTACCTTAGTAAGGTAATGCAAACCTATGAAGCTAATGTTATTATTAATAAAGTGGTAAAAACGTTAAAGAAGAATTCTATTTTTCTGACTACAATTCATGACTCTGTAATTGTTTTTGAGGAAGATGCTGACAAGGTTAAAAAAACTGTAATAAAAAATTTTGTGAAACAGTATAAAATAACTCCATCCTTGGATGTTGAAAGATTATTTAAAGAAACATACGGTCTTTCTGTAGACAAAATAGCTGCCTGAAATAAATTATAAAATTTTTAAAACTTATCTTTTACGAATTTATATAAGTGGTATTAACAACTAAATTAATATAATATGTGGGAAGATTACGAAATGGAGAATCAAGAAAGAGAATATGAATCAGACAAGGAATTGTTTCTTGAACTTTATAAGTTAAATGATCTGGTAATTATTGGGTCAAGGAATGAAAATGATTGGTGTGAAATAAAACAGGAGTTTATAATAAAAGAGCCTGATATTGGAGCTGAGGTTGAATATACTTACAGAAGTATAAGCTTGCCGGAGTTTGTTTTGTTTCAAGCCTTTCATGATTGGGATGACCAACCTAATGATTTCATTGTGTTCAAGTTCAATTTGGAATGCTTAGAAGGAGGTATCATGAAAGGTGTGTGTTTCCATCCTGAAGTTTACGACAGGCAAATTAGGAAAAGAAAAATAGATATGGTTTTAAACCACCCTACAAAGACTTAAAAGCCTAAGAATTTTTGAATTACGCTAGAAGCGGTATCGGAGCCCCCGGTGCCGCTTTTCTTTTTTGGGAGTGATTAGAATGAAAATATTGCAGTCAGTCTAAGGTTATGGGTTTTCTTTATTAAGGCTAAAGGCTATCTTGTCAAGAATAAGTCAAAGACGAACTATACGCTTATAATGATAAACTTTAGAGAATACGCCAATTTCATCTGGTCGGTGGCAGACCTTTTGCGTGGAGATTACAAACAAGCAGACTATGGCAAAGTGATCCTACCATTAACTATTCTTAGGCGTTTGGACTGTGTTCTAGAAAAGACGAAACCAAACGTGCTGAGTAAGTATGAGATGTTAAAGAACACATCTATCCAAAACGTAGACCCTATCCTGAACGCAGAGGTGGGGCTGAGTTTCCATAACAGGAGCAAGTTTGACTTTGACAAATTGGTGGCTGACCCAAATAACTTGGCTGCCAACCTACGAAACTATATTAACGGTTTCTCTGACAGTTCCAGGGAGATCATTGAGTACTTCAAGTTTGAAGATCAGATCAACCGGTTGGAAGACGCTGACCTGTTGTTTTTGGTGATAAAGCGGTTTCAGGAGATTGACCTTCACCCAAGCAAAATAAGCAGCATGGAGATGGGATATATCTTTGAGGAACTTATCCGTAAGTTCGCAGAGATATCAAATGAGACGGCAGGGGAGCATTTTACCCCAAGGGAGGTGATCCGGCTTATGGTTAACCTTTTGTTCCTTAACGACCGTGATATTCTTACCCAGGAAGGTATTGTAAAGACATTGTATGATGTATGTGCAGGCACCGGTGGTATGCTATCCGTGGCAGAGGAATACCTGAAAGAACTGAACCCAAAGGCTCGTCTGGAAGTATTTGGGCAGGAGTTGAACCCTGAGTCTTATGCCATTTGCAGAGCCGATATGCTCATAAAAGGACAGAACCCGACCAACATTAAGCTTGGTAACTCACTCTCCAATGACGGGCTTGAAAACCACAAATTTGACTATTGCCTTACCAACCCGCCTTTCGGGGTGGAGTGGAAGAAAGCAGAGAAACAGATAAAGGACGAGCACCAAAAGAAAGGATTCGGTGGGCGTTTTGGGGCGGGTCTGCCACGCATTTCTGACGGTTCTTTGCTCTTCCTGCAACATCTGGTGAGCAAGATGAAGCAGAACGATGAGGGCAGCCGCATTGGTATCGTATTCAACGGTTCTCCATTGTTCTCAGGTGGTGCCGGTTCCGGTGAGTCGGAGATCAGGAAGTGGATCATTGAGAATGATCTGTTGGAAGCTATTATTGCGCTGCCAGATCAGTTGTTCTACAATACAGGCATCTCCACCTATATCTGGATGCTGACGAACCGGAAGTCCAAAGAGAGGAAAGGTAAGGTGCAACTGGTGAATGCTGTTTCATTTTACCAGAAGATGTCAAAGAGTCTAGGGAACAAGCGGAATGAAATCAGCCCTAAGCAGATAGAGGAAATAACCCAGATGTACGGTGACTTCAAGCCGGGGGAACATTCTAAGTTGTTCAATAATGAAGATTTCGGCTACAGCCGTATCACCATTGAGAGACCATTGCTTGATGAAAAGGGTAAAATGGTGACTGATAAAAAAGGCAATCCAAAGCCTGATGCCTCATTGCGAGACAACGAGAACGTGCCCTTAACTGAGGATATAGAAGAATACTTTGAGCGGGAGGTGTTACCACATGTACCAGACGCTTGGATAGACCATGATAAGACCAAAGTGGGTTATGAAATTAACTTTACCAAGTATTTCTACCAGTACAAACCATTGCGTTCTTTGGAAGAAATTCGTGCTGATATCATGAAGTTGGAAGAGGAGGTTTTCAATGAAGTGGCTTCTGTTATTTCTTAATTTTATAAGGCGATGAAGAAATATGATAGCTATAAGGACACTGGACTTAATTGGTTGGGAAGTATACCTGAACAATGGGGTTTTGCCAAAATAAATTACTATTCTAAAATTAAAACGGGTGGCACTCCAAATAAAGAGAGACCAGAATATTGGGAGAATGGCACAATAAGATGGATGTCTTCTGGTGAAGTAAACAAAGAATATGTTTATGAAGTAGCCGAAAGAATCACTGATGATGGGTTAAAAAATTCTAATGCTTCCATATTACCCATAGATACAGTAATGATTGCCTTAAACGGTCAAGGTAAAACTAAAGGTACTGTTGCTCTACTTAGAACAGAAACTACATGTAATCAATCATTAGCAGGATTTATATGTAATGAAGAAAAACTGAACCCACTTTATTTATTCTTTTTTCTTAAAAGTAAATATAAGCAGTTAAGAGGGCTTGTTGGAGATGGGCAAAGGGAAGGTATAACGTTATCATTGCTGAAATCCTTGTTTGTTCCATTGCCTTCAATAAATGAGCAGCGGATAATTGGAGAGTTCCTTTATTACAAAACATCACAGTTTGATATTCTTATCCAGAAGAAGCAGCAAATGATTGCTTTATTGGAAGAGGAAAAAACAGCGGTCATTAACGAGGCAGTCACCAAAGGCTTGAACCCTGATGCCCCTTTAAAAGATAGTGGAGTTGATTGGTTGGGTGCAGTACCTGCGCATTGGGAGCCTAAAAAGTTAAAGTACCTGGTTCACCTGATTAATGATAGCATATCTACTAAAAGCCTTTCTCATAAGGTAGCATTAGAGAATATTGAAAGTAATACTGGGCGTTTATTAGAAGGGGAACTTTCATTTGAGTTTAAAGGATGTGGTTCACATTTTATAAAAGGTGATGTCCTTTTTAGTAAGCTAAGACCATATTTGGCAAAAGTTTACTTAGCAAAAGAAGAAGGTGTGGCAGCAGGTGAACTTTTGGTTTTCCGCCCTAAGGAAGAAATCTGGTCTGAGTTTCTATTTTATAGAATACTATCAAGTGATTTTATAAAAGAAGTGAATAGTTCTACCTATGGGTCTAAAATGCCAAGGGCAAGTTGGAGTTTTATAGAACAATTATTGATTCCGATTCCATCTTTGAAAGAGCAAATAGAAATAATTCAGCATATTAATGATAATATTAGAAGAATAGAATCGGTAAAGGCGAAAGCATTTAAAGAAATCAAATTGATGCAGGAATACCGCATAGCTTTAATTTCCGAAGCTGTAACTGGTAAGATAGATGTGCGTGACTATCAACCAGAACCAATCAACTCACAACAGCTTGAATTAGCATAGACCCCATGGCAACAGGCATCCATACCGAACAGACTTTCGAAGAAGCGATTGAAGATTACCTGGTTGACCAAGGTGGCTACACCAAAGGCGACAGGCTCAGCTTCAACAAAGACCTGGCTTTTGATGAGAAAGTGGTGTTCTCATTCCTGCAATCCACGCAGCCGAAGGCATGGAATAACCTCAGCCAGATACACGGGGATGAGATGGAGAAAAAACTACTCCACCGGCTTTACAAGGAATTAGAACTGAGAGGAACACTGGATGTATTGCGCAACGGGATCAGTGACTACAACGTGAAATTTCGCATGGCTTACTTCAAGCCGGAATCAAATCTGAACCCTGAGGCGGAGGCGCTGTATGATCTTAACCAACTCACGGTGACCCGACAGGTTAAGTACAGCAAATCGAACGAGAATTCTTTGGATTTGGTGTTGAGTCTTAACGGTTTGCCGGTGGCAACATGTGAACTCAAAAACCAATTCACTAACCAGAATGTAGAGGACGCTAAGCGCCAGTACATGGTAGACCGTGACCCCAAGGAATTACTGTTCCAGGGCAAGAAGAGGGCTTTGGTGCACTTTGCGGTAGACAAAGACGAAGTCTATATGACTACCAAACTGGATGCCAAGAATACCCGTTTCCTGCCCTTTAACCTAGGGTATAAAAACGGTGCCGGTAACCCGCCTAACCAAGATGGTTATAAGACTTCCTATCTATGGGAGCAAGTGTGGGCGAAAGATTCATGGATGGACATCCTGAGTAAGTTCGTCCATTTACAGATCAGTGAGTATGAGAGCAACGGAAAGAAATATAAAAACGAGACTATCATCTTCCCACGATTCCACCAGTTGGATGCGGTACGGAAGATTTCAATACATGCCCGGGAGAATGGTGCCGGAAAGAATTACCTGATTCAACATTCAGCCGGTTCTGGTAAGAGCAATAGTATCGCCTGGCTTGCCTACAGGTTATCTAGTCTGCACAATGTCAGTGATGAACGTGTTTTTGATAGTGTTATAGTGATTACAGACCGCAAGGTATTGGATCAGCAGTTGCAGAACACCATCTTTCAGTTTGACCACAAGCAGGGCGTGGTGCAGAAGATTGACAAAGACTCCACGCAGCTTGCCAATGCATTGGTTGCTGGTTCCAATATCATCATCACCACCTTGCAGAAGTTCCCGTTTATTTTGGACAAGGTAAAGGAACTGCCCGCCAGAAGCTACGCAATTATCCAGGATGAGGCGCACTCTTCCGCCCACGGTGAGTCTTCCAAGAAAATAAAGGAGATATTGGCTGCCAAGTCACTGGAAGAGGCAGAGAAAAGCGAAACGGATTCTGGTGAAGAAGATGCCGAGGATTATATCCGCAAGTCAATGCTTGCCCGTGGCATGCAGCCCAACCTGAGTTTCTTCGCTTTTACCGCCACGCCTAAGGAGAAAACCCTGAACGTTTTCGGTCAACCAGGTGCCGATGGAAAGCCACGCCCGTTCCACCTATACTCCATGCGGCAGGCGATACAGGAGGGGTTCATCCATGACGTGTTGAAGAACTATACCACTTACAAGACCTTCTTCCAGTTGACAAAAGCCATAGAGGATGACCCTGCGCTCAACAAAAAGAAGGCAAACAAAGCCATTGGGAAGTATGTTTCGCTGCACCCTCATAACTTGGCGCAGAAGACAGAGATCATGATTGAGCATTTCCGGCAGGTGGTCTCCAAGAAGATCGGTGGCAAAGCAAAGGCTATGGTGGTGACAGGCTCACGACTACATGCGGTGCGCTACTACATGGAGTTCAAGCGCTACATCACAGAGAAAGGCTATTCTGATATAAGGGCATTGGTTGCTTTCTCTGGTAAAGTTTTGGACAATGGCAGTGAATTGACAGAGGTGGCGCTGAACGGATTCGGGGAAAAAGAACTGCCGGAAAAGTTTGAGACAGATGCCTACCAAGTCCTGTTGGTGGCTGATAAATACCAGACCGGTTTTGACCAGCCGCTGTTACACACCATGTACGTTGACAAGAAGCTGTCTGGGGTAAAGGCTGTTCAGACCCTGTCCAGGCTGAACAGAACGGCTAAGGGAAAGGATGACACGTTTGTATTAGACTTCGCAAACGAGCAGGAAGATATCCTGAACTCCTTTCAGCCCTATTATGAACTGACTACGGTTGACACGCCCACTGACCCCAACTTGTTGTCTGATTTGAAATACAAGATTGAGTCAGCGCAGATTATCTGGAAGTCAGAAGTTGATGCATTCTGTGAGGTTTATTTCAAATCCATGGAAAGGGTGAACGCCAAGATGCAGAAGAAACTGGATGCAGCAGTAGACCCTGCCGTTGACCGGTATAAATGTATTCCCACGGACGAAGAGAAAGAGGATTTCAAACACACGCTCATTTCATTTATCAGGCTTTACTCCTTCTTATCCCAAATCATGCCTTTCCATGACCTAGATATGGAGAAACTTTTTGCCTACGGAAGGTTACTCTATAATAAGCTTCCTAGAAATTCCGGTGGTGGTGGGATAAGATTGGATGATGAAGTGGCATTGGAGTATTACCGCATACAGAAAATAAGCGAGGGCAACATAGTCCTGGAAGACCAGGGTGAGTACGGTCTGGAAGGCACCACCCAGGCAGGCATGCGGCTGAACAAGGAAGAGCAGGCGCAGCTTTCGGAGATCATCAAAGTGTTAAATAACCGGTTCGGTACTGAGTTCACGGAGGCAGACAAGCTGTTTTTCGACCAGATTGAGGCAGAGTTGATGTTGGATGAAGACCTATCCCTGCAAGCCAAAAGCAATTCAATCGAGAACTTTAAATTCGGCTTTGAAGACCGGTTCCTGAATAAGGTGATTCAGAGAATGGAACTCAACCAGGATATCTTCTCCAAGATCATGGACAATGATGAGTTCTCGCAGTTAGTGAAGAGTTGGATGTTGAAGAAGGTCTATGCAAAGATGAATGAGTAAAAGATTAAATGTCAATATTTAAAGAGATTTGGTATATTTAGGATTAGCAATATTGTCTTCCTATTTCATATCAAATCATGGAACTTATCTATAATGATGGCTATTGCCCAGAATGTTTACTTCACGATAAAGAAGTAGAATTACTGCTCAATAAAGATGATTTCTGGGAATGCCCGAAATCTAACCTGCAATTAGCAGTATTAGGCTCTGATGCGGTAACCTTGAAATTCCGTGGAACCGGGAAATTCAAGGAGGAATCTGTTTTCGGGACGCAGAACATCAACGGTGCGGCTCTTGCACACGCCCGAGGTGCCAATTACTACACTGATATTGCCATATTTTCCTCACTGGACGAGTTTAGGAATTATCTCACAAATGAAGTAGAACCACCATTAGGGCTTACCCTAGAAAACTTAGCCTATGCTTATTCCAGTTTTAAAAACGGCAACCCGTTGGCAAGGGAGAGTTCTGAAATGTCATACAAGCGCCAGTCAAGGCACTTCAAGATAGATTTCGAGAACCCTAGCATTATCAAGAAGTTAGAGAAACGTGATCTTGATGAAGGGATGTCAGATTACAACTCTTATACCCAGTTATATAGGCTACTGTTATCCCTGTTTGAGAAGTACCATAAGGCGGACATCAGTTGGCTCCCTGAAATGGGAATGAGTCTCAACCAAGCAGCACTCTGTAATAAACATCTGCACTCTCTCCCGGAGCCTGTCACGTATATAAATGACCCAGAATTCCTTAGGAGCAGGCTTCTGACCTTTATTGTTGACCTAATAGAAATCGTGTACCATGGCAAGAAGGTTGATTTACCTGGCTCTAAACCAGACCTAGCTTTTGAAGAACCTTCCCCATACAAATCTGCAACCACACTCACGCTGCAAGATATACTCGACTTTAAGAGTGACTTGTTCCGGAATTCGAAAGTGAAAATGGTGCGGCATAAAGACAGCAGGCGTGAGTACCGTGATCTGATTAAGGACAAATCCAAACTTCTGGAATATCAGAGAGAGCAGAGCAAGGAGGTATTCAAAGACTGCGACTTCATTATTTCCTTTATGGGTCAGGAAGGCACGAAATCACTACTGTTCGGCATCTTCAAGGTGAACGGGGTAGAGAAACGTGAAACTTCCTTTTATTATGACTTGGAGCAGGTTGATGGATTTGAATATCTTGTTGACCGTGTAGTGGTTGACTGGGGAGACAACGCCATTGCTTGGCACCAGTGGTACCATAAGCAGCCGAAAGAGGTTGTGCAAATTCTGCCACAAGGCTTCTTAGGCTCTTTTCCAGGTCTGCTGAACTTTGTCCTGGACTTTGATGATCTTCAAAAGCTGACCCAAAACCCAGAGGCGAACCAGGACTGGAAAAGCCACCTTTCAGCCGTGAACGGAATTTATCTTGTACTGGACTCCCAGACTGGCAACCAATACGTTGGTTCTGCCTGCGGCACAGAAGGGATTTGGCAACGTTGGTGCGAGTACACCCACAACTCGCATGGCGGCAATAAAAAGCTAATAGAACTTTGCGCTACCCCTGGTTACGGGAGAAACTTCCGCTTCTCCGTTTTACAGCCACTTCCCGCCAACCTCTCCAAAAAGGAGGTAGTGGCAATAGAGTACCTATATATGAAGAAACTTGGAACCAGAGCCTACGGGCTAAACTAAAACCAGAATATTATGTCATTGGCAGAAATCGAAGCATACGAGAAGTTATTCCCTACTGGTACCATCATTGACGGTGTCGTGGATGGGGAACAATATTTTAAAAGCAGTCCTAAAATAGCTTGGTTCTTGAAGGAGGCTTATACTGATGAGGAAGAAGGTTGGCATATAAAGAAATACTACGGGCAGGAAGATGCCTATTGGGAGTTTTTCCGTACCGCAGCCACCCCAACTTGGCACCCAATCATCTACGCCAGCTACGGCATCTTGAATGGGTTCCTGACTTGGGAAGAGATGCCGTACATTAGGAATAAGCCTGAAATGTGTGACGTTATAAACAAAGTTGCTTTAATAAATGCCAACAAATTCCCTTCCCTTACAGGCACCCGCACTATTTGGAAGAACCTTGCCCAAGGCTATCAATCTTGTAAAGATATAATCCTGCAACAGATCGCAACCTTACAGCCTGACATTCACATCTTCTGCGGTACATTCCTTTTATATAGAGAAAGATTCGGCATCGGGAATGAGCACGCTGTTGAGCGAAAAAAAGGCTTTGAAAACTGCGGTGCTTGGATAAAAGACGGCAAACTCTTTATGGATGTCTATCACCCTGCTCAAACAAAGCAAACAAGGGAAGTTTATGTGGATCAAATAGTGAATGCCGTTGCGTATTGGAAGCTTATCACTGCAAATAATAATTAACCCAACTGGTCTCAACACTTAAATTCTTTAAGCCGAACCAGATTTACAAATTGAGATAGATGCCAATTTTACACAGATTTTATAATTACAACTGGGAAAATGGATTTGAAACACATCGCGCAATTTTGGACACTATCCCTTATGAGCCGGAGGTCATCATCATAGGAACGTTCAACCATGGATGGGACTGGAATAATGCTGACTTCTTTTACGGTAGGGGAATGTACATGTGGACTATCATGGCGAACCTTTTCCTTAATAATGGAAATGCCCTAACAGAACCAAGGACAGTACTTAACGATACTCCAAATCTGGAACAAATCTTCCAAGTCTGTCAGAAAGCAAGAATCACTTTCGCTGACGTGGTGCAGGGTACAAGACCGAACATCCCAGTGGAGCAGCAGGGACGCTCGATCCTAGTAAACAATGAATATATATGGGAAGACTACAAAGACACTCATTTGAAAATAATGGGCAGAAATGGCTGGCTTGATGACAATGCAGATGCCATAGTGGACTACATTAACTCAACCAAGTCCATAAAGCATGTCTACTTCACGTTCAAGCCAACCGGTTGGCTGCTAACCTTAAAGAACTCTATTGCCGATAGGATTGCTCCCACAACTGCCTGCTCCATTTTCACACCCACAGCGAACGGCTTTAGGGCGAACCTCCCTGCTTACCCACATCGTGCCTGGTCTTTGGCTCACTGTTGGGTGTGGAATGGTTTACATCATGCTGTTCCTATTAACAAACCAAATTTTTGCCATCTTGACCATGGGTGGCTAGTGAGTAAAGGAGTTAACCCAAATAATTTCTGATTGGTAACATGGTCACTGACAGTGAAAAAAATCTCCTTTACCTCGCAGATACCTTACCGCAGTTCTACCCAACATTTTGCCAAAGTCTGGAACATGTACTTAGGCAGCATGAAGTAAATTACTCATTTCTGCCAAAAACCAAGGATGTCTGGGCAGTTGATTATATGCCTGTTCAAGTAGCCTCTGACCGATTCGTGCAGTTCGTATATAATCCAGATTACCTCCAAACTATAAAGCTTAGGAAGACCATCTCAGACGTTGATGCCATCTGTGCAACAATGGGAGTAGTACCGGTGAAGTCTCCCATAGTATTAGACGGTGGCAATGTTATCCGCAGTAAGTACAAGGTAATAATGTGTGACAAAGTTTTCAGGGAAAACCCAAGCGTTCCTGAAAAAAGGCTGATAAAGGAGTTGAGTGAATACTTGGAGGTTGATCATGTTATTTTTATACCTACCGATAAAGCAGATAAGATTGGGCATGCAGACGGAATGGTACGTTTTCTGGATAATCATACGGTTCTAATAAACGACTACTCAAAAGAGAAACCCGAATTCCAGTCTACGTTCAGGATGGCGCTGCACAACGCAGGGCTTAACTGGGTGGAAATACCATACAACCCATACGACAACATAGAGAAAATACAGGCAAACGGTATCTACATCAACTATTTAGAGATGGAAGGAACCATCATCCTACCCACTTTCGGGATAAGGGAAGATGAAATGGCTGCAAAGCAGATGGAGAACCTTTTCCCTAATTATAACTTGGCTATTGTCAACAGCAATGAAATTGCTGACGATGGAGGCGTATTGAACTGCATCTCATGGAATATAAAATTAGAAGGTTAATTGGGGGGCAAATATTAATTGATTATGGATAGAATAAACGAAATCATATATAGAGAACCCAGGAGTACCTTCATGGAGGTTTTGAAAGTTCATGAACGTGAAGTTCCGTTTGCCAGGGTTCTTGGCTTCTTCTTTAGACCCAAGGAAAAACACAGACTGGGTACCCTTTTCCTCAGGGCTTTGTTGAAAACCCAATGGTTAGAAATCAAATCTCCTGATGATATTACAACTGAACCCGGATCGCAAAGAAATGGTGGCAATGGTATTGACCGGACATCAGAAATAGATTTAACGCCAGACTCTATAAAGGTTAAGGTGGAAGAGCCAGCAGGCAATGACAAAAGAATTGATTTATTAATCATAGGCAATGACTTTGTTGTCTGTATAGAGTTCAAAATCAACCATGAACTTAACAATCCACTGAAACAGTACATTGATTTCACGAAGGCAGCTTTTCCAAAGAAAAAACACTACTTTCTAGTGCTTTCACCTTTCAGGAAAAAGCCTATTGGTGAAGCCAAGAAGACAACAGAGTTCAAACTGGTGATTCTTAGCCATTTTTTTGAAAAAATAATTGAATTGCTGCCAGAGCACTTTCACGGGGACGAATTGGCAGGAGAATATTACCAATACTTCAATGATTTGGTTCGGACTGTGGAGAACAGGGGGATTCGCTCTACTAGATACCATACCCTAACAACTCTTTGTAAGAAGTTGAATGATAGCGGAATCAATAGTGAATTTCAGAAGTCCAACGGTGGGTATATTGAAATGAAGCGTGGTCAGGTGTCTCTTAAAATCAGAACCAAAACATTTGGCTGGCAGCTTGAAAAATGGTTTGGTAGCGAGAAATGTGGTCAAGAAAACATAGAAGCCACTGATATTGGTTACAATGAACTACTGAATAGAATCAAAACTTTTTATAAGAATTGGATAAATCATCAACCTTCTGCTTTACATATTCCATGAATGAGGTTACTGCCATGAATGAAGAAGTCATTTCAAATTTAAAAGAGCACTGGAAAAGATTATGGATATCATAGAAAATTACGGAATACTTGCCTCCATGTCATGGAACAGCAACAAATGGGCAGGCGAACCAAGCAAAGAAGACTTAAATCGGTCAAAATATGGGTATGTTCAGGATGAGTCACATGCACACGAAAGTTTGAATTTCGGACATGAAATCTTTCCACCAGAAGAAGATGGGTATTACATTGGATATACCCCAATGCTTAGAAAGGCACCTGCTCCCGATAAATCAGGTTCTGTTAAAATCATCTTTCTGTGTAGTAGTGACTATAAGAATTCTAACAGAAAACTAATTCTGGGATTTTATGGAAACCCAGAATTTGGTCAGAACTTTCCCCGTCAAGCAAAGCATAGGCTTTACAGAAAATATGATGGAGGAAATATAAGAGCCTATCCAAGTGATATAATTCACCTCGAAAACCCGCTTTTGATAAGCAATGACATCGTTGCAAAAAACAATTTACTCCCAAAAGATAAAAAAATTTCCCAAAGAGGCTTCAATTACCTGAACTCCGACAATGTCTACAACCTAATTTCAGTTGCTCTTACGCAAAACCCTAACAATACTAAGCTTCGAGCTTTTGTAGAGAAATTTCCAGCCTTGGTTGATTATATCAATCAGAAGTCTAATGTTGAGGACTATTTTGATGTAATCAAAGGATACAGTGCTGATAATCTAAAAGACATAGCTGTATTAGAAAGGAAGATGGCAAAGCAAACCCCTGAGGTAAAACAGCGCATCTCCACTTATATAGAAAGAGGTGCAATTGCAGCCAAGGTCAAAAAGTTAACAGGTTATAGATGTCTTATATGTGAATCCCTGAACTTAAACCCTATATCTTTTAAGAAACCAAACGGAGAGTATTATGTTGAAACCCACCATGTAGAGCCAGTTAGTTCAATGAAAAATGGTGTTTTAAGTATGGATAATCTAATCACTGTATGCGCTAACCACCATAGACAATTACACTATGGTGATTCAACGCTTATCGGACAGACAGACCACCATTTTGTCTTCAAAATTGATGGTAAAAAAATTGATATAAATAAAATAAGCTTACATTAAGCGCCATCTTTTTTCTCTAAATTCTAGGTTTAACTCGATTTCTAGTTAAGAAATATAGAACAGACATAAGTTTTTGGACTATCATCAATAGACTTGAAAGATAAAAAGGAAAAAACTGCAGAGGGTCAGCTGTTGGTTGAATTTCAGATGCGTGAATTTGAATGCCTAGTTGTTTAAAGCGAAGGAGATTCTTAGAAAGAAGGTCTTTAGGCTTTTATCTTCATAAGGCAATTTGCAGGTTTAAAAGATTTATTTCAGCAACCACAATTATTCCATATAATATTCAGAAAGTGAAAAAGATAAAGTCATTCAAAGAAGAACTTTTGGTTAAGTCCAGGGAGGCGATGCTCTGTGCCGTACAAATCTTCAATAACCCTAACATGAAGTTCAAGTCGGAAAGCTTCATTGTCTTGTCAAATATCGCTTGGATGTATCTGCTCCATGCCTATTACAAGGGGAACAAAGTAGAATACAGGTACTATAAAGAAAACAACGGTATAAGAAGGTACGATAAAACGAAGAAGGGTGCCTTCAAGTGTTGGGAGTTGGAGCGGTGCCTAGATGATAGCGCCTGCCCTATTGATCCGGTGGCAAAATCAAATTTGAAATTTCTGATAGGTTTAAGACACGAGATAGAACACCAGATGAGCCGCAGGGTAGATGATTACCTGAGTGCCAGGTTTCAGGCTTGCTGCCTAAACTACAACACGCATATTAAGACCATGTTCGGTGAATCTTACAGTATAGACAAATATCTGTCATTCTCCCTGCAGTTCTCCACTATTGACGAAGATCACGCTACGCAACTGCGCCAATTTACTGACTTGCCTAAAAATATATCCTCTTACATCAATGCATTCGATGAATCATTGACGGATGAGGAATATAATGACATCAGGTATTCTTATCGGGTGTTGTACGTGCCTAAACTGGTAAACCATAAAGGTCAGGCAGATAAGGTGATTGAATTTATCAAGGCGGACTCACCGGAAGCTGCATCCCTGAATCAGGAGTACGTGGTGATAAAGGAAAAAGAGAAAAGGAAATATCTGCCTACCGATATCTGGAAGGAGATGCAAAACCAAGGGTACTCTAAATTCGGCTCTCACCAGCACACAATGCTTTGGAAGGGACTAAATGCAAAAGTGGCTGGGAAAAACTATGGAATATTGGTTGCCAAACAGTGGTATTGGTATGACACGTGGTTGAAGGAGGTACAAAAACACTGTCTGGAATCAGGTGAATTATATAGATAGAACAACACTAAGGTCAACTCCAATTGAACAAATCGGATCAAGAAATGACGGTTTAGCAGTTATCTTAAAACATGGATTCAAATTATTTATCAGGGAGAATACAGGCGGCACTTTTGGGTATAGCCTGTGGAGATAGTTTGGGCAGGAGTTATGAATTTCTCAGTCGGAACGAAATTAGGGAAATGTTCCAAGAAATAGTTGACAGGGATGGTGGCACCCATAACCAAGCTAAGGGAACATACACCGATGATACCTGCCTTACTCTTTGTTTGACAGATTCTCTTTGCAATGGATTCGACTTGGAAGATATTGCGGATAAGTTTGTTAAGTGGTATGACGATGGGTTATGGGCTGCTGATGGAAAAACGGTGTTTGATATCGGTATATCTACCAGGAATGCCATAAAACGTCTTAAAAGTGGCGTGTCGCCATTGGAAAGTGGGGATAATGATGAATACAGTAACGGCAACGGTAGCTTAATGAGAATCCTGCCACTTGTCTTCTATATAAAGGATATAGAGATAGATGACCGGTTTGAGTTGACAAAACAAGTAAGTAGTATTACCCATGCCCACAATCGGTCAGTCATCTCCTGTTTCTATTACTTGGAATTTGCCAGGCTCCTACTGTCCAGCACGGAAAAGTTAGAAGCATATAGGCTGGCAAACGAAACAGTTAAAAATTACCTGATTTCAATCGATATCAAAGAGCAGGAGTTAGGATGTTTTGATGTTTTGCTAAGTGGTAACATCTCTGATTTACCGGAAGAACTCATCAATTCATCTGGATATGTGGTAGACACCTTGGAGGCTTCGGTCTATTGCTTACTTACTACGCAATCATTCAAAGAGGCGGCTGTGAAAGCAGTAAGGTTTGGACTTGATGCAGATACCACATCAGCCGTTACTAGTGGCTTAACTTCATTGGTCTATGGTCTTAACAGTATCCCTAATGAATGGCTTGGAGAATTAGCTAGAAGAGATGAGATAGATGCATTGGCAAACCGGTTTGCTGACTCAATTTGCTCTACCAACGAGAGCCAAAACTAGAGACCAATTGATTCATCCTTATCTGCAATAGCGCCTTTTAAATAGTTGTACAAAGTAGGCTTGGATATAGACATCATTCGGCATATTTCATCAACCGAATGCTGTTTTTCATGGTAAAGCCTTATTGTGAGTTTCTGTTTTTCTTCACTCATTTTTTTTGGGCGACCACCCATGCGTCCTCTGGCTCTGGCAGCAGCAAGCCCCGCCATCGTACGTTCTTGAATGAGGCTTTTTTCGAACTCAGATATGGATGCGAAGATGTGATATACGAGTTTTCCAGTAGCGGTAGTTGTGTCAATGGACTCCTGCAAGCTTTTTAAAGCGATTCCTTCACTCTCCAAAAAATTCATCCATTCTATTAGGTCTTTCAATGACCTGCCTAACCTGTCTAATCGCCATACAACTAAAGTATCCCCACTTCTTAGAATTTCCTTTACCTTACCCAAGGCAGGTCTTTCACTGACCGTGCCTGAAATCTTATCTGTAAATATTTTCTCACAACCACTTTTTATGAGTGCGTCTTGTTGTAAGTCGGCATTTTGGAGAAGCGTAGAAACTCTGGCGTAGCCAATAAGCATAAGCAAGGAATTTAGTTAAATATCTCGTTATACAAATTTAATAAATTACTTTGAATATTTAACTGAGTTTTTTTACTTTCTATTGTGCCTTTGCTGCGATTCAGCGGCTATCAATAAAACAGGGTAGGGGAGTTAAAAAAACATTCGTTTTTTATATTAAAAATTTTCCTTAGTTATAATAGGTAATCGCAGGATTTTAATAATTTACATCATTAACGACAGTTGACAAAAATTTATGGCTAGGATTACAGAAATAAGGTTAACATTAGCAGCATTTATATATGGCATAGAGATCGATCTTAAAAATGCTATAAAAAAATATATTACACCCTTTCAAGGTGATTTAAAGTTTATTAAAGATTCTGAACTTGAAGTAAGGATCTTGGATCGTTTTAGAAAAGACAATCCTGGTGTAGATTTTAAAAATAATATTGACGATGTTGTAGATTATATAGATTTCTATGACTCTTTCAATATATTAAATAAAAATTGTGTTTTTCTACCTAAGCCATTGGTTGACTATTTGAAGTCAATCTTTCAGAATTTAACTGACTTAATTCCTGTTCGGAATAGGGTAATGCATACTAGACCTTTATTAGGTGGTGATTTTTCTGCTGTGTATGATTTCATTCAAAATTTAAAACATAATTCACCAATAGATTGGAAATTTTCAATTGATACTCGGGATTTAATTGAAAAAGATCCATCATATATTTTAACACTTAGGCTTCCGCAGTTAGCAAATTATGATATCCCAAGTAAAGTTGTGCATAACCTTCCTATTCCTGATTTTGATGATACTGGCTTTATTGGTAGAACAAAAGATGTAGATGAAATTAAGAAATTAATTTTTTCCAATAAAGTAGTAAGTATCCTAGGTGATGGGGGTATAGGTAAAACTGCATTAGCTGTAAAAATAGCTTACGATTTAGTTGATATGGGGGATAAATGTCCATTCGAATTAATTATTTGGACATCTGCTAAAACCACAATGTTAACTTCAAAAGGCATAGAAGAGATTTACACTGCAATAACAGATTATACTGGATTAATTTCAATTATTTCAGACACATTAGACTCATCTATAAAAGAGAATAAAATTGATTCTATATTAGAGTATCTTGAATTATTTAAAACGTTGATAATTATTGATAATCTAGAAACAATTCAGAGTGAAGAAGTTAGAAATTTTATACGAAATGCTCAAACTAGATGCAATATTGTTATAACTTCTAGAATTGGACTAGGAGAATTGGAGTATCCTAGAACTCTAAGTGGACTTACCGATACAGAGTGTGCGAAATTAATAAGAGAGATTGCAAGAATCAGAAATAGTGATATATTGATGAAACTTCCTCAAAGTACTCTAATTGAAATAGCTTCTAAACTTTATTACAATCCATTAGCATTAAAGTGGTTTGTATCCACAGTTGAGACTGGTATTTCACCACAAGAAGTTTTAAATAATAAAGATGATTTACTTAATTTCTGTTTAACAAACGTTTATGAAAAACTAAGTGAAGGCGCTATATCTGTTCTGAATTCAATAAGGGCTTCAAGAAGAAAATTAAGTAGTGCTGAAATACTATATCTTTCTGATTATGATACTTTAGAAGCTAGGAAGTTTTTAATAGAGTTGTTTAAGACAACATTAATTAGCCGAGAAATAATAGATGCAACTAATTTGGAAGAAGTTTATTACTATATACCTGAGTTTGCAAAAGAATTCTTGTCACAAAAGCACCCTGTCGAACAGGAATTTGTAAAAAAAATTACTAGAAAATCAAAAGAACTGAACTCTGGTATCCAAGATATTAAGAAAATTAATAGCTATAATGAATTTTCAATTAACGCCTTGTCATGTGAAACCCCTAATCAGAGAATTGCTGCAAAGCTACTATCAGAAGCTTTAAATTATTCCAGGGTTAGCAACTATACAAAAGCATATCAAAAAGTCAACGAAGCAAGAAATGTTGATCCCAACTATTATGAGGTCTACAGAGTTAGTGCTTTCATGAAAGCGACTAATGGAGATACTTTAAGTGCCGATGATGATTATTTATTAGGTTTAGAAATTGCTCCTGAAAACCCTAGGTTGCTTTTCTTTTATGCTCAATTCTTGTTGTTTCATTTGGAAGACACAGAGAAAGCATTAGAATATGCACAAAAGCTTCATAAAATTAAGCCGGAACATCCATACACGTCTTTTTTGTTTGCACGGTGTTATAATACTATGAAGGAATATAATAAAGCAATTCAAATTATTAGAAATCTTATTTCCAAGACTGAGTTAGATCCACAAAATTTAAGAGTTGCATATACAGAATTAATTTCTCTTTATGCTCATAATGGACAAAGTTATTTAAGAGTTGAAAACGATATTGATAATGGTATAAGCCATTTTAAAAAATCATTTGAAACATTTGACAAGTGTGATGAAAAGGGGATTGTAGATATTAAAATGATTAAAAACTTTTGTGAGGCATTACATACCTTCATAAGTATGATTCCTGCTACGGAAGTTAGTAACTCTAAGGCTTATATAAAAGAGGTTATATTAGCTCATCAAAACCAGATAAGCCTTATATACTTGAATAGAAAACTAATTTTTAAATATGCAGAGCGTTTCGAAGATGATTCATTAAGTTATCTTTTAGATGCCCAAATTGCAGATGGTACAAAAATCGGAAATCTTATAAAAGGTCAAAGCGATACTTATGTCTTTATAGAATCTGAAAGTGAAAGGTATTTTGCCCATTATTCCGATTTTGCTGATTTAAAGTCGTCTGCTGAATTGAAAAAAATAAAGCATGGGCAGTTGGTTTCTTTTGAAGAGGGAATTAATACAAAAGGTCCTTGTGCTAAGAATGTGAAAATAGTAGAAAGTGTGAAATAATTGTTGATTTTTGACAATTTATCATTTAGAAAAATCGGTTAAAGCAATTGAGGCTCATATTTAAATAATTAAAATGAAATCATTCATTCATATATCTAAATGTCATTTTATAAGTCTAGTCTTAGTATTAGCATCTTTTTCAGCCTTTTCACAAGAGCTGCCCTGTCAGGATGAATACGACACTGAAACATGTAAGGAGAGATATCATGTAGATAGTGAAGGGAGAAAACATGGGAGATATATTCTGTATTTCAATAATGGTAGTATAAAGGCTAGCGGAAATTTTAATCATGGTGTTGCGCAAGGTGCTTTTAAAATATCTTCCTTAGGGATTTGGTTTTACCAGTGGTATGAAAATGGAGAGATGATAGCAAACGAAATTTTCCCAATTACTTCGTTAGCACATGCTAAAAAGCTTGCAGCAGCAGAGAAGAAAAAAGAAGAGCAAAAGAATAGTAAATCTAGTGGCAAAGATTTTGGAAATATCAGCACTGATGAATCAACTGAAAATATTGATGAAGCTAACTTGACTGATGAAAACGTTGCCGAGAGAAGTTTTGATGGTGAGACTGGTACTAATGAAGAATTAAGATACATAAAGGGGAATTCTCTTAATATTAGGGAAGGAGCCGGAGGAGGATTTCAAGTTATTGGCAAATCGGATAAGGGAGAGGTTGTAAAGCTTTTGTCAAATGGGAGTAAGTGGTCTTATATTGAAACAGAAGATGGCTTGCAGGGGTACGTGTCAAGTAAATTTCTTTCAATAAATTATGTTAGTAAGGATGATCTTTTTGGGTCTTCTTGGATAAAGTATTTAGTAATTGTTATTTCTAGTTTTATGTTTATTTATGTTATTAAGATAGTATATAGGTTGATTTTTAGAAAAAATAGTAAGCGTAACTTTAATAAAGATAATCGTAAAAATATATTGATTGGTTCTGTAGTACATGAAGATTCTTATCTTTCCATATTTGATGAAAAGGGTAAAATAATTGTGAGAACTATCAAAAATGGTAAACTCTATGGTTATAGTAAACATATGGTAGTAATAGAGATGGAAGAGGCTTTAGTAATGTATGATAGTAGGGGGAGAAGAATGGCTTCATCTAAGGAAGTTAAAGGAGAACTAATAAATGTTATTGGCAACGGTATTTTTACAAAAGAGGGCTTGAATAGTAACACATATATTGTTGAAAATGGTTTTTGTCAAAGATTTTACCATTAGTTAGTTTAGGATTGATAATATAAATATTTAGAAGTGCCTGATGCTAAAGTTTATTGGTTTTATATAATGTTGAATGAGAATTTTTAGAGTTAAGTTATTTTTAGTTATTATTTGCATATTGTTAATTACTATTTTTTGTAATTATAGAATTTTATTAAATAGTTTAGATAATAGGAGGAAAGTTATTTATTTGGTTTATATGAATAATATGCCGGTTAGTAAAATTAACAATGCAGCTGCAGAAATTGAAAAATTCTATGGGTTTGATGTTAAGATTTTAGGTCAATATAAACTACCAGAAGCAGCGTATTGCTCAATTCGAAAAAGGTATATAGCCAAAATAATTTTAAATTATTTAGCTAGTTTAGAAATCCCTGGTTCTGCTGGCAAGAATTATAAAGTTATTGCTTTAACAAATAAGGATATAGAAACAGAAGATGGCGATACACATTGGGGAGTGATGGGGCTCGCTTTTCTTGGAGGGGATGTAAGTATTGTTTCTACATTCCGGATGAACAGCAAAAGGAGTCGGTTACAAAAAGTCATTCTTCATGAAACAGGGCATATGATGAACATAGACCATTGTTCGTCCAAAGACCAAAAGTGCTTTATGAAAGATGCAAAAGGCAAGGGTGCAACTATAGATCAAACTAAGAAACATCTCTGTAAAGATTGTAAACTTAAATTAATATTTATTTAGAATGTAAAATGAGTGAAAAACATGTAGAATTTAATTGTAACCAAATGTGTAAAAAGAAAGGACTAGCTTGATGGCTAGTCCTTTTCTTTTTTAAGCTTGTACCCTCTTTAACTTCTCTTTTGCCTTCTCTAACTTCTCTAAGCGCTTACTCTTAGCCTTCTTTACTATGTCACTAGTTATATTACTTATATAACCACGTAGAATAGCGCTTGAAGTACTACCAATTATATTTAGAATGTCATATTCAGTCCATCCATCTTTGTATAGTCTTGTGCAGAATCCACGTCTGTTTGAATGACTACTAAGAAGATCATGTTTAAAGAATGATTTTGAGGATTTTTCTTTATCTCCAAACTGTTTTCTTGCTATTATAATTGGTTCTTGGTTTATGTTATGTTTTGCAAACACTTCTTTGCAAATCTGTTTTATATACTTGTTGTATTTTTGGTCAGACACTAGGTTTAAATTATACTTATGCTCAGTTAGAATTTCTTCTATCCTGTTATCAAATAGCAACGGCACTTGATAAAAGCCATCTGTTTTAACAGTTCTGCCTATTAATAATTTTTCATCGTCTACAACCTCTATTCTAAAAGTTGATTGTCTAATGTCACTAATGCGTAAACCAGTATGATTGCCAAAAACACAAAGGTCAATATACTTTTTATATTCTTTTTTGCATTCTTTTTTATAATCCCATATTAGGTCTAACTCTTCTTCTGTAAAATAGATTACATCTTTTTTTTCAGTTTGTACTTTAAACTTCTTGAAATCTTTCTTCATTTCAATGCCTTTTACTTCGTTGATCCATGTTAAAAACGCTTTTAATTTTTTAACATTAGAGCCAATGTAATTTAATGTTGCATTGTGTTCTGTTTTTAGATAGTTGCAATATAAATTATAATAATCTTTGTCAAATATATTATAATCTAATATTATATTGTTCTTCTCTGTAAACTTCTTGAAACGTACACTAAATGATTTTAATTGTTTTTGGTATACCGGCTTGTCAGCATGGTATTTAATGAATTCATTTAAATATTCTAATATCTGGTTATGCTCATAGCTATTAGAGCCAAAACCTTTTAAAGCTAATTCTTTTTGCATCTTTATTAATTCATTTAATTTGTTTTGATGGTATGCAATCTGTTTTGCTATGTCATTAGCATCTGATATGTTAATGACATAGTCTATCTTCTCATGTAGCCTTTTGCGTTTATGGGCTGCTACCTTTTCAGCTACTCTTTTCTCATATATCTCTTTAACCTGGACAAACTCAGGATTTTCTAAACTGCTTGCAACGCTTTCTAATTCAGCTTGGGCTGTTCTGATCTTGTTGTTGATCTCGCTTGAATCGGGGTGTTTTGGTTTAACCAGACCTTTTACAGTATCGAAGTGTACCCGCTCTATCTTTTCATCTATGGATATTGAGGATGGTTTTCGGTTGTAGGTGTACCGTATGTGGATACGGCTAAAGCCTTGTTTGTCAGGCTTTAAAAGGATTGCTTTTGTGGAATAGCTCATTTCTTTAAATAATGTAAGTGTTTAACTGATTGAAACAAAGGTAATAACACTTGCATTAGTTATCCTAACATTGTACTAACAATTATTTAAAAATTGGTTTAAATAGCTTTTAAGGCGCTTTAAAAAGTGGTTCTAATTCTGGTCGGACAACCTAGAAAGCCTCTCAGAGAAATCTGAGAGGCTTTTTCTTTTTCCGCCGGCGGCGGAAAGGCTCTCATTCTGCATGCGGCCTCCCTTCAAAAGCGCTTCTCAACATGTTAATGCGTTTTTGGCTCGTTTTGGCCAAAACAGGCCAAAAACAGGAAATGAGGTCAGGTTAGATTTCCGGCAGGTGCAGGGCCCGTGACAAACTGGTAATATCAAAACCGCACGCTATGCTGGCGCTAAGTTTGCGGTAGAAGGGGCTTGAAAGTAATTGCTGTCAAAGGGATGGCTGTACTGATGTATACTTTCTTCTTTTGTCATCCTGAAAAGAGCTGGGCCGCGAACGGTAACAAAACTGGCTCCCCGTATCTAATTTGCCAGAGATCGTTCTGGCAGGACAGGAGAAGGGGCCAGCGGGAGGTTGGGTAATTTTAAGTTAAATCCTGAATGTCTGTTCCCCTCTTTCCCGTCTGTAGTTTTACTTAATATTTCTTAAAAAGTACGGGTATTTACAGGCTATAGGTTTGACCCTTCCAAAATAAGAAGTAATTTTGCGACTTCATTCGGCAACCTCTTCTCCTCATGAACCCTACGGTTAAGCTTTTCTCCGGGAGCGCCTCCCGATATTTCGCTGAAAAAGTGGCTGATGCCTATGGCCTTCCGCTTGGTGATATCACGGTTCAACGTTTTTCAGATGGTGAGATTTCTGTCCATTTCAACGAGTCAGTGCGGGGGTGTGAGGTATTCCTGATTCAGTCTACCTTTCCGCCGGCCGACAACCTGATGGAGCTGATGCTGTTGGTAGACGCGGCCAAGCGTGCCTCGGCGCACAAGGTGATTGTGGTGATGCCGTACTACGGCTACGCCCGCCAGGACAGAAAAGACAAGCCGCGCGTCTCTATTGGGGCCAAGGTGATGGCCAACGCCATTCAGTGCGTGGGCGCTGACCGCCTCATGACCTGTGACTTGCACGCCGGTCAGATTCAGGGCTTCTTTGACATTCCGGTGGACCATCTGGACGGCTCAGCCATCTTTGTGCCGTACCTGCGCAGCCTGGATTTGGGGCAGGATCTGATCTTCGCCTCGCCAGACGTGGGAGGGGTGGTACGTACCAGAAGCTTCGCCAAAGTGTTTGGCGTGGAAATGGTGGTGTGTGACAAGCACCGCAAGCGGGCCAACGAGATTGCCTCCATGCAGGTGATTGGTGACGTGGAGGGCATGGACGTGGTGCTGGTAGACGACCTGGTAGACACTGCCGGAACCATAACCAAAGCCGCCGAGTTGCTGAAAGAAAAAGGTGCCAAAACGGTGAGAGCCATTGCTACCCACGGGGTGTTGTCTGGCCCGGCCTATGAGCGCATTGAGAAGTCTGTGCTGGAGGAGCTGGTGATTTCAGATACCATTCCATTAAAGCAGGAAAGCTCAAAAATCAAGGTGCTTACGTTCTCTGACCTGTTTGCGCGGGCCATCAGCAACGTGGTGACCCATGACTCCATCAGCTCGCTGTTTATCTAACAGTTGGTAGTTGTTGGTTATTAGATATTAGTTAGAAGAAGTACTCCGGTTGCCTTTGTTGGGGCATCACCACAAAAAAAGAAGTCTTGTGTCTTGATACGTGATACTTGCTACTTCAAAAGTGTTTTTCCATTTTTTATTTTTAACTATTTTTTATGCAAAGCTTAGAGATTATAGGGTTTAAAAGAGCAAATCTCGGTAAATCCGAAGCAAAGGCGCTTCGTGAGGAAGCTCAAGTTCCATGTGTGTTGTACGGCGGTGCTGAGCAAGTTCACTTCTCTGCCCCAGCTATCCTGTTCCGTGACTTGGTGTACTCTCCAGAGGTTTACCAGGTTGACCTGAACATTGAAGGCACACACTACAAAGCCATCATGCAAGACCTGCAGTTCCACCCGGTAAACGAGCAGTTACTGCACGTAGACTTCCTGTTGCTGCAAGACGAGAAAGAAGTGAAAATTGATGTGCCTGTACGTTTTGTAGGTACTTCTCCAGGGGTAATGGCCGGTGGTAAACTGGTGACCAAACTGCGTAAACTGCGTGTGAAAGCACTTCCAGCTAACCTGCCAGATTCAATCGCGGTTGATATCTCTGACCTGGAGCTGGGTAAGTCTATCAAAGTGAACAAAATCACGCCTGGTGACTACACCATCCTGACCAACCCGCTTTCACCAGTGGCTACGGTAACCATCCCAAGAGCTCTGAAAAGCGCTCAGACCGAGGAGAAAAAAGGCAAGAAATAGTCTTTTCATTCAAATTGTCTCAAACATCCTGTTTCGCCCTGCGGAACAGGATGTTTTGTTTTCTGGCCTTTCTGTTTCCGGGCTGTTTTAGCCAAAATAGGCCAAAAACAGAAATGGCGGTGTTACTGCTCCCGCTGGAAGAAGGACAATTCAAGTTGTCAGATGCAGGATTTTATAGGATTAAGTTAATTTCAGGATTGGGTGCGCTATTGGCACAGACGCTCACAGGTCCTCCAGACGCTACGGGGTCTTTTAAGAATGGCTGATTGGTCTTTGTTGATTATTGATTTTAAAATCTAATGCGCTGGCGATTAAGAAGAATGTGTAAAGAATAGTGCGCTGGCGCAAGTTTGTAACTCGTGCTTACATGTGCTGCGAGTCTCCAGACTCGCCGGGAACCACGAGCTGGGAATTTGTGAAACAGGAGCCTGGAGACTCCAACCACCCATCGGCACGAGTCTGAAGACTCGGCGCCAGAGATTACTTTCAATAAAACCTACTATGGCGCGGAAGTTACTTCCGTGCCTTTCTTCTGCTTGGCCTTTACTATTCAAAGAGCTTGTTTAAATTTTGGTTTTGCGAGCGAAAATTGGAGCGAAAGGTTCTCACGAAGCGTTTTTTGAGCAGCATAGCAGCGCTATGGTGCGAGAAAAAAGCAAAGCCAGGTTCTTTTGATATCAATTTGCAGCGCAAAAGACAAATTTAAACATGCTCTAAAAGCAACGAACTTGCCCTCATCCTAACCTTCTCCCAGAGGGAGAAGGAACTCCGCTGTTGCGTTTTTGGGCTGTTTTCCCAAAACTAGGCCGAAAACGCTTTTTTAATCACGTTGGCTACGCGTTCCTGGTCTTCTAACGTGAGGCTGGAGCCGGAGGGAAGGCACAAACCGCGGGCAAACAAGTCTTCACTTACGGCGCCACCAAACACCTCACTGCCCTTGAACAGCGGTTGCCGGTGCAGGGGCTGCCAAAGCGGACGGGCTTCTATGTTCGCTGCAAGCAGAGCCAAGCGTAGCTCTTCTGACGTAACAAAGCAGCCTTTTTTGACCGTGAAGCAGGAGAGCCAACGGTTAGAGAAAAAGCCCTCGGGCTCGGGCAGCCATTCCAGTTCGTCTACCTCGGCCAAAAGGCCCAGATAATTTTCATACACCGCCCTGCGCTGCCGTACCCGTTCCTCCAGTACCTCTAACTGCCCCCGGCCAATGCCCGCGCAGATATTGCTGAGGCGGTAGTTGTAGCCCTGCGTGGTGTGGTGGTAATACGGAACCGGTTCTTTGGCCTGGGTAGAAAGCCAGCGGGTGTTTTGAATGAGTTCGGCCTTGGCCGAAACCAACGCGCCCCCGCCAGAAGTGGTGATAATCTTGTTGCCGTTGAAAGAGAAAACCCCGGCCTCGCCGAAGGTGCCCAGGAGTTGGCCCTGGTAGCGGGAACCCAACGCTTCGGCGGCGTCTTCAATGACGGGAACTCTGTAGTGGCGGGTGATTTCCAGGATCTCTTTCATTTGCGCCGGCATGCCGTAGAGGTGCACCAGCAGCAAAGCCTTAGGCAGGTTGCCCTGCTGTTGCCGGTTGAGTAGCGCTTCTTCCAGGGCGGTGGGGCAGAGGTTCCAGGTGGTGGGTTCGCTGTCAATGAAAACAGGGGTGGCGCCCACGTACCGAATGGGGTTGGCACTGGCCACAAAGGTAAAGGTGGAGCAGAAGACCTCATCACCGGGGCCCACGCCCAGGGCCAGCAGCGCCAGGTGAATGGCGGCCGTGCCAGATGACAAGGCCGCCGCCGAAGCAGCGCCCAGATAAGCGGCTAACTCCTGTTCAAACCCGTCTACGTTGGCGCCCGCGGTGGTGACCCAGTTCTGGTTAAACGCCTGCTGCACGTAAAACTGCTCTCTCCCGCCCATGTGCGGCGGCGACAGGTAGATAAAATCTTTGGGCTGGCTCATGCGCTTTGGCTGATGATACGCGCGGGAACGCCCACGGCGGTGCAGTAACTGGGTAAATCTTTGGTGACTACGGCTCCGGCGCCAATGGTGGTGAATGCCCCCACGTGCAGGTTCTGCAGAAGGGTGCTGTTGGTGCCGCCGTAAACGCCGTTGTCCATCCGTACGCCTCCACTGACCGCCACTTGCGGCATGAGGGAGCAGAAATCGCCCAGCACAGCGTCATGGCCAATGGTGCAGGCCAGGTTGAGCAACACGTGCCTGCCCAGCGTGACATTGGTGGTGAGAATGCAGTTCTGGCAGATAATGGAGCCTTCGCCAATCTGATGGGCCTGTTCCTCCAGGAGAAGCACCGTGGGGTGCACCAGGACCGGGAACTGCAGCAGCGGGTTGAAGAGCCGGGCCACCACTTCGGCTTTGGCCGAACAACTGCCAATGGCTACTGCCACGTGCAACGGCCACTGTGTACGGTTCAGCTGGTCAACGGTGCCAAGGTAGGGGAAGCCGCAGATTTTTTCTTCCGCGGGAGCGGCATCATCATAAAATCCAACTATTTCCCAGCTGGACGTGTGGTGGTTGATCTGGTGGAGGAGCATGAGCACCTCCCGGCCCAGGCCGCCAGCGCCTACAATGGCTATTTTCTGTTTTTTCTCACTCATGAAGCAGGGTTGTCTCTGGTGCCGGTAAAGCGTTCCATGGTGGCGGTGCCGGGCGCAGATATGCCTTCAGGCTTGAACAGGTGCCGCAGGGTGCGCCACAGGATGAGGAGGTCTACCCGTAACGACACGTGTTCTACGTACCAGACGTCAAAGGTAAACTTTTCTTCCCAAGACAGCAGGTTTCTGCCATTGACCTGCGCCCAACCGGTAATGCCGGGTTTTACGTGGTGCCGGCGGGCTTGTTCTGCGCTGTAAAGCGGCAGGTAGTCCAGGAGCAGCGGGCGGGGGCCAATGAGGCTCATGTCACCGCGCAGCACGTTGAAGAGCTGGGGGAGTTCGTCTAAAGAGGTTTTCCGGATGAATTTCCCCAGGGGGGTGAGACGCTGGGCGTCTGGCAGCAGGTGCCCCTGCAGATCCCGGGCCTGCGTCATGGTCACGAACTTGTAAAAGGTGAACGGCTGGCCGTGCAGGCCGGGGCGCTGCTGCCTGAACAGCACATGGCCGTCAAAGCCCACCCACAGCACCAGCGCCACTGCCAGCAGGACCGGCCAGAGCAGCAGCAGGGCCGCCCCGGCAATCAAAAGGTCTAAGAAACGTTTCCCGAAGCGCTGGTACATAAGGGGCACACCTGTTCAAGCCCCTAAAATACGGCTTTCACTTGATGTTTGCTGATTGGAAATACCTGTCCAGGTAAACTTCCTGAGAAAGCGCCTGGTTCAGGGCCAGCTCAATGTTTCGGGCGAAGGCCGCCATCTCCTGCTGCCCTTTCTGCCAGTGGGTAGACGCCATCTGCTTTTTCGCCTCCTGCAGGTTGGTCACTGAGGTAGAAAGCATCTTTCTGAGTTCTGCCTCGCTCTTCTGGGAAAGCTGTTTTTTGTTCTTGTAATAGGTGAACTGGTTCAGCAGGTCAATGCCCCGGTTGTAGGTGTCTGTGATGGCGTTGTAGCGGTCAATTTCTACGCCCTGGTTCAGGTGCTGCAGGTAGTTGGCCAGAAACGCATGGTCAACGCCGTGCGCCTGCATGCGGCGGGCGGTGCCGGCCAGGCGTTGGTTCTCATCTTGGGCGTCATACGCTTTTAACGTATCTGTATAGTGAAAACGGATTTTCAGATTCGGCGCCGCCGGTAACCCTTCATTAAACTGCTTGCTGGTGATGGGCAACGTGGAGAACTGCCACAGCGGGTCAAACGGATAATGCGATTTGATCATCATGGCCGGCGCCACCATGAAGAACTGCTCATTGTATTTCTTTACAAAGGTGTTGCCCTCTACATACCCGGCACCCCAGGTGGGGTCAAACAAATACCACTGGCCATCTAATTGGGCGGCGCACCACGCGTGCGGGATGTACTCTACCCGCCCCAGCTGTTTGGTGTAACCGCCCACAAAGAAGGTTTTCACGCCCGCCCGCTGGCAGAGCTCCTGAAAGGTTTCGGCGTAACCCTGGCAGATGGCTTTTCTGGTTTTGAGGGTCTGCTCCACAAAGTTGTGGCCTTTCTTGATGGTGAAATTCATGTTCAGGGCCGCCACATCATAGGCCACATTGTTCGCCAGCCACACATACGCCGCCCGCACCCGCTCCTGCGGGGTCTTGAACTGCTGGTTGATGTACGTTGAGAGCTGCTCAACGCTCTGGCTCTGCTGCGCCGGCAGCTGCAGAATCTTCTGGTCTACGTGCGCAAACGGCGAAGTAGCCTGTGCCGCCCCCGTAAACGGGAGGGTAAGAAAGAGAATAAAATAGAAGAACGCCCGCATCTGATGATTAGGAGAAAAAAAGGAAAGGCAGCCTGAGTACCTTCTGTTTTTAAAACGATAAATGGATTGATTTAGTGAGACAGGGTGCGTTTTTGGCCTGTTTTCAGAAAAACGGCCCCAAAACGCACATTGTCCTTTCCCGCTGAACACACCCGTAGCGTACTTGGTTCTGTAAATTGCTTTCCTCCAGCAGAAAAAGCAAAAAGGGAGGCCGTTCTTTCCCGGGCCGGCTGCCTAAACTATACCTGTCTTTGCTACCTTTGCACCATGATTCAGTTCCCCAACGCGAAGATTAACCTTGGCCTGCAGTTAGTGGAGAAGCGCCCAGACGGGTTCCATAACCTGGTCTCCTGCTTCTACCCGGTGCCCTGGACAGATGCGCTGGAGATTCTTCCGGCCCAGGCCGAAAGTACGTTTACCCTTTCGGGGTTGCCGGTGCCCGGTGCGCCTACGGGTAACCTCTGCTGGAAAGCCTATGAGCTGCTGAAAAAGGACTTTGATCTGCCCAACATCCAGATGCACCTGCACAAGGTTATTCCCATGGGCGCGGGGTTGGGCGGCGGCTCCGCAGATGCGGCGTTTACCCTCAAAACCCTGAACCAAGTCTTTGAGCTGAGTCTTACAATTGAGAAGCTGGAAGACTACGCCCGGCAACTGGGCAGCGACTGCGCCTTTTTTGTGCAGAATAAGCCGGTGCTGGCCGTAGAGAAAGGAGATGTCTTTGAACCCCTGGAACTGGATTTGGCAGGCTGGCACCTGCTGCTGGTGTACCCCAACCTTGCCATCAGCACCGCTGAGGCGTACGCCGCCGTTTCACCGTGTTTTCCAAAAAACAGCCTGAAAACGCTCCTGACCCAGGACATGGCCGCCTGGAAAGAAACCGTGGTGAATGATTTTGAGAAGAGCCTGTTTCCCCAATACCCGGTGCTGCCGCAGATCAAGGCGCAGTTGTATGAGATGGGCGCGGTGTATGCGTCCATGTCGGGGTCTGGGTCTACCATGTACGGGCTGTTCCAAACACCGCCAGCCGCGCCGTTGCCTTTCCCGGCAGAGTACTCAGTTTGGCAGGGCGTTCTTTAGTTTCCGCTGCCGCCGGTTGACCACCGCCTCCAGAATGGGGTGCAGGAACACGCTGAACAGGATAATAGCCGCCCCGTAATAAAACCCCGCCGACATCTGCTCCGCCTCATTGAAAATGAAAAAGGCGAGCAGAATACCGTACACCGGCTCCAGGTTCACCGTGAGGTTCATGGTGTAGGCGCTGAACTTCTGCATGAGGCGCACCGCGGCGGTATAGGCGTAAAAGGTGCAGACAATGGCGAGAATCCCAATCCAGAGCACATCTGCCCAGGACACGGCCAATTGCAGCTGGCCGGTGTCTGTCATGAAGGTGCGGTAGAAGGGCAGGAAGAGCGTGGTGGCGAGCCAGGCCCCGGCCATCTCATAGCAGGTGATGGTGGTGGCGGGCATCTGCTTGGTGAGTTTGCTGTTGATAATGGTGAAGCAGGAGGCCAGAAACGCCGAGCCCACCGCCATGGCAATGCCTACCGCGTGGTCAAACTCAAACCGGAAGATGATGTACAGCCCCACCATGATGAGCACGGCCAGCGCCACCTCATGGGCTTTGACCTTTTTCTTGGTGAAGAGAGGCTCCAGAAAAGAGGTCCAGAGGCTGGAGGTAGACAGGCCCGCCAGGCAGATGGACACGGAGGAAACTCTGGCCGAGGCGAAAAACAGAATCCAGTGCGCGGCAATCAGAAACCCAACGCTGGCAATTCTCACTGCATTCTTTCTGCCAATGTTCAGCGACTGGCCCCTGAACTTGATCAGGAGCCCCAAGGCCACCGCCGTGATAATGGTCCGGAAGAATACCAGCTCCACCGCCGGAATAGAAATCAATTTTCCCAGAATGGCCGTGAAGCCCCACAGCAGAATGATGAAATGCAGTTCCAGGTAATCTTTAAAGCGGGGAGTTTCCAAGGGTTAATTGGGAATTAAGAAGTATGGATTTTGGCTACGCCGAAGCTTGGGTTTTCTGTTTTGGGCCTGTTTTCCGGAAAACAGGCCCAAAACAGGTTGGGTATTGTGCTTAAATTATTGCGGTTTTCTATGGCCTTCTATGGCGAAGGAATTCATACGTGCCTTTCTACTCCTTCCTTCGGCGCCAGCAGAACCACGGTATATGCCTTTCTGTTTTTGAGCTGTTTTGGCTAAAATAGCTCAAAAACGCAACTTGTGGCAGGCGTCTGGACATTAGCACCGGTGAAGACTCAGCCATCTGAAATTACCTGGGCACCGTACGGTAGAGCACCACCCCAATTATGGAGAATACAACCAGGGGGACAGAGGCTGCCACCTGCGGAGGAATGCCGCCCACTGAGGCCAGGCTTCGGCTCATCATCACAAAGATGATAAAGATAAAGGCCAGAATGAACCCTAACGCAATCTGCAAACCCACGCCGCCGCGCACCTTTCGGGAGCTTAAAATCACCCCAATGATGGTCAACACGGTGATGGCAAAAGGGTAACTCATGCGCTCGTACTTCTCCGTCATGTACATTTCCACGTCAGTGGCCCCGCGCAGGATCTTCTCATCAATCAGCTTGTTGAGCTCAGCGTTGGTCAGCGTTTCTTTGAGGCGGTAGGTGCTGGCGAAGTCTTTGGGCAGCAGGTTCAAGGTGGTGTCAATGGCCCCGCCTTGGGTCACGGTTTCCTTGTCGCCGTTAAAAATCCGAAGGGTGTAGCTGTCCATGTGCCATTTCTGCTTGGTGCTGTCCCACCTGATAGACTCTGAAGACAGTTTCCTGACCAGCTCCTGCTTTTTAATGGTTTCCAGGGTAAAGCGGTAGCCCACGTTGGCGTGGTTGTTATAGCTCTCCAGGTACGCATAAGTCTCAGGGCCAATGCGAAAGTGCACGTTGCGACCCTCATACGTGTAAGGGTTCTTCACGTACTTAATTTCAAACGCCACCCGTGTTTTGTTCGCGTTGGGGATGACATAAGAGGAGAAAAAGAAAGTGAAGATGCCAATAAGCGCTGAGCCAATGACGTAGGGCACCAGCATACGCTTGAAGGAAACGCCGCTGCTCAAGATGGCCACAATCTCAGTATGAGACGCCAGCTTAGCCGTTACAAACACCGTGGCAATGAACACGGTGATGGGGCTCAGCAGGTTCACGTAGAACGGAATCAGGTTGATGTAATAATCAAACAGAATGGTGCTCACTGACAGGTTGTTCTGAATGAAGTCATCATTCTTCTCTACGAAGTCAATCACGCAGATGACCGCAATCAGAATCAGCACCACAAACACAAACGTGGTCAGGAACTTCTTGAGAATGTATTTATCTAGTAGCTTCACCGTATTTTAATTGGGAATCAAGAATTGAGAATTAGGAATTATTTCAATCTAGAGACAGGTGAAATGCGCTTCTCCCAATTCTTAATTCCTAATTCTGAATTCTCAATTATAAACGTGTCATTAATTTCTTCACCATCTGGTCTTTCCAGGCCCTGAAGGTGCCGGCCATGATCTGCTCCCGCGCCTGCCCCACCAGCCACAGGTAGAACGTGAGGTTGTGCACGCTGGCAATCTGGGCGCCCAGCATCTCAGTGGCGTGCATGAGGTGCCGCAGGTACGCTTTGCTGTAGAACGTGCTCACGTAACCGCCCAGTTCCGCATCAATGGGCGAGAAATCTTCCTTCCAACGCTCATTTCTGATGTTGATGATGCCTTGCGTGGTGAACAGCATTCCGTTTCTCGCGTTTCTGGTTGGCAGCACGCAGTCAAACATGTCTACGCCCAGGGCGATGTTCTCCAGAATATTGGCCGGGGTGCCCACGCCCATGAGGTAACGCGGTTTATCAGCGGGCAGTATATCGCAGACCAGTTCAGTCATCTCATACATCATTTCGGCGGGCTCGCCGACAGATAAACCGCCAATGGCGTTGCCCGGGCGGTTCTTGCTGGCAATGGTCTCCGCAGACTGAATGCGCAGGTCTTTGTAGGTACTGCCCTGCACAATAGGGAACAGCGTCTGCTCATAGCCGTATTTGGGGTCAGTGGTGTCAAAGCGGTCTATGCAGCGCTGCAGCCAACGGTGCGTGCGCTCCATAGAGTTCTTGGCGTACTTGTAGTCACACGGGTAGGGCGTGCATTCGTCAAAGGCCATGATAATGTCAGCGCCAATGGTGCGCTGGGTGTCCATCACGTTCTCTGGGGTGAACAGGTGGCTGGAGCCGTCAATGTGGCTCCTGAACTTCACGCCTTCCTCCACAATTTTGCGCGTGCCCGAAAGCGAGAAAACCTGGTACCCGCCGCTGTCTGTGAGAATGGGCCGGTCCCAGCCGTTGAATTTATGCAGTCCGCCCGCCTTTTCCAGCACGTTCAGCCCTGGTCTCAGGTACAGATGGTAGGTATTGCCCAGAATGATCTGGGCTTTCACGTCTTCTTTCAGTTCGCGCTGGTGCACGGCTTTCACGGTGCCGGCAGTGCCCACCGGCATGAAAATAGGGGTTTGTATGGTGCCGTGCGCCGTGGTTAATACCCCCGCGCGGGCTTTGGAAGCGGGATCTTTCGCTAGGAATTCAAAGGTCATGTACAACAGGTAAAGTGCCGGAGAATCTGCTTATTAAGGGTTGGCGGGCAGCGCGTTGGCCAAGAACCCACCGCCGCAGATTATCCAAACCGCAAAGATACAGATTGCCGTGGGTATAACCGCCGCGCATGGAATTTTGTGCTATTTTTGGCTTCTGTTTTACATGCGCCTTGGACTACTACACACATTCAGGAGACATTCTGCTTTACCTGCTCGGCACGCTGGTGCTGATCCAGTTTTTTTACGAACTCTATTATTTCCTTCCGCTGGCGTTTCACAAAGACCCTAAGCCTGCCCAGCCCGGTGATCTGCCGCCCCTGTCTATTCTGGTGTGCGCCCACAATGAGGTGGAGAACCTGAAGGAGCTGTTGCCGCTGCTGGTGCAGCAGGAATACCCGCGGCCCCATGAAATCATCATCATTGATGACCGCTCCCGGGACGGCACCCACGTGCTGGTGAAAGAATATATGCTGGAGCACCCGCAGGTAAAGTTGGTGCGCGTAAAGGTGGAGCCCGAGTACATGAGTCCCAAAAAGACGGCCATTTTTCTGGGGATAAAAGCCGCTCAGTATGAGCATCTTTTGTTTACAGACGCTGACTGCAGACCTGTTTCTTTGCAATGGGCCCAGCGCATGGCCGGTGGTTTTTTTGGGGGCGGAGATATCATTTTAGGCGTTTCTCCGTATATGCAGATATATGGATTTTTAAATCATTTGATCCGTTTTGAAACCTTCTTAACGGCAATGCAGTATCTGTCGTTTGCCAAGAGGGGTGGGGCGTACATGGGGGTTGGCCGAAACCTGGCCTATACCAAAACCACTTTTTATAGAAATAAGGGATTTGCCAGCCACATTAGGTCACTAAGTGGCGATGACGACTTATTTGTGCAGGAAGCCGCCAAACATTCAAGCGTTCAGATGGTCATAGATCCGGAAGCCCACACGCAGAGTGCCCCTGAGACGCAGTGGCGTACGTGGTGGCAGCAGAAGCGAAGGCACCTGTCGGCGGGACGGCAGTACCGGAAGAAAGAACAGGTCAGAATCGGACTTTTTGTCTTGTCTAATGTGCTATTTTATGTAATATCACCCGTTCTTTTAGCAATGCAGTACCAATTGCCATGGGTTGGCGTTATTATTGGAGCAAGGTTTGTAGCGCTGTACGGCACCTACCTGTCTGTAGCCAAACGCCTGCAAGACCCGCTCAACTGGTGGTTACTGCCCGTGCTGGAACTAGGGTATTACTTCAATTATATAGGGATCGGGATCTCGGTATTAAGAACTAAAAAGGTAAGATGGAAGTAAACAAGCAATTCTCCGCGAAAGCGAAACACGATTTTAAACTGATCCAGTCAGCGGTAGAAGATGGGGATGAGAAGGCGTACGCCGAACTGATGCAGATCTACAAAAAGCCAGTTTACCACGTGGTTTTGAAGATGGTGCGCAACCCAGATGACGCTGAGGACCTCACCATTGAAGCCTTCGCGAAAGCCTTCCGCAACCTGCACAAGTTCAACCCGGAGTACGCGTTCAGTACTTGGCTGTTCCGGATTGCCACCAACAACTGCATTGACTTCATCCGGAAGAACAAGATCAAGACCATGAGCATTGACTCGGCCATCAAGATCGACAACGGCGATGAGATCACCATTGATTTCAAAGACAACAACCTGAACCCGCAGGAGACGGCCATCAAGAACCAGAAGATTGAGATCATGCAGTACATTGTGAGCAAGCTGCCTGACAAATACCAGCGCCTGGTGACCCTTCGGTACTTTGACGAACTTTCTTACGAGGAGATTGCCACTGAACTCAGCGCGCCGCTAGGCACCGTGAAAGCCCAGCTGCACCGCGCCCGCGAGTTGCTCTATGACATGGTGAAAAACAAGAAGCACTTGATTTAAGCGTAGCAAGTAGCACGTATCACGAAGCAAGACAAAATTTTAGCGTTTGCAGAAAGCAGCCACATGGGCTGCTTTCTGCGTTTTCGGCTTGTTTTGGCCAAAACAGGCCGAAAACGCAATTTAGATTTGTGAGTAATTCAAAGGCAGTTCAATCCTGATGAACCTTTAAGCAGCGCAATTCCCCCTTTGAAGGGGGCGAAGGGGGATGTTTACATAGGAGAGCACGCATGGCCGATACATCTGTAGAGAACAGTTACCGCCTTGTCTCCCGCGCATTGCTGACAATTCCCCTCCTAGGAGGGGTAGGGGTGGGTTCTCACGCATTGTAGATTTTTTGCTGCCCATGAAGCTATGGCAGACGTTCAGAGACAAGGCGGTGCCTGGTCTCTACGGTTTATTCTGGCCCATACCATCTAAAATACCTTTCCCGCAAAGTTGAGCGCAGCGGTAACTTATGGGAAATAATGGTGTCAGCTTTTAACTGATGAACCAAAAGGGACCAGTTGAAAACTGTCCGCCAAAAAAGCTACAAATTACGCTACCGCTAAACTTGCGGCAGTGTTTGCAGTCCCTGTTTTGGGCCTGTTTTTCAAAAAACAGACCCAAAACAGACGCTTCTCTCAACTCAGGACTCCAGACTCAGCACTCAGAACTCCCTTTATCGTATATTTGAGCCTATGAACCTGAATTCTGTAGAAATCCTTACTCAGTATTTCCCTGACCTTACTCCAGAGCAGCAGCAGCAATTCGCCCGGCTGCAGGAGCTGTATGGGGAGTGGAACGCCAAAATCAACGTGATCTCCCGCAAAGACATGGACAACCTCATGGTGAACCATATTCTGCATTCGCTGGCCATAGCCAAAGTGGTGCGGTTCCCGGCGGGCACCAGCGTGATGGACGTGGGCACGGGCGGCGGTTTGCCAGGGCTTCCGCTGGCCATTCTGTTCCCCGAGGTGAAATTCCATCTGGTAGATTCTATTGGCAAGAAGATCCATGTGGTGCAGGAAATAGCGCAGGAACTGCGGTTGCACAACGTAAAAGCCAGCCACACCCGCGCCGAACAGGTTTCTGAGAAATATGATTTCATTGTGAGCCGCGCCGTGGCCCGGCTGGCTACTTTCTACCAATGGATCCAGTTCAGCTTCAAGAAAGAATCTGTGCCCGAGCAAGGGTTGTACTACCTGAAAGGTGGAGATCTGGATGAGGAACTGGCTGAGGCGGGCTTAGTGCATGAAGTGTATGACTTGAACACTTATTTTAAGGAAGAATTCTTTGAGACGAAGAAGGTGGTGTACATCCCGCAACACCCAACCGCCTAAGCTGTTTTCGGCCTGTTTTCTGAAAAACAGGCCGAAAACAGAAACTCTTTAAACGCAGCAGCCTCTCCACTGGAGAGGCTGCTGCGTTTTGTACTGTTGTCATCCGGATAGGATCTTGTGGGCGAACGGCAGTAACAGCCAAAAACGTGTTACTGGGTCGCCCACAAAATCCTTTCAGGAGGACAGAGAGAAGAATAAATCTTGCTACTTGCTATGTGTGTCTTGCTACTACTTCACCAACTCCACCTTCTCAATGGTATCGCCAATATTGAGCTGGTGCACCACGTCCATGCCTTTGACCACGCGGGCGAAGATGGTGTAACGGCCGTCCAGGTGCGGAGTGGGGGAGTGGGTGATGAACCATTGCAGGCTCTCGGTGTCTTTGCCGGCAGAGGCCATGCCTACGTAGCCTTCCAGGTAGTGCAGGTTGGCAAACTCAGACCGGATGGCGTAGTCAGCGCTGCCCCAGCCGTCGCCGCGCGGGTCGCCGCCCTGTACCACAAAGTTGGGCACCACGCGGTGGAAGCGTTTACCGTTATAATTTCCTTTCTTGAGAATCTCCACAAAGTTGGCCACGGAGCCGGGGGCGTCTTCCACCAATAACTCCAGCGTGATGTCGCCTTTATTCGTGCGCAGCCGCACCTGCTGGTTTTTCTGCAGGCTGTTGACCGTGGCCCAGTTGATAGGGTGGGAGTACGGCGTTTTCGGCGCCGCCGGTTCAGGTCTGCCCTCCAGGAAGTCTAACGTTTTCTGCAGTTCAATGTGCGTCTCCACATCACGGGGCAGGACCAGTTTGTCGCGGGCCTGGGTCAGGAAGCTGCGGTCTGCGTAGGCGTTTTTCAAGCCCAGTTCCGGGTTTCTGATGGCGCCCGCGGCAATGCCCGTCAACGCCACGTCTCCAGACTGGACAGCCCGCTGAAAGATCTGCGCAAAAGCTTGCGCATTGTTCAAGTCAAAGCCTTTCTGGCCGCGCATGCTTACCAGCGCCTCTAAACCGGTAGTGCCAATGGCGGGGTGTTTGGCGCTGAACACCTGTTGCTCTATAAACGGGTACTGCGTTGGGTCTTTGCTGAGGGCGGTCAAAAGGGCGGCCTGCTCATACGGATTCTTGCTGGCTGCAAACCGCTGCTGCACCTGCTTACTGAGGGCACCTTTGTCTTCGGCCGAAGCCAGTGCCGCCCCAAACAACGTGGCCCGCACGCGCCAGTCCTGTTGTTGGTTGGCCTGTGCCAGCAGCCTGTCTGACTCAGCGGCGGGGGCTTTGGCGGCCAGGTATTCGGCGGCAGCCAAGGCCACGTGTGCATGTTTGTCTGCCAACGCTTTGAACGCAGCGGTTTGCACCTGCGCGTACGGCAGCGCGTACAGAGGCCGCACCGCATTCACCCGCACCCGGTAGTCAGCGTCTTGCAGCAGTACTTGGGTCACTACAGGGGCAATGCCGCTGGTGTCCGTCATCTTGGCCAACGCCAGCACGGCCGCCATGCGCACATTGGCGCTGGGGTCCTGCTGTACCACCGCCAGCACCTGCGGCTTGGCATAGCTTGGGTCTAACTTGGCGGTGCGGCCTAAAAAGTGGGCAGCCCCCAGGCGGGCGGGTTCCTCTTTCGACTGTAACAGGTCTGCGGCTTTTTTCAACGCGGTGCCGTAGTTCAGCTTGCGCTGGCCGGCGCGGTAGAGAGCCCAGGCCTGCCCGGCCAGCAGCTGCGGTTGGGTGGTGCTAAACGTGCCCAGCATGTCTACGCCCCGCTGCGAGGCGGTCTTACCCCAGGCTTCCAGCATCTCAGCGCGTACGGCTGGGTCACGGTCACTGCCGTAGGCGGCCATCAGCAGCGGCTCTGCCGAAACACTTCCCATCTGCCCCAGCGCATAGGCGGCCGCCTTGCGCACCTCTGGGTCCTGGTCTTGTAACAATGGGGCCAACGCCGGAATAGCCGTGGTGTCCTGGACTGAGGCAAAGGCGAGGGCGGCCTCCCGCCGGTACATGGCTTCTGGGCGCTGCAGAAAGGGGAGCAGGCTGGCGGTGCTGCGTTCGTCTTGCAGGGTGTAAATATTTCTGAGGGTGGCGTCTGAGAACTTGTGAACGGTGGCAGAGCCGCTTTTCTGGGCAGGCTGGCTACAGGCCGCCGCCAAAAGCAGCACTGCCAGCGCCGCGCGTATTTTGTTTTTCATAGTTGGGGTTTAGAACTGGGAAGATACAAAGAAGAAAGCAGTATAGTAACACACGGGCTGCATACGCAGGGCAGCCTGGGCGCGTTTTTGGCCTGTTTTTCATAAAATAGCCCTAAAACAGCAGGCGGCTTGTCAGAAATTTGCCACCTTTGCGCCCATCATGAGTACCCTTTCCCCCTCCCCAGCCTATCCGTTTCGGTTCTGGATGCTCTGCCTGAGCTCGTTCCTGTTCTCGGCTAGTTTTAACATGATCATTCCTGAGCTGCCCAATTTCCTTTCCCGCCTGGGCGGTGCCGAGTACGTGGGGTACATCATTGGTCTGTTCACCCTCACCGCCGGCCTCTCGCGCCCCTTCAGCGGCAAGCTGACCGATACCATTGGCCGCCTGCCCGTCATGTATTTCGGCGTGGCCGTCTGCGTGCTCTGCAGCCTGCTGTACCCGCTGGTGGGGAGTGTGTTCATGTTTTTGCTGCTGCGGCTGGTGCACGGCTTCTCCACAGGCTTCACCCCAACGGGCGAGTCGGCCTACGTGGCTGATATCACGCCGCTGGAGAGACGGGGGGCGGCGCTGGGCATCTTCGGGTTGGCGAACAGTCTGGGGCTGGCGGCGGGGCCGGCCATTGGCGGGGAGTTCAGCCGGTACATTTCATTAGATGCGCTTTTCTACTGCTCCTCGGGCATGGCGCTGCTCTCTATTCTGGTGCTGCTGAACCAGAGGGAGACGTTGCCCCATCCGCAGAAATTCAGGCTGGGGCTGCTGCGCATACGCAGAGATGAGATTTTTGAACCCAGGGTGCTGCCGCCGTTTGTGGTCATGCTGCTCACGTTTTTCTGCTACGGCACCGTGCTCACCGTCACGCCTGGTTTCAGTGAGCATTTAGGCATTGCCAACAAAGGGCTGTTCTTTACTTTCTACACCTTGTCCTCGGTCTGTGTACGGTTCTTGGCAGGCCGCGCCTCAGATCAATACGGGCGGGTGACTATTCTCAGGTTCTCCACCCTGATCATGGCCGCGGCCATGGTGTTGCTCGGCTTCGCCGAAGACAAAACTCTTTTCTTAGGGGCTGCTGTGCTGTACGGGATTGGGGCGGGTATGAATTCCCCCACGTTATACGCCTGGGCGATAGACCTGAGCCAGCCCGAGCGGCGCGGCCGCGCCATGGCTACCGTGTACATTGCCCTGGAGGCGGGCATTGGCATTGGCGCCTTCGCCTCTGGCTGGATCTACGGGAGTGATGTGACGGCCATTCCGTATGTGTTCTGGGGAGCGGCGCTGCTCTGTCTCTTGGCGTTTGGGTTTGTGCTGTTGGGGCGGTTCCCGAAGCGGGTGGGGAAATAAGTCTTTCTGTTTTGAGCCTCTTTTCCTGAAAACAGGCTCAAAACGCATGAAGCCTTGCAGGTATTGAAAAGGAAAGGGATGCTGCGTCTGCTTGATACTGTTGGCCAGCAGGTATGGGCAGCGAATTTTCTGGTTGGGTTTTTGGGGATTGCTTCTGTCACTGGCACAGACGCTCGCAGGTCTTTCAGCTGCTACCAGGTCTTTTGAGCAGGCGGTGAAGCGGGGGCAGGTGCATGGAACCAGCCCTTCCTAAACCAGGAGAAGAGTTGATTTGTCAATACAGAAAGGGTGTTTATGGGCTACTTTTCAGAAAACAGCCCTAAAACGCATCGCTTCCACCATCACCTCCTTAGCTGTTTCTGCCGGGAGCGGGCGGTGCAGAAGCCGAAGGTGCCGAGGCGCCTAGCGGGAGCACGAGATACAGGTTCAATCCTGCAGTAGCCACTTTAGTGATGGAACTACTTGCGTTGGCCAGGTGGTGAATTTACTGAAGCCCCTCCCGTCTGAGCGGCGGCCAGTCAGGAGCTTCTTGATTCTTTTGGTTAGCTTGAACAGCAAGGATCAACATGGCAAACGCCAGCAGGGAGAGGCTTGGTAAGTGCGGTGGTGGGAGTAGTTAATGTCATTGGGCAGGCTAGTTTGACCGTGAGTAATGTAGAGACCAGACACCGCCTCGTCTCCTTGCGCTGGCCACAACATCAGCCTTGGCAGAGAACCTGCAACGCGTCAAACCCACCCCTATCCCTCCCAGGAGGGGAGTATCAGAAATGCTTTATTTTCTCTAACAGATCCTTTCAGTCTCATTGATTCCCAAGAAGGCCAGAAGAAATAGGATCTAGAATGCGTGGGAGACAAGGCGGTGCCTGGTCTCTACAAAAAGGGATCTGCTATTGTCATCATCCCCCTTCGCACTTGAAAGGGGAGTATCACCCAGAGCCACAAGTCACGGAAATTACTTCCGGGCCAAAGAAGGTATCTGTTAGCCTTTCCAACTCAGGACTTTCAACTCTGAACTCAGGACTCAGAACTTTCTTTTACAAATACCCTTTCGCCTGCAGGCGGAACAATTCTGCGTAGCGGCCGCCCTTGGCCATGAGCTCTTCATGCGAACCCATCTCTACAAACTGACCATTCTCAATTACCAGAATCCTGTCTGCCATGCGCACAGTGGAGAAGCGGTGGGAGATAAGCACGGCGGTTTTGCCTTGGGTGAGCTCAGAGAAACGCTGGAAGACCTCGTGCTCGGCGCGGGCGTCCAGGGCGGCGGTGGGCTCATCTAAGATCAGGAGCTGCGCATCACGCATGTAGGCGCGCCCCAGGGCGATTTTCTGCCACTCGCCGCCAGAGAGATCCACGCCTTTGTTGAAGCGGCGGCCAATGACTTGGTTATAGCCTTCGGGGAGTTTGGCGATGACGGTGTCGGCCAGGCTTTGGTGGGCCGAGGACTCAATGCGGGGCTGGTTTTCCTTTTCCTCAATGCGGCCAATGGCAATGTTGGTGCCCGCACTCATCTGGAACCGCACAAAGTCCTGAAAAATCACCCCAATCTCCCGCCTGAGATCAGCAGGGTCAAACTCCTTCAAGTCAATGCCATCCAGCAGAATCCTGCCTTCAGTGGGGTCATAGAGGCGGGAGAGCAGCTTTACCAGGGTGGTTTTGCCGGCACCGTTTTCGCCTACCAACGCCAATTTTTCGCCTGCCTGCAGGGTGAAGTTAAGATTTCTGATAGCCCATTTCTCTGAGTTACGGTACTGAAAGCCTACATTTTCAAAGGTAAACCCGTGCCTGATGGGACGTGGAAAGGCGGGGGCGTTGGCCTTGCGGTGAATGCGCGGCTGCAGCTCAAAGAAGTCAAAGAAGTCCTGCAGGTACAGCGCACCCTCAGCCACGCTGGTGAAACGGTTGAGCACGGCCTCCAGCAATCCGCGTAAGCGCATGAAAGACCCTGACAGGAACGTGAGCTGGCCCAGGGAAACCTCTCCTGCTACAGTTTGCAGAATGAGGTACACGTACGCGCCGTAGTACCCGGCACTGCCCAGCGCGGCAAAGACCGTTCCCCAGCCCGCCCGTTTAGTCACCAGCTTCTTGTTGTCCAGATAAAACTTGGTGCTCAGCTCCCGGAACCGGTTGGTGAGAAAATCTGACAGCCCGAAGATCTTCACTTCCTTGGCCGTGTCATCACTGGCACCCGTCTGGCGCAGGTAGTCCAGCTCACGGCGTTCAGGGGTCCAGCCGTGCACCAGGGAGTAGCTGCGCTCATTGAAGTGCGATTCACCCAAAAACGCCGGAAGCACCGCCACCAGCAGGAGCAGTAACAGCCATGGGTAAAACGCAATCAAACCGGCTGCCAAAAAGATCATGGTGAGAATGTCCTGCATTTGGCCCAGTACCTGGCTCATGAGTACGGTGCGGCTCAGCGTCTGCCTGCGGGCCCGCTCCAGCTTGTCATAAAAGGCAGAGTCCTCAAACTGGTCCAGGTCCAGTTCGGCGGCGTGCTCCATGAGCCTGATGGAGGACTGGTTTGCGAACAGGTCGCCTAGCAGGCCATCGGTGAGGGCAATACCGCGGTTCAGCACGTCAGAAACCACGGCCAAGCCGAATTCAATCCCGACCAGGGTGAGCAGGTAGTTCAGGGCTTCGGCCTCGGTCTGGGTGAGGCGCACGACCTCGTCAATGATCAGCTGGCCTACGTAGAGCATCGCCAAGGGCACTGCCGCCCTGAAGAGCCGCAGCACTACGTTGATGAGCGCCATGCGCGGGTGCGTCTTCCAGACCATTTTCAGGAAGGGCGGCAAATGTTTGAGGGCGCTCACGCGCTGCTGTACAGAGAGGGCGGGCTGCCCCGCTTGCGGCGGTTTCTTCCCGAATATGTTTGACCAGAATGCCATGGCGGTGAAATTACGTCAATGTGGGGTTGTACGCGAATTATTTTTAGGAGACTGATTCGGCCTCAGCCACCGTCTCAGGTGCCGCAAGTCTGTTTTTGGCTTGTTTTTCTGAAAACACGCCAAAAACAGACTTGCGGTTACGCAGAAGAAACTGCCCCTGCCCCTGAACCCAGCAGATAAGGGGCTAACTTTGTGGCCCAATATTAACTTTGACGTGTAGCCTCAACGGCATTATTGCGTACTCTACTTACTATGGAAGAATCTTTTTTACTGCGGCTCTGGGGGCTGCACCAGCAAAACCAGCTTAGAATCCCCACCAGCCTGCTTTGCCAGTTCCTGAACCGCCTGCTGCAGGTTTTGTTTCCGCCGCTGGCGGAACAGCCTTTTAAAAGTATGCAGGCACTGGGGCAGGAGGCAGCCTTTCTGGAGCAGGAACTGGAAACACTGCTGGAAGGCGTGCAGCACATCAGCGCTTTTTCGGCGGCAGAAAGTGCTGAGCGGTTCATGCAGCAGCTGCCGCACCTGCATGAGCAGCTGCTGGCAGATGCCCACTTTATTCTGCAGGAAGACCCCGCCGCCCGCCACGTAGAGGAGGTGATGCGGTCGTACCCCGGCTTCTACGGCATTGCCGTTTACCGCATTGCGCATATCCTGTACCAGGACGGCGTGCCGTTGCTGCCCCGTATACTCACCGAGTACGCCCACGGCCGTACGGGCATTGATATTCACCCTGGTGCCCGCATTGGCTACCCCTTCTGCATTGACCACGGCACGGGCATTGTGATAGGGGAGACCACCGTGATTGGAAGCCATGTGAAGCTGTACCAGGGCGTGACGCTGGGGGCGTTGAGCGTGGCCAAATACATGATGGACATTAAACGCCACCCAACGCTAGAAGACAACGTGATTATTTACGCGGGTGCCACTATTTTGGGAGGCAACACGGTCATTGGTGCCCACAGCATCATTGGCGGAAACGTATGGCTTACAGAGAGTGTGCCTGCCTACTCCAGGCTGTACCACCGCGCCCAGATCAAAGTGAGCCGTTCTGAAGCGCCCGAAGACATGGTAGATTTTTCCATTTAGTCTACTAACTTTATCGGGATTGTAAAGTAGTTCCTGATTTCTAATATTAATTACCTGCAGCTGGGCTCCTGCCAAAGGGACCGCTGCCTAAAGATGAGCAGATACCTTATGAAAGCAGCAAACATTTTAGAAACTATTGGCAACACGCCAACGGTACGCATTAACAGATTATTCGGTCCAGACGCAAACGTATTTATGAAGCTGGAGCGCACCAACCCCGGCGGAAGCATCAAAGACCGTATTGCCCTTGCCATGATTGAAGATGCTGAAAAACGCGGCATCTTGAACCGGAACAGCCGCATCATTGAGCCTACCTCTGGTAACACGGGCGTAGGCCTGGCCATGGTGGCCGCCGTTAAAGGGTACGCGCTCACCTTGGTCATGCCCGAGTCTATGTCTATTGAGCGTAGAAGGTTGATGGCGGCCTATGGTGCCCAGCTGGAGCTCACGCCGCGGGAGAAAGGCATGAAAGGGGCCATTGAACGCGCGAACGAGCTGGCGGCCCAGGACGATCATGCCTGGATCCCCATGCAGTTTGACAACGAAGCCAACACCCGCATTCACATAGAAACCACCGCGCAGGAGATATTAAAAGATTTCCCTGAGGGCTTTGACTACCTCATTACGGGCGTGGGTACCGGTGGCCACATCACTGGGGTGGGGCGTGTGCTGAAAGAAAAATTCCCTCACCTGAAAGTATTTGCCGTGGAGCCTGCCTTGTCGCCTGTACTGAGTGGCGGCACCCCCGGGCCACACCCTATACAGGGAGTAGGCGCGGGCTTTATCCCTTCTATTATGGACATGTCGCTCCTTGATGGCGTGATTCAGGTAGCCGCGCCAGACGCCTTTGAATACGCCCGCAGAGCGGCGAAGGAAGAGGGTATCTTTGTGGGTGTTTCCTCTGGTGGCTCGTTGGCGGCCGTTGCGCAGAAGCTGGGCGAGGTAGAGAAAGGCGCCCGTGTGCTCACCTTCAACTATGACACCGGTGAGCGGTATTTGTCTGTAGAAGGCCTGTTTGTGTAACCAGTACTCTTTCTAATAGAAAAGCCGTCTCTGTTTTAGCAGGGGCGGCTTTTCTGTTTAAGGGCTGTTTTTGAGAAAGTAGGCTGGAAACGGGATGTTTAAAGTTGTATTTCCCATATTGTACCAATGCAGAACCAGGGAGTGAGAATGCAAAAGGCCATCTTATGTTAGTAAGATGGCCTTTAGAGTGGAGAATATCGGAGTCGAACCGATGACCTCTTGCATGCCATGCAAGCGCTCTAGCCAGCTGAGCTAATCCCCCTTGGTTTTGATGATGCAAAAGTAAGATGCTTTTCCTTACTGGCAAAATTTTACAGAGTTTTTTTTGCCATAATTTCTAAACTGCTTTTGTGTCATTCTTAACAAAAGCGCATAAAAAAGGGTGGAGCAATTGCCCCACCCTTTTTTATGGTCTATTCGTTGATTATTGGAAGATGTAACGAACACCCACCTGTCCTTGCCATCTTGAAGAGATAGAAGAAGTGTTAGCCCAAACATCTTGAGCTGGTTTTGTGAATGTGAAAGTAGGACGGTTGTTGGCATCACGGTTGTTGAATCTTACTAATTCAACTGCAGCGTTGTTTACAAAATAAGTGCGTCCCCAGTCAGGGTTGAACAAGTTGCCAACGTTGAAAATGTCAAAGGTGATTTGCAGGGTGTGTTTCTTGCCTGCAAAGTTACCAAAGATATCCTGGGCCAGACGCAGGTCAAAGCGATGTGTCCAGGGAGTACGGGCACCGTTCCGCTCAGTATACTGGCCACGGCGAGAGCTCAAATAATCATCAGCCTCAATGAAAGCGTTCAAATCTTCCCATTGCTTGGCAGCAGTAGCAGTCACCACCCCGGCAGATGTTTTCTGATCAACTAAACCAGACTCTTCAAACGTACGTGGTACATACATGAGGTCGTTACCCGTGTTACCGTCAGCATTCAAGTCTTGAGAATACAGGTAGGTGAATGGCGTACCAGACTGACCTTCATAGAACAAGGAGATAGAGGTGCTAAAGTTGTTCAACCAGTTCACGGTATAACCCCCAGAGGCAATGATACGGTGACGGATGTCAAAACGCGAGTAAGAGAACTCAGGATCGTTAGGGTTCCAGACAATTTGGTTAAACTGCCAGTTAGATCTTGCTGTGCTGCTGGCACCGCTGTTCATGTCTTTAGATTCTCCATACGTATAGGCAACTAAGGTATTGATGCCGTTGTTGAAATTCTTCTGCAACTGGCCGGTTAAATTGTAGCTATAGCCTTTGCTGGTGTTGTCCAGAAGAATTACGTTAGTGAAGTCCTGGCTGATTCTTCTGGCAGATGAAGAAGTTGGATACAGAGGACGTCTGTCTGGACCGGTTAAGTTGGTAATTGGGTTTACCAGGTTAATGTCTCTGTACACAATGTCATTCAAGGTTTTCGTGTAGATACCTTCTACAGTTGCAATGATACCAAGAGGCAGAGTGTAATCTAAAGCTAAATTAGTTCTCCAGGTTTGTGGGATCTTAAAATCTGGGGTAACAAGGTTGATTTCAGATTGAGTTCCTGCTGCTGCAAAGTCACGTATTTTATCAACATCTGACGTAAATTGACCCGCTTTTGTTTGGTTGTTCAGGAACAGAGAGTTGAAAGTAATACCATTGTTGGTGAACTGATTAGATAACCATACAAAAGGAACACGGCCAGTAAAGATACCAGTACCACCTCTGAATTGTACAGTTTTATCACCTTTCACATCCCAGTTGAAACCAACCCGTGGAGCCCACAGAAGCTGACCGCTAGGTGTGTCATCTGTTCTCAAATCTGTGTACTGAGGATATTTCTCAAAAGCAGTTTCTACTTTCTCGTTACGCTCAGGGGTGTCTGGCATTACAGGAATATCTAAACGAAGGCCTACCGTTAAACGGAAGTTATCAGTTAAGGAGATTTCATCCTGGGCGTAAAAACCCAATTGCATGGCGTTGAATTTGGCGGCTGGCTCAGTGCCAGGTTTAGCGGCGTAAGACTGCTCTATCTGGAAAGGTCTCTCAGCAATGAAGTCTTCAACGCTGTTGAATTGGTAGTATCCATTCCCGTTATTGATGAACAAGTTTCTGAATTTGAAGAACTCATTGTGCGTTCCAAACGTGAAGGTGTGCTTGCCCCGGAAAACAGTCAGGTTATCAGTGAATTCAAAGATGTCCTGGTCCAGCTCATTGAAAGCAGAGCTACGCTCTGTACCTGCCGTAATGGTGTTGCTACCGCTACCGTTGAATCTAATAGTTACTTGCGGGAACAAAGCACCAGGAGTTTTCCTGTTGTCACGTATTCTGGAGTAGCCAACTATTAAGCTGTTAGAAACACTTTCAGAAAAACGGCTTCTCAATTCAGCTACGGTACTGTTAGTTACGTTAGCAAATTCATACGCATTGTTGGCAAAACGGAAGGTGGTGGTACCACGGGAAAGGTTGTCATCAAAAGCATCTACAAAGTTGTGGCGTAACGTTAACTGGTGACGGTCATTGATGTTCCAGTCTAAACGGGCAAACAATTTGTTGCTTTCTGTGCGGCGGTCAAGAGGACCATAAGAACCTGGGTCATACCCATACTTTTCGTTAAGAGTACGGGAAATAAGCTCTACCTGCTCTCTAGGAACACTTGAGCTTGGGTCCCCCAGATTATTCAGCAGTGGCTCAGAACGACGGGTGATCTCACCGTTTAAGAAGAAGAAGAGTTTGTCTTTGACTACTGGGCCTCCCACTCTGAAACCAGTCTGGTAATCTTGGAAGTTCGCAGCTTTCTGCTCAGTAACAGGGTCTTTGCCTACTGTGTTTTCGTTACGGAAGAAACCGTACACAGAACCTTCCAGGTTGTTTGTTCCTGAACGGGTAACTGCGTTGATTCCACCGCCGGTAAAGTTACCAAACTTCACATCATAAGGAGCTAAAACAACCTGAATCTGGTCAATGGCGTCAAGAGATATAGGCTGGGTGCCAGCCTGTCCGCCTGGAGTTCCTGTTCCTGCCAGACCAAACACATCATTGTTTACCGCACCATCAATAGTGATGTTGTTGTAACGGTTGTTAGCCCCTCCAATTGAGTTGCCAGAAGCTTGCGGCGTAAGACGGGTAAAGTCTTGCAAAGAACGGTTCAACGTAGGAAGACGCTCAATCTGCTCTCTGGATACGTTTGTAGCGGCACCAGTACGGTCAGCATTAATCACTGATCCGCGATCTGCAACTACTTGTACTTCCCCTAAGCCCACAGCGCTTTGCGCTAAGTTGAAATCCAATTTAAGGTTTTGACCCAGTGATAGTTGTAAGCCGTCTCTTCTCTGGTCCTGGTAACCTACATAAGTGGCAGTGATTGTGTAGGGCCCCCCAACGCGTAGGTTTTGCAGGTTGTAGCGGCCGTTTACGTCTGCACTGGCGGCATACTGTGTGTTAGACGGGGTGTGAACAGCTACTATGGTAGCTCCGGCAAGGCCGTTTCCACTTCCGTCTGTGATGACACCGTTCATAGAGGCGGTGGTTGCTCCTTGTGCCCAGCTTAGGTGCACCGGCAAACACATCACCACGATGAACATCAATCGGGTAAATAGGTTTTTCATAAAGGGTTTTTTTTGTGCAAAAATAAAACAGGTGAGTAAAAAAGAGGGTAAGGCTATTGTTAAGTTAACATTAAGAATGCTAACAGAGCGTCTGAAAGAGGGAAATGCAAATTCCTGAAAGGAAGAGAACATTATAGGGCGGTCAGTGGATTGACAACACAAAGATAACTACTAATTTAGATTGAATGTCAAGCATTTTTCAAACTAAATTAGAGGAGATTATCTAAGCCGAACGGTTGTTTTTGTTGAAGTGTTAACAGACCTGCGGCTTTCTGCGGCGGAACAGGTGGAATACTCGTGCGTTGTTGATATAATTTTCAATTATGGTCAATGAAAATGCTAAAAACTAAAATGTAGTATTTTCGATGAACGGCCTGTTTTAGATGCTGGGCCGTACCGCTTTTACAAAAATATTCTGGTAATAGGGGGTGAACAGGTTGTCTTCGGTTACACCCAGGGAGGTAGAGGCGTGTATGAACCAGATTTCCTCATCATTCTTCACCTCTGTCACCAGCCCAACGTGAGTAATATTGTGTACACTTTTAGAGGAACTGAAGAAAACCAGATCCCCCGCCTTTAGTTCACGGGTGGAGATGGCCGGCCCAAACTGGCTTTGCTCCCCAGAGGTTCTGGGCAGCTGTACATTAATGGCTTGAAACGAGGTGCACAAAAGACCGGAGCAATCCATCCCAATGCGGGAGGTGCCCCCAAACTTGTAGGGCGTGCCGCGGTAGGAGCGGGCTGTGGAGATAACGGTCTGCAGCTCCCGGCTCACCGCTTTGCTGCCGGAGATATGGATAGACCTGGGTGACTTTTTGTTTCTGCTGGAAAGGTGAATCTCTTTAAGCGGTTTGTCTTTGGAGCCAGACCGTTTAGACCCGCGCTTCTCTTTCCTCTCCTGTCTCTTCAACTCTGCTATCTCCTGTGCCGACTTATACTGCTCTCCCGGTTTGCTAAACGTTGAGTAAGAAGACTTTCCGCAGGAAGCTAACAGAAGAAGCGAGCTTAAAATGAGAAGCGTAGTGGGTTTAGATAACAGGTTAATAGTCATGTCCTTCCGGTTGATTGGTGAAACAGGAGCTTAAAGATAATTCATTCGGCCTTTATCTAAAACAGTTTTGTCAATTCTCCTGCATTTTCCTGGCAGGCGGCCTCCTGGGGTTACAAAGTAGCAAACGAAAGGGAGGAGGCTCTTATTAGACCCTGTCTTAAAAACAATTGAGCTTTGATGGAGAAGGGGTGCCTGGGGATTTCCTGTTTTGGGGCTGATTTTCTAAAAACAGCTCCAAAACAGAAAAAAGGAGGGGTTCCTGTATTTCTGCCAGATTGCGGTCAACAGACCAGGGGGAATCTGTCGCTGGTGGGTGGAGGCGCCAGGCCGGGTAGGCGGGCGTTTCTGGGCTACTTTTAGAAAAACAGACCAGAAACAGCACTTCTCCTAATGACGTGCCAAGGGGAGGCTGCAGGTTTAGCGGCGCTTGGTCTTTTAAGGCAATGCAGGGGAAGGCATATCTTTTGTGGGTGTAGCCCCTGTTTTAGGGCTGTTTTTCAGCAATACTTCGGACAGTTTATGCTGCGATTCTGCCGAAGTTAAGGACACAGTCTGTTTTGTCCTTGTTATTTAAGTGGCTTTTGTCAAAACCG
>NZ_JACJIQ010000012.1:0-168356 GCF_014138425.1 Rufibacter ruber
TGCACGATCACCGTCAGGCCGTTGGGCAGCACGTACTTCTCGTAGGGGATCACCAGCTCGCCGCCCTTCCTGGTGACCTTCTCCACCAGCCGGGGCCCCTGCTGGGACTTGGCTGCGGCGGTGGTCTTCTTCACGGGCGTGGCCGCCTTCTTGGCAGTCTGCGCCTGGGCCTGCGTCAGCAGCGCCGCCGCCAGCAGTACCGCCAGTGTACTCTTCTTTGACATATCTTTTTTGGTTTAGTTAGAGGGTGTGTAGGAGTAAAGTAAGTTAGTTACTTCTTGCTTCATTTTATTACATTTTTTTATAAAAATTTTTCATCCCTTATGGAAACCCGGGCTTAGAGGCATCTAAGCAGAAAATCTGCTTAAGCCGCTGAGGCTTACCCCCCAACCCCTACCCGCAGGAAAAAGTAGTCAGTAGTATATATAGTGATAATTATATTAATTGTTGAAGAATGGTGATAAAAGCCAGAAAAGGGCCCGGCGAAGAAGTATGCCCGCCTGCTGCTGGGCTGGCGTAAGGTAGGCCTATCAGATTGTGTTTCTGAAAGAAGTTGGGCAGGCCAGAATTAACGAAAGAGGGGCGGTAGAGGGATTCCAAAAAGCATTCCTGTTTTGGGGCTGTTTCCTGAAAAACAGCCCCAAAACAGGAATTACAAAACTGAAGGGTCAGGTTCTTCCTTCCGCCGGAGCCCAAGCCGTGCACGTGCCACTTTCCTGGGAGCTAAGAGCGTGTATGCATTTGCCTAATGCGCTGCAAACGGACCTCCAAAGGACCTGATCTTGCGGTTGCCTCGCGCCAGAGTGCCGCTATGGTGCTCTAAAATTGGGATAGAAGTGCTTTTCGCTCCCCGTTTTCGCCTGCAAAACCAAAAGTTAAACAAGCTCTGGTGCCACCTACTGCTGGTGTGTTGGCGGGCAGGCAAACGTTAAACATATGTTAATGGCGCTTCCTTGCCTTTGGTGCAACTGCCTTATACTAGATATTAGATCCTGAAAATAAACCCCCTAAAGAAAATCTCCCCTTTATGAAGCACGTGTTACGCTTTGTCTTTTTAACTTCCTGCTCTTTTCTGCTTACGGTTGTTCTGGCTCAGGCGCAGAAGGGAGAGGTGAAGGGAAAACTCTGGGATACCGCCCACAAAGAGGTAGTGTCATATGCCACGGTGGCCATCTACACCGCCCAGGACACTACGCTGGCCACGTTCAGGGTGAGTGATGAGAAAGGGAATTTCAGAGTGCCTAACCTGGCGCTAGATACCCGGCTGCGAATTGTCATTACCATGACGGGATTAAAAACCTACCGGAAGGAATTTACCCTCAGTGCGGGCCAGCCCGAGCTTGATCTGGGGCAGATTAACCTGGAGCAGGCTGACCATATGCTGGGGGAGGTGGTCATTGCCGCCGAGGCGCCTCCCATTATTGTGCGCAAAGACACGCTGGAATTCAATGCCAACTCCTTCAAAACCCTGCCCATGGCCCTGGTGGAAGACCTGTTGCGCAAGCTGCCGGGTGTGCAGGTAGATGCTGAGGGAAACATCTCTGTGAACGGGCGCTCTGTGCAGAAGATATTGGTAGACGGGAAAGAGTTCTTCGGGAATGATCCCAAGGTGGCTACCCGTAACCTGCCGGCAGACATGATCTCAAAGGTGCAGGTGGTAAATGACCCAGATGCGCTGAGGCGGGACCCAGACATGCCGGTCAGTGAGATTCCGCAGGTGATCAACCTCAAGCTGAAGAAAGGGATTAAACAAGGGGCCTTTGGCAAACTGTACGCCGGCAAGGGAACCAAGCACCTGTTTGAAGGCGGCGGTATTGTGAACCTGTTCCGGGATACTACCCAGCTGAGTGTACTGGGGTATGCCAACAACCTCAACCGGCCGGGGTTTGGGTTTGAGGAGATCAACCGTATTGGGGGCTTTAACCGCAGTGGCTGGAACTCCATGTCTATGTGGAGCGACGGCGGCTTTGCCCTGAACGGGATCTCGTTTGGCGCCACGGGGCAGGGAATCCAGCGTTCCGCCGGGGCGGGCGGCAATTTCAACACCCTGCTCAAGAACGGGATCAAGCTCAACCTGCAGTATTTCTACGGCGGCATTAACGCAGACCTGAACCAGGTGGTGAATTCGCAGCAGTTTCTGAAAGACCGGGTGCAGCAGCCCAGTGACACCCTGAACACCCGCCGCCTCCGGGAACAGGACAGCCGGGACCAGAGCCACCGCATTGGCGGAAAGATTGACTGGAAGATAGACTCACTCACCAGTTTCAGCATTACACCCAGCGTCACGTTTTCTACCAGTACGGCTAACCAATATTCACTGGCCAACACCACCTTTAATTTTCAGGAGCTGGCCAATGACAGCCAGGACACCCTTCGCCGGGAGGGCAGCCGTACGGCCTTTACCACCGCGGTTTCATTTGAGCGCCTGTTCAAGAAGAAAGGCAGAATCTTCACCCTGTTTGGGGACTATAACTACAACCTATCTGACCAGGACCAGGTTAACCGCTCCATCAATCAGTTTTACCGTGAGAACCCGTACACCGTTTTCTTAGACCAGCTGCGGGTCAATGACCGCGAAGGGCTCACCACCTACAGCAACTTTTCTTTTACAGAGCCCCTCAGGAAAGACCTGAGCGCGGTGCTGCGGTTCAACACAGAGTACTTCCAGGATGAGAATGACATCAACACCTACCGGTACAATGAAGACCGGGGGCAGTATGATATCTTAGAGGAAAGCCTCTCTGACCGCGTGAACCGCGACGGCTGGCGCAACTACCTCACCCTGGGTCTGCGCTGGAAAATCAAAGACGTGTCTCTGCAGCCGGGCGTGCGGGCTACCCGCCTTGATATTTATAACCGCTTTGAGCGGGACGCACCCATTGATCAGCATTATTTCTATGTGTACCCGTCTTTGAACATAACCTGGAAACAGCTCAACTTCAGCTACAATGTCAATGTGCGGGAACCCAACGCCGCTGACCTGCAGCCGGTGCCAGACAACACCAACCAGTTGTATGTGCAGTATGGCAACCCCGGTCTTACCCCCACCATCTCCCACAGCCTGAACCTGCACTACCGGTACAATAACACCAACCGCTCCCTGAACTACAGCACCTACCTGTACGGGACCATCAGTGAAGATGCGGTGACCCGGGCAAGAACCGTAGACCTGGAAGACGGGAAGCAGACCTCTACGCCCCTGAACACCGGCGGGAACTGGAACATCAGCAGCAACACCAATGTGATGAAAGACTACAAGTTTGACGGCAACCGCCAGTTCTCAGTAGGAGGCGGCCTCAACATCTGGTACAGCCGCACCCTGATCCTGCTGGACCAGTACCGCAGAGGGGTGCTGGAGAACCAGTTGAGAGGCTTTGGCCACAGTATTAACGTTTCTCCCAGGCTGGAAGGGCGCATGAACCTCAATGACAAGCTGGAGATTATCCAGACCTATTCTGTGAACCGGCAGTGGGGGCGCTATGAGAAAAACCTGGCCAACAACATTGCCATCACCAACCAGACCGCCAAGTCTGAGGTCATTGTGCGGCTGCCTAAAAAGCTGGTGTGGGAGGTGTCTTATGACTATTGGTACAACTCAAACGCGGCCCCAGGGCTGCAGAGAAGCTATGGCCGCCTCAACGCCGGCATCACGTATCTGTTCATGAAGAATGACCGCGGCCAGCTCAAACTCTCTGTCTTTGACGCCCTGGACCAGAACCTGAGCGCCTACCGCAGTGTGCGGGAGAACATGGTAGAAGATTACCAGACGGCCGTACTCAACCGCTACGGGCTTCTCACGTTCACCTACAACATCCGGAATTTTGGGGGCAAAGTGGGCGGCTCCAGCAATTCCTTCTTCCGCTTTTAGCAGAGTAGGGGGAGACGTGTCAGGTACTGCCGGGCGCGGGCTCATTCCTGTTTATGACCTGTTTTTGCCAAAATAGCCCTCAAACACCTGGGGCTATTTTTTTTCTACTGCTTGCTCTTTCCTGATCAGCGTGGGGCAAAGGATAATAAAACCTTATGTCATGGGAAGTTCGTACTTTGGAAGTCTGTACGGCAAGTACAGTATCATTCCCCTATATGCCACAAGAACCTACTCCTCATAAGACCTCTGCCCAGACGCTCACCATCTTTCAGGGGGGCGGTGAAATGGGGGCTTTGATGCGGGATTACCCCTGGGAAAACCATCCGCTGGGGCATCCTGCGCAATGGCCCCAGAGCCTGAAAACCAACATCAGGCTGCTGCTGAATTCTGAGTTCCCCATGTTTATCTGGTGGTCAAAAGACCTGTATGCCTTCCACAATGACGCCTACCTGCCCGCCCTGGGGAAAAAGCACCCCAAAGCCCTGGGCATGGCTGCCCGGGAGCTGTGGGCCGAAATCTGGAGCAATGTGGGCGGAATTGCAGAGGGGATTCTGGCCGGGGGCAAGCCTTACTACGCAGAGGGGCTGCTGCTCTACCTGGAGCGGAAAGGCTTCTCAGAAGAAACGTACTGGACCTTCTCCTACAGCCCCGCCTTTGATGATGACGGGCGCGAGGCCGGGGTTTTCTGCGCCTGCACAGAAGTGACCAGTACAATAGTGGGCCAGCGCCGCCTGAAAAGCCTGAAAGACATCTCTGATGCCATGTCTCAGATCCAGACGCTGGAGCAAGCCTGCCAGATGGCCAGTGAGGTGCTGGCGCAGAACCCCCAGGACGTGCCCTTCAGCCAGATTTACCTGTTGAACGCAGACCATACCAAGGCCACGCTCTTCGGCCATTCGGGCCAGGTTGCCCGGCCGCTGGCGCAGGAAATTGAACTGCAGGGGCAAACGCCAACCCCTGAATGGCCGCTCTGGCAGGTGCTGCAGTCTAAAAGCATGCTCCTCACCGGTGACCAGCCGGGGGAGCCGCAGCGTGTACCAGAAACAGTGGCCGGTTCGCAGCAGCAGCAGCAGCAGCAGGCGGTGATTTTGCCCATCTTCCACCCGGGGCAGGAGCAGCTGTTGGGCTTTTTTGTTTCGGGCGTGAGCCCGAAGCTGGAATATGACCGGGATTACCAGAATTTTCATGAACTGGTAACTGGCCAGATTGCCACCTCTATTGCCAGCGTGCGGGCCCGGCAGGAAGCCCGGCGGCAGCAGGAGGAGCTGGAGAACCTCTTTGAGCAGGCCCCCGTGGCCATCTGCATTCTGCAGGGGCCGGAGCATGTGGTGGAGCTGGCAAACCCTGGTATCTGTGCCCTGTGGGGGAAAAAGCAGGAAGATGTGCTGGGGAAGCCCCTGCTGGCGGCTCTCCCTGAGGTAAAAGACCAGGGCATCAAAGAACTGCTGGACAGGGTGTTTCTCACGGGCGTACCGTATGTGAACAGTGAGATGGAAGTCCTGCTGGAGCACAACGGCAAGCTGGAACCTATTTTCTTCAGTTTTGTGTACCAGCCCATGCGTGACGCAAAAGGCACCATCACGGGGGTGATTGCCGTGGCCATCAGTGTCAACGCGCAGGTAGAGGCCCGGCAGGAGATTGAGGCCATGAACAGTGAGCTCCGGGCCATCAATGTGGATCTGGATAACTTTGTCTACTCCGCTTCGCATGACCTGAAAGCCCCCATCTCTAACATTGAAGGGCTGGTGGATACCCTGGTGGAACAGCTGCCCCCTGAAACGCGGCAACAGGAGGTGATACAGCGGGTGCTCAGCATGATTCAAACGTCTATCACCCGTTTCAAGCGGGCCGTGGCCGACCTGACGGAGGTGACCAAGATTCAGCGGGAGAACAATGAAGATGTGGCCGCCATTGATTTGAAAGACGTGGTGGCAGATGTGCAGCTAGACCTGGAGAACATGATTCAAAGCGTGGGGGCCAAGGTGGTCACCGCGTTTACCCCGGCGTCAACGGTGAAATTCTCGGCCAAGAACGTGCGCAGCATTGTCTATAACCTGTTCAGCAACGCGCTCAAGTACCGCTCGCCAGAGCGGGCTCCGGTGGTCACCATCCAGACCCAGGCCGTGCCCGGGTTCCTGGTCTTCTCTGTGACAGACAACGGGCTGGGCATTGAGCCAGAGGCGCGGGGCAAGATCTTTACCATGTTCAAGCGGCTGCATGACCACGTAGAGGGTACCGGCATTGGGCTCTACATTGTAAAACGCATAGTAGAAAACGCCGGCGGACGTATTGTGGTGGAAAGCGAAGCCGGCAAAGGCTCTACCTTCAAAGTCTACTTTAAACAGGAGGGGTAAAGAGGCACCAGGTACAGCCGGGCGTTTTGGAGCTGTTTTTCTGAAACCAGGCCTAAAACGCCTTGCTGCGCCAGGCAAGCGGAACGCCCTCCCTGACTTGCACAGGAGAGCCTTCGGCCAGAAAGACGGAGTCCGGCGGCCTCTGGGTTAAAAAAGAGAAGGGTGCGCCGTAGACTTCCCCAAAATCAACCTGAACCTCAGCTTCCTGCACCGGATACACTTTCCACTGGGGGTGAACTACCTCATATGAGTTTGTTTTAGCGGCTGTAACCCGGGTGTAGCCCCAGTAATGTTCAGTGATAAACTCTTCTTCGCTGCCGGGGGCAATGGGCACCGGAGTATTGGCGGCAGTGGCTTGCAGGTGGTGCCAGATGTTCTTTTTCCAGCTGTACCGCACGGTGAGAGCATCTTTAGAGGTGTGCCAGGAGTGCCGCATGGGCAGCGCCTCATACGCTTATTTATACACGGCATTGGCCACCAGCGCCAGGGCGGGCTTGGGAACAATTTCCTTAAGGAACACCACCCCGCGTTTACATTGGCCCTGCTCCAGGTACGTCACATAAAACCGCAGGTTGACTTCCTCAAAATTCCGGTGGAACGGCACCGGGATGCCTTTGAGTCTGGTATTCATAAACATGAAGCCCACCAGGCTTACATAGCAGGTGCCGTTCCAGAGGTCAAGCTCCGTACCCGCCGGGAGGTAAGGGAGGAGGAGGTCCGGGGAAACGTCATAGTTGGCAATGAGAAGCTTGCGCCATTCAGCAGTGAGAAAAGTCTTTTTCATAAACGGGGTTGTGGCTTATGGTTTTGTGCCGTAGAAGCCCGTTGCGCAGCCTTTGAACAGTTGCTGGTACGTAACGGCAAGACCCTCAGCCTTAAAGATCTCAGCGGCTTCTTCAGCGTTCCTGAAGGCGTGTGTATAGTAACTCAGCATCTGGTAGTGGTGGTAGTCTTGGGCGAAACAGTAGCCTATGAGGGGAATAAGGTGTTTTAGGTAAAACAGGTACAAAGCCTGTAGCCACCCTGGCGCCGGTTCTGAGATTTCAACAAACGCAAAATGGCCCCCGGGCTTCAGCAGCCGCTTGGTTTCTCTGGCCAGGCAGAGGAGCTGCTCCCTGGAGAGGGTTTTCAATCCGAACGCGCAGGTGACCACATCATAAGACATAGAGGGCAGGGGAGACCGCAAGGCATCTGCCTTGATCAGCTGGACCCGGTTGGCAAACGTGCGCCTGTTCTTCCGGGCCGCGCACTGCAGCATGCCCTCAGAGAAATCCAGCGCCTCTACCTGGGCACGCGGCCACTTGGCAAAAAGGTGGGGCCACATCTCCCCCATGCCGGTCATGAGGTCTGCCACTTTCACGGCACCTTGCAACGGTGGCAGAGGCTGTAGGAACTGCCTGCGCCAGACGTACGAAAAGCCAAACGAGGTGAGGTAGTTCATGCCCTCATACGAGCTCGCCATTCCGTTGAAGAGGCTGACCAAGTATGGCTGCTGGTAATAGCGGGCCTGTTGCTTGTCTGCTGGCCGGGGCAAAGGGACGGCGGGAAACGCTAACCTGCTGCACATAGGCGGCGAGATGAGAGGTGGGGGGCTTTTTCGCTTCGGGCTTTGATTATTTCTAAGATCATCTCGTGCAGGTCATCCATCAGAAAATCTGCCCACCAGATACAGTAGAAATTGAAGGTGGTGGTGACCCGGTAGGTAGAGGTGAGGGTGAGCAGGCTTTTGGCCGGGGACAGGGCTTTGATGCGGTAGCTGCCGCTCACCACGTCAAAAAACGCGCCGCCCACCATCACGTGCTCATCTAAGGTGTTGGGCGGAATAGAATGCCCGTCCAGGTTGACCCGGTAGGTGAAGCCTTCCCCTTCATGCCACTCCTGAATATCAAACCTGAACTGGATGCCTTTGTCCCAGGAGATGGAGCGGGTAGCGTCTGCGCCTTCTTTATCTAAATAGCCGTGCAGGGGTTTGGGCACGTGAATGAGGTGGATAAAATGTGTCTGAATCTCTTCTGGCCGCACGTCTTTCACATGTTTCACGTGCTGCCAGACAGTTGCCTGCGGGGCGTTGACCTCAAGTGTGGTGGTAACGGTATGGAAGGCGTCTGCGGGCGTCATGTTCTGCTCCGCCACCATTATGATCAGGGGAAGCAGCAGGGAGGAATACAGCGGGGTTTTGGGCCCTTTGTAGTGCTGCCGAACCAACTGTACCACAAAGGCGGCCAGCGTGCCCAGCAGGATAAAGGGCGCCACAATAATCACCAGGCAGATGATCCCCTCCAGCTTCAGGGCGAAAGCCAGCAGCACAAACAAAAAAATACTGCCCCACGGAATTAAAATGAGGGACTTGAAGGAGAGCATTTGCTCCCGGGTGCTGAACAGGACCGGAATAGTGCCAATGAGGAGCGGCAGAATGAACACATAGGAAATAGAGACCAGCGTGTGGTGCTCAGAGATGATGCAGAGCGTGACAATGCCATACAGCGCGGCAAGCACAACGGCATAGGTTTTCCGGAGGTTGGGTTTGCTTTCCATGGGGCGGGTGGGCTACGCTTGCTGTTGAAACCGTTGGCCCAGGCCGTGAAAAGAACCAGACTGGGCGTTTCTGGCCTGTTTTTCAGAAAACGGCTCCAAAACAGGCGCGGCTTTGGGCGGAAGGCACAAGGCTACCGCCTCTTCAATGGTGTTCACCTGGAACCGGTAGCCCGCCTGCAACAGCCGGGCGGGGGCCACCCACCGGCTTTTCAGGAGCAGTTCCGTCTCGGTTCGCAGGAGCCAGGCCCCCACCTCCAGCATCCATTTTCTGGCCCGCAACCCAAAGCCCCGCCCCAAAGCGTTCCGGACGGTCTGCATGAAGAGGTGGTTGGGCACCGGCCGCGGGGCGGCGAGGTTGAAATCGCCTTCCAGCTCTTCGTGCTGAATCAGGAACTCCAGGCTGTTGATCAGGTCCTGGGCGTGAATCCAGCTGAAGCACTGCAGGCCGTTGCCCTGCCTTCCGCCTAAACCAAAACGGGCCAGGTTCAGGTAGTACGGCATCACGCCGCCGCCTTGGGCCAGCACTATGGCCAGGCGCAGCCCAATCTTGCGGGTGCCGGGGGTATGCTGGGAGTAGAACGCGTTTTCCCATTTGGTGCAGACCTCCACAGAGAAACCGGTGCCCACTTCCCCGGTCAGTTCGTCTTGCGGACCGTCTAGGGCATGGCGGTAAATGGTGGCAGAGGCTGCGTTGACCCAGAGCGGGGGCGGGCTTTGCAGTTGCCGAACGGCCTCGCCCAGCACCTGCGTGGCATTTACCCGGGAAGAGATGATGGCGCGCCTGTTCTTCTGGGTATAGCGGCAGTTCACGCTCTTGCCGGTGAGGTTGATCAGGACATCTGCCTTCTCCAGATGCTGCACCCAGGGGCCCAGGTGGGTGGCATCCCACTGCACGTGCCGCGCCGGGGTCTGCCGGGCAGAAGGTTTTCTGGTGAGAAGGATGACCTCATCTCCTTTGCCGGTGAAATGCTGGGAGAGCAACTGACCTATAAAGCCGCTGCCGCCCGCTATTATGATCTTGGCCATACGGGTATGAATTAAGTGTTGTAATGTTTTGAACTTTCAGAAAATAATGAAACATAAAAGGCAAAAAAATAGCGCTACTTGAACAGCTTGAAAATAGACCCGAAGAACCAGTTCTCCTCGGCTTTCAGCATGGTCTCCAGGGTTTTGTCCACGTTGGTGGCTAGTTTGTTAATATCGGTCACAGAGGTTTTAAAGGTTTTGTATTCTGGGTCCTGCTCGTCACCCTCTACCGCCTGCAGCTGGTTCAGGAGCTTGAGCACCGGTTCCAGTTCGCGGCGCTTGCGCTCTTTGGCCACCTGGCGGGCAATGTACCACACGTCTTTCTCGGCGTAGAAATATTCCTTGCGCTCGCCGCTGCGGTGCTGCTTCTCCACCAGGCCCCAGTTTATCAGATCACGCAGGGTCATGTTGGCGTTGCCGCGCGAAATCTGCAGCTGCTCCATGACCTGCTCAGTGGTCAAGGCCTCCGGCGAAATCAGGAGCAGGGCGTGCACCTGGGCCATGGTGCGGTTAATACCCCACTCAGACCCCAGCTTGCCCCAGGCTTCAATGAATTTCTGTTTGGCCTCTGCTAATTCCATGCCCCAAAGGTATAGAAGTTTTTAAACTTTCAAAATTTATTGAAATATACTTTTGCAGTAAGTGAAAGGTTGCGGCTGCGCCGAATTTTTCCGGAACTATTTTATAAGCCGTTCCTGGCCTCATGCTTGTGAACGGGCGTTTCTAGGCTGTTTTCCGGAAAACAGCCTAGAAACGCAAAAGCGGTGTTCCTTCTCCCTAGGGAGAAGGGTAGGATGAGGGGGAGAGGCGGTTCAAGTAGTAAGGGTACGGCTACTGGCGCAGACCCTGGCAGGTCTGGGAGACGCTGCGAGGTCTTGTGAGCGCTAGACAGCAGAGGCAAAAGCAACGGGGGCTACCTTCCCCGGAGGGGGATCTCTGTTTTCGGCCTGTTTTTCTGAAAACAGGCAAAAAACGGCGCTAGGCGGTGAAAGCCGGTTTTTTAGAGGGAAAACAGAAAACCGCGCCCACCTCTTTCCGTTAGAAAGAACTCACCGTTAATAATTTACACAATGGCAGCTACTTCAAATTACGCGCTCATTACGGGCGGAACCGTGGGCATTGGCTATGAGTTGGCCAACCTCTTCGCCCAGAACGGGTACCACCTCATCTTGGTGGCCCGCGACCAGACCGAACTGGACCAGCGCGCGGCAGAGTTCCGGCAGAAGCACGGCGTGGAGGTGGTCACCCTGGCCAAGGACCTGTTCCAGCGGCAGGCGCCCTTTGAGGTCTATGACGAGGTAAAGGCGAAAGGTCTGCCGGTAGAGGTGCTGGTGAACAACGCCGGGCAAGGCCAGTACGGCGAGTTTGTAGACACCGACATCAACCGCGAGCTGGACATTGTGCAGCTGAACATTGGTGCCTACATCACCCTCACCAAACTCTACCTCAAAGAAATGGTGGCCCGCAACAGCGGAAAAATCCTGATGGTGTCTTCTATTGGCGGCGAACTGCCGGGGCCGTTGCAGGCGGTGTACCACGCCACCAAAGCCTTTGTCTCTACTTTCACAGAAGCCCTGCAGAACGAAGTGAAAGATACCAACATCACCATCACCAAGCTGCTGCCCGGCCCTACTGAGACAGATTTCTTCCGCAAGGCAGACATGGAGAACGCCAAGATGATCAAAGAAGGCGACCTGGCAGATGCCGCCAAAGTAGCCCAAGATGGCTATGACGCCCTCATGGCGGGTAAGCTGGAAATCATCTCAGGGTTCAAGAACAAAGCCATGGTGGCCGCCAGCAAAGTCATGCCAGACAGCCTGGTAGCCGAAGCCATGCACCAGCAGGCCAAACCCAGCGACGAAGGCAAGTAAGCCTCTTTAGTAACTTAGAAATACCAATCCGTTTTCGGCCTGTTTTCAGAAAAACAGGCCGAAAACGGATTTTCTATTTTCTAAAGTTTCCGGCCAAAAGCTTCCCTGTGTTTTCACCAATGGTGCGGTGCTATGAATTGCAAACGTCACCTCCTTTTCAGTGCCTGCGGGAGCGGGCAACGAAGCAGCCGGAAGGCACGAAGGCGCTTAGCGGGAGCACGGACAGGCGGTTCAAACCTGGAATGGCTACAGATACTATGGAACAGACAGCTTTAGCCTGGAGCGAATTTAATGAAGGGAAGTCTGTTTGAGCGGCAGCGAGTTCTTCCCTTCTTGTTTCTTTTGGTTAGGTTGAGCAGCAAGGAGAAAAGTGACAAACAGGGGCAGATTAAAAATGCAGCCAGAAAGTTGGTTGAAGCAGAGGTAGGAGCAAAAGCTATTATCTCTGATAGGCGTTGATGACCGGCAATGCGTAAGAGACAAGGCGGTGCCTGGTCTCTACAAATGGGAATATCTGAAAACCGAAGATCAGGAATGCGTGACCGGCAGGTGAACATTCCACTTGAGGAGCTGTACTCACTTCCTTAAACCTTGTTTGGCTAATCCTGAAGGGGAAAACTCCCCTCCGCCCCCTTCAAATGGGGAGTATCAAAGAATATAAAAAAAAACACCAGCGAAACCAGCTGGTGTTTTCAATCTGTTTTCTTGAATACAGCTCTAAAACAGAAAGGGGAGCGGCTGTAAACGTCTGGGAAAAAGGCTACCGCACCCGGTCATACCACAGCTGCACCAGGCTGGAGGAGGGGAACGTCAACGTCTTTTTCAGGGAGAGATGCTGCTCCGGCCTGCCGTCCCGGAACAGCCGGATGCCGCTGCCCAGCAAATGCGGAATGATGGAGACAATGAGCCGGTCAATGAGGTCTTCCTGCAAGAGGGCCGCCACAATCTCGCCGCCGCCGTCACAGTAAATGTCTTTGCCGGGCTGCTGTTTGAGAGTAGCTATCAATTCTTTCAGGTTGCCGCCGTAGAACTGCACGTGGCCCTCCCGGCCGGTTTTGCTGCGCGAGAGCACGTACACGTTCTTGTCTTTGTGCAGGTACTGGGTGTCGCCAAAGGTTAACACTTTTTCATAGGTTCTGCGGCCCCAGATCAGGGTGTCAACGGTGTGCTGGAAATCGGCGTAGCCGAAGTCTTCGCCGGGGCGTTCTACCAAAGAAAGGAAATCCAGGTTGTCGTCTTCTTTGGCAATGTAGCCGTCAAGGCTCATGGCAATGTAGAGTACTACTTTTCTGCTCATTGGTTTGGGGATTATGTGTAGGGGACAGATACCGGGCAAAGGTAAAAAGTTGCACCACCTAGCCAAAAAGACAGAACCGCCCTGGCTACCAGGTACCCGTTAGATAGCTGTTTTGGCGGTATTTTCTGAAAAACAGGCCAAAAACGCAGCGGTTGGTGATTGCGCAGTATCTTTACCCATACAGCCGGCACATCTTTTGGCCGGCGCACACGTTAAGGAAGCCCCATGGGAGTTGCAGCGTTTCTTGTATTTGTGGCAGTCATTGCCTTTTCTTTCTACCGCTGGGCCACCCGCAAGGGCAGGCGGCGCAAACAGGTGCTGGCGCAGGAGTTTCCCGCCGCCTGGCGGAAAATATTAGAGGACCGGGTAGGCTTTTACCACACGCTGCAAACGCCATCTGAGAAACAGCGCTTTGAGAAAATGCTGCAGCTGTTCCTGTCAGAGAAACGCATCACGGGCATTGAGGTGGAAATTGACGACACCGTGAAAGTGCTGGTGGCGGCCAGCGCCATTATCCCCATCTTCGGCTTCGCCGACTGGGAGTACCCGCACCTGGGCGAGGTGCTGGTGTTCCCCGGCAGCCTGGAGCGGTTCCAGCATGAAGACTCTGAAGCCGTGTCTGAGGTGCTGGGCCGCGTGAATCCGTTCCAGAACGACCACTACGTGACCCTCTCCAAACCGGCCCTGGAGCGCGGCTTCAACAACATGGCCGACCGCCAGAACGTGGGCATACACGAGTTCGCGCACCTACTGGACCAGGCCGACGGTGAGATTGACGGCAAGCCGCACGCGTATCTGCCCCAGGAATTGTACCAACCCTGGGAAGAGCTCATGTACCGCAAAATAAAGCAGATCAGGCGCGGCGAAAGTGACATCAACCCCTACGGCGCCACCAATGAGGCTGAGTTCTTCGCGGTAGCTACTGAATATTTCTTTGAGAAGCCCGGCCAGTTGGCCGAAAAGCACCCCGGGCTGTACCAGATGCTCACCCAGATTTTCAAGCAGAACCCCAAACGCCGCTTCGGGCTTAATTTTCAGGAACTGCTCAACCCGTTTGGCAAGCGCCTGGGCCGCAACGAGCCCTGCCCCTGCGGGAGCGGCCAAAAGTACAAGCACTGCTGCCTCCCCAAGAAAACCGCCGCCTGATCTGCCCCGCCAGAAACGGCACGGCCTCCTGTTTTGGGCCTGTTTTCCCAAAAACAGGCCCAAAACAGAAAAGATATCACCTGCTTCGCCGGGGGCTACTTGATTAGGTGCCAGATTTTCATGTACTTGAAACCAATAGTGAAGAAGTACCAGGGCAGAAATCCCTTCACCAGTTTTGTCATCCTGGCAAGGTCTTGTGGCCAAACCGGTACAGCGCCTGTTTTCCCGCTCCTGCCGTTCGCAACCAGGGCCCTTCAGGGTGACAATACCAAAGCAGAGCAAAATAATTCTGCCCCCATATTTAGCTGTATACTGATTACATCATCCTCACAAGGAATACCAGATTCTATTATACCAAACCCGCCTTCGCATGAAAGCCACCCTTCTTTTTTGTCTGTGTCTGTTGGTGGCCGTTGCCCCCAAGGTGCAGGCGCAGCCCGGTTCTCCGCAGAAAACGAACGCAGTCCACCGGCTGGCCCAGCTGGTAGACTCTTTTGATAAAATACAGTACCGGCACCTCTTTACCTATGACCGCCAGGGCCGGCCAGCGACCCACCAACTGGACTATTCTAAAGACGGGAAATTAGTCTCTACCGGAATCCTGAACTATGCCTATGACCCTGCCACAGGGAAACTACTCTCCAAAACCAGTGATTAAACCAAATATCTCTGTTTCTACAACAGCCAGGGGGCGTTAGAGAAAATTACGCAGGAAGTCCTGTTCAAAGACAAGTGGGTGCTGTGTGAAGAAACGCTCCTGCAGGAGAAGGCGCACCCCTCTGGTAACGGGAAAATGGTGCTGTTCACGCTGCTCAAAAGCACCCCCTTGCCCGGGAACAGCGGCAAGATGAGTGCCCTTGAACTCTACCTGCAGAAGGAGTATGTGCTTGACAAAAGCAACAATATTCAGCGGGCCAAGACGCTGGTGACCAATTACAAAACTCTGGAGCAACCTTACTGGACTGAGTTCTACCATGATGCTAAACCCAACCCGTTCCAGAACATGTTTGTGGAGCGGTGGTACCAGTTTGATCTGGAAAACGGCGGTCTTACCAACGTAAACCGGAAACGGGTCAATGGCCAGATCATAGAAGACCGGGTCTATGACTACAATGAGCTGGGGTATCCGGTAAAGTGCACCATCAATGACAAGCGCACCAAAGTCTACTCGTATGAACTGGTAGAGGTGCCCGTGACAGAAAAGCCGGCAGAGGTGCTGGCCGCCGAAGAGAAAGCCTCTGCCGCAGTGGCGGGTAAAACCTCTGGGAGCATTGCCAAAACAGAGGGGCCAGACAAGCCTTTTGTGCTGCTGTACCCTAACCCGGCAACGGTCAACTTTACGGTAAAAGCCAACCAGTTAGGCAAAGGAGATGCTGTGCTGCGGGTGTATGACTACTTTAGCATGCGGGTGGTCTATGAAGTGAATTACCAGGTAGACGGTCAGATGGAGGCGCTTATCACCACAGATGCTATGCCGCCCAGTCTGTATATTGTGGAACTGGCTTCCCCCGCGGGCAAGAACAGGCAACGGCTACTGGTGAAGTAAGCAGGCGCTTTCTGGGATACGGCAAACCGCAGAGGCAATGCCGCCGCCTGTCTTAGGGTCTGGCTGGTGATGTTCCCAACAGCTGTTTTGGGGCTGTTTTCCCAAAAACAGGCCCAAAACAGAAAAACCCAGAAGAAGGCCTTACACCTGCAACGTTTTCCATCTCCCTTTCCTGAACAGCCACCAGCTGATGAGGGCGTGCAGGGAGTGGCTGCAGGCAATGGTGGCAAAGATGCCCGTGATGCCATAACCCAGGTGCAGCGCCAACAGGTACGCCAGCGGGATTTCAATGATCCAGAGCACCAGAATGTTGATCAGGGTAGGGGTTCTGGTGTCACCGGCCCCGTTAAAAGCCTGTACCATCACCATGCCCAGGCCAAAGAACACATAGCCCAGGGTTATGATCTTCAGCCCTTCAGAGGCAATGGCAACCACCTGTTGCTCCTGGGAGAAAAAGGCGGCCAGATGCTTGCCAAACAGAAAGAAGGCCACGGTGACCACACCCAGGAAAATCATGTTGTAACGCGCGGTGATCAAGACAGAGAGTTCAGCGCGGCGCGGTTTGCCCGCCCCCAGATTCTGCCCCACCAGGGTGGCTGCCGCCGAAGACAAGCCCCATGCCGGCAGGAGGGTGAACATGATCACCCGGAAGGCAATGGTGTAACCGGCCAGGGCACTGCTTCCAGACTCTGCCACAATCCGGGTCAGGAAGATCCAGCTGGCAGACTCAATCATGAACTGGCCCATGCCGCCCGCAGAAACCTTCAGAATCTTTGCCACCGTCTTGAGGCGTAACACCAGGTTTTCCTGCGTGATTTTGAGCAGGTGCCTGCCGTTGAACAAGTGGTAGAGCTGGTAGAGAACGCCAATGCTTCTGCCGGTGGTGGTGGCCCAGGCGGCCCCCTCCAGCCCCAGGCCGGTAAAATTCCCCACCCCGAAGATCAGGAGCGGGTCCAGTACTAAATTGGCCGCGTTGGAGATCCAGAGCGCCCGCATGGCCAGGTGCGGCTGACCGGCCCCCCTAAAGGCGCCGTTGATCAGGAACAGCAGAATAATCACCAGGTTGCCCGCAAAGATGATGCGCGCGTACCCAACCCCTGTCTGGATAATCTCTGGCGTGGCCCCCATGAGGCGCAGGATTTCCTCTGCAAACAGGAACGTCACCAGCCCCATGAGCAGGGCCAGAACCGTGCCTGTGGCCAGCAGCTGAAAGGTGGTGCTCCCGGCCTGTTTAAACTTCTTTTCGCCCACCCGCCGCGCCACCATGGCGGTACCGGCCATGCTAATGCCCATGCCCACTGAGTACACAATCATGAGCACAGATTCAGTCAAACCCACGGTAGCCAGCGCCGCCGGGCCCAGCCTGCCCACAAAGAAAATGTCTACCACCGCAAAGAGCGACTCCATGAGCATCTCCAGAATCATAGGCGTGGCCAGCAGCACAATAGATCCCTTCAGGCTCAGGCGGGTATAGTCCTGCTCCTGTCCTTTCACAGCAGCCCAGATCAGGCGGAGCAGTTCACGTTGCGAACGCATGGTTTTAAAGGTAAAAGCTGGTGGTTGATGAGGCAAAATATTGAAAAAAACGCAGTAGGTGGTAGCTGTTTTCGCATTAATCTCCTTTGGAGGCCTGCATTTTGAACCGGGGGCGGGGCCAAAGAGACACCCGGCAGGGGCTGCTGTCCCCTTGTTGGGTCAAGGGGCGAGGCCGGGGAGCCAAGGTGGCAAGGGGCCAAACCTGTGAGAGCACAGCGGCAGTTTGCAACCGTAATCTGTTCTGCTTGGCTTGCGGTCCTTCCCCGTTCTGGTGCAGATGCTTTGTTCCTCAGCGGGAAATGCCGGAAGGAGAGACGTTTCATCCCTCCGCAAGAGCAATGTCTGGTTTCGGCCTGTTTTTAGAAAAACAGGTCAAAAACGGCAGGCGCTGAAAATCTTTTGGTGCTACTCCAGTGCAACCGGGGCTATCCCGCATGCGCCCGCTCCAGGGTGGCAATGTCAATCTTTGTCATCTGGAGCATGGCCTGCAGCACGCGGCCTGCTTTATCTGGGTCTGGGGTGTGCAGGAGCTGGGCCAGCTGTCTGGGAATAATCTGCCAGGAAAGGCCATACCGGTCCTGCAACCAGCCGCACCGGTCTTCGCGGCCGCCGGCCGAAAGTTTATCCCACAGCTCATCTACCTCGGCCTGGTCTTCACAGTGCACAAAAAAGGAGACGGCTGGCGTGAAAGAAGGGGCGGGGCTACCGTTCAGGGCCATAAATTTCTGCCCTTCCAGCTCAAAGGTGCAGGACAGGACGGTTCCCGCGGGCATAGTGCCGTTGGCGGGGTAGCGCTGCACGCTGCCTATGCGGGAGTGCTTAAAGATGGATGTGTAGAAGAGCATGGCCTCTTCGGCGGTGCCATTGAACCAGAGAAAGGGCGTGATTTTGGGCTGGGCGTTTGGCGTGATTTCCATAGGTTGAAACTGAACATTGACGTGCCCAAAGGTACCGGAGCCAGCGCAAACCCAGGCGGTGCCGCTCCGACAATAACGGGGGGATTTGCGACGGTGCCTCTCTCCCGTTGCGGCGCGGGCAACTTTTAATGGCCAGCCTGTCTGCTTGAACTGTTACGGAGCGGGCTGGGTGACCGCCAGCCACTGTTGCACCAGTGCCGTAAGCACGGCTTCCCTGGCCCGTACATCTGCCATCTCCCCAAACGTGGCTACTGCCCTGTCATTGGCCGGCCAGGAAAGCCAACCGCTGGGGTCATGCAGTAGAGGTGCCTGCGGAGGGATTGGATTGCCTTTGGCGCCGCAATGGAAGATGAGCCGGAAGCCTTTTTTCCCTGCCAGCTGGAAGGTGATCCGGTCCTGGTGGTGTTGGCAAAAACTGGGGGCGTTCCATTTGATGTGCTCAGTGAGAGAAGGTGCCGCCTGCAGAACCAGGCGGCGTACTTCTTCTATCTCAGGCTTGAACGGGTGGTTCAGTTGCCGTAAGAAATCTTCAACTTGTTGGGTACCGGTAGGTTTCATCTTGGAGAGGGTACAGTGGGTAGAACTGATCCAGCAAAGCAGGAGAACTGCTATAAATGTAAACAACCCTCAGCAGAATGACGGTAAAATTTTCAGTGAAAGGTTTCCACGGGGCCGTAGTGGGGGGGGGAGAAGTTTTACACAAGAAGAAGCTTATTTTTCCTGCTGTTCCGGGTTTATCAGTGGTACATCACTCTGTACAGACTTTTTACGGGCCAGCAGCAGGGGCGGCAAAAGCGGCAGACGTCATCACCTGCCTCTGTTTTTGGGCTGTTTTCAGAAAAACAGGCCGAAAACAGCTTTTGTAGAAGGTCTCCTCTGCCCCGGAGTAAAGCCGGAGCTTACAGGCTGGCGCAGGGGGCTTATCACGAGGGCGGCAGAACACTTCCTGCGGTTTGGCAGTACTATTGAACAGGAAAAGACGGCGCGGGGAACAGGAGAGGATAGCAACGGCTGCCCGTTCAGCTGCCCGCCGCCTGCTTTTCTGAGGTGACTTCTAAACGAGCAGGCATGCGGTATCAGCCCATTGAGAATTACGGAATTGTTGGAGATTTAAACACCGTGGCCTTGATTGGCTTAGACGGGGGCATTGATTTTATGTGTTTCCCCAACTTTGACTCGCCCAGCATCTTTGCGGCCCTGCTGGATAAGGAAAAAGGCGGCAGTTTTCAGCTAAGCCCGGTGTTTGAGGAGCAGAAAACAAAGCAGCTGTACTTGCCAGACACCAATGTGCTGCTCACGCGGTTCCTTTCGCCGGAAGGCGTGGGCGAGATCACTGATTTCATGCCCGTAGAGGAGCTGTACAGCGGCAAAGAGCTGATCAGGCGGGTCACCACCATCAGGGGCGAGGTGCAGTACCAGATGCGGTGCAGCCCCCGCTTCAACTATGGCCAAAGCGCGCACGTGGTGCAGCGGGTGTCAGAGAACGAGGTGCTTTTTGCCTGCAGTGACGCCGCCAGAACGGTGTTGCGCTTTGTGAGTTCAGTGCCGCTGCACATAGAGGGGCCAGATGTGGTGGCAGCCTTCAGCCTGGGGCCCACCCAAACCGCAGATTTCCTGCTGGAGCACGTAGAGAAGGAGCATGACCGGGACCGGGATTTTGCCGCCTTTGTGACGCAGAGCCTGTTTGAAACCGTTAATTACTGGAAGAACTGGATAGGCCAGTCTACCTACACCGGCCGCTGGCTGGACATGGTGAACCGCTCAGCGTTGGTGCTGAAACTGCTCACCTCGCACCAATACGGCTCTATTATTGCCGCCCCCACGTTCAGCCTGCCTGAGAGCATTGGTGCCGGCCGCAATTTTGACTACCGCTTCACCTGGATCAGAGACGCCTCGTTCTCTATGTACGCGTTGATCAGGCTGGGGTATACCAAAGAGGCGGGCGCGTTCATGCACTGGGTGGAACGGCTGTGCCACGGCATTAAAAACGAAGACCGGCTGGGGATCATGTACTCCATCAACGGGCACCGGCAGCTGGAGGAGAAGGTGCTGCCGCATTTTGAAGGCTATAAAGAATCTTCTCCGGTCCGGATTGGGAATGACGCCTACGGGCAGCTGCAGCTGGACATCTACGGCGAGCTGCTGGACTCTGTGTACCTCTATGACAAGTACGGCGAGCCCATCTCGTATGACTTCTGGAAAGACCTGGAGAACCACATAGACTGGCTCGCCGACCACTGGAACCAGCCGGACGAAGGCATCTGGGAGGTGCGCGGCGGCCGGAAGGATTTCCTCTATTCGCGGCTGCTGTGCTGGGTGGCGTTTGACCGTGCCATCAAAATCAGTGAGACCCGTTCTTTCCCATTGAACAACCGCTGGCGCGAAGAGCGGGACAAGATCTTCAACAGCATCTTCACTGATTACTGGGATGCCGAAAAGCAGGCGTTCATGCAGTACCCCGGCGCCCAGACAGTAGACGCCAGTACGCTGCTCATGCCGCTGGTGCGGTTTATCAGCCCCAAAGACCCACGGTGGCTGTCTACCCTCAGCAGAATTGAAGAGGAACTGGTCTCAGACTCGCTGGTGTACCGCTACCGCCAGGACCTGGCCGCCCCAGATGGGTTTGTGAGCCATGAAGGCACCTTCTCTATGTGCTCTTTCTGGTACGTAGAGTGCCTGTCACGGGCGGGGCAGCTGGAGAAGGCGCGGTTTTACTTTGAGAAAATGCTGGGGTACGCCAACCACCTGGGCCTGTATGCCGAGCAGCTGGGGTTTCAGGGCGAGCATCTGGGCAATTTTCCGCAGGCGTTCACGCACCTGGGCCTGATCAGCGCCGCGTATAACCTGAACAAGCAGCTCAATGACAGCCGCAACAAAGACGTCAACCACTAACAAGAACCAACTAACCATACAAATATGTCAACACAGACAGCAAATCAAACGGTACTGGTCACCGGGGCCAGCTCTGGCATTGGGCAGGGCATTGCCATTGCGTTTGGCCAGCAGGGCGCCAACGTCATCATCAACTACCACAGTGATGAAGAGGGTGCCCGGCATACGTTAAGCGAAGTAGAAAAGGGCGGGGGCAAAGGTTTTGTCTGCCAGGCAGATGTAGGGAAAGAGGAAGACGTGACCCGCCTGTTTCAGGCAGCCGTAGACACCTACGGCACCATAGATGTGGTGGTGAGCAACGCCGGCATCCAGAAAGACAGCGCCTTCTCAGACATGACCCTTGACCAATGGAACAAGGTGATGACCACCAACCTCACCGGCTATTTTCTCTGCGCCCGCGAAGCCATCAAAATCTTCAGCCAGAAAGGCGAAGCGGGGCCCGGGGACAAAGCCAAGGGCAACATCATCTTCATGAGCTCGGTGCATGATATTATTCCGTGGGCGGGGCACGTGAATTATGCCTCGTCTAAAGGGGGTATTCTCATGCTCATGAAATCTTTGGCGCTGGAGGTGGCCCCTAAGAAAATAAGGGTGAATGCGATTTCACCGGGCGCCATTGCCACTGATATTAATGACGATGTCTGGAAGGACGAGGAGAAGATGAAGGAGCTGCTGAAGCTGATCCCGTACCAGCGCATAGGGCAGCCCGAGGACGTGGCCAAGGTGGCTACCTGGCTGGCCTCTGAAGACAGCGACTACGTGACCGGCACCACCATCTACGTAGACGGCGGCATGACCCTATACCCCGGCTTCGTAGATAATGGGTGAGAAGGCAGTTAGCCTATCCTGAGAAGCGGGAAAAGAAAAGCGCTCTCTCGGTTTGGCCGGTGGGGCGCTCTTCTTCTTAATTTTTGCTACGAATATGATTCCTGTTTTCGGCCTATTTTCCTGAAAACAGGCCGAAAACAGGAATTGATGTAAAGCCGGGCGCTTGCTGTTACCGCCGGGGCTGGTGACCGCGCACCTCACGGCGCAGGTCCTGTATCTCCACCTTGTTGTTGTAGTTATCTACCATGCTGCTGGTCAGGAACAGATCTACCAGCCAGCCAATGCCCAGCAACTGCCCCGTGAGCAGGTACAGGATGCCAGACCCTATTTTGCCCAGGTAAAACCGGTGCATAGACAACCAGCCCAAAAAGAACCACAAGAGATACGCTGCCAGTTTTGATTTCATACAGAATGGGTTTAATAGTTAAATATAGGTTGTACGGGAAAGCTGCCACAGTGCGTTTTTCTCTTATTGCTGCTTAGACATGGCAGAGTGTGTGCTACCCACCCATATTCCTGAACGGGGAGCGTGCGTTAGGTAAAGTTGAGCGCCTTTCTTAGAGCCTGTTTACCTTTTGATTTTGCAAGCGAAAATGCCAGAGTAGGGTTCTGCAGAAGCGGTTTTTTGAGATGCGTAGTGGAGCTACGGGACAAAAAAGCGTGACCGCAGGTTCTGGCAAGGGTGTTTGGCAGCGCAAAAGATAAATGTAAAGAAGCGCTTAAGGCCGAGGCTTCTGTTTCTGGTCAGCGAGGGCCAATAGTTCCGTAATCCGTTTTTGCCGGGTCTCGGGGCGTTTGGCCAGTACCAGCCCCTGCAACAGTACTTTTCTGGCGGATTTGCTCAGGCGCAGGAAAAAATCTTTCGCCGTGGGGTGGGTGGCAAAGGCCGCCTCCAGATCATCCGGAATGATCAATTCTTCCACGCTATCTAAAATAGTCCAGGAGCCATTTTGTTTCGCAATTTCAATGCTTTGGTAGCCAGCGGCGGTCATGAGGCCTTCTGCTATAAGGCGTTGCACATGCGTTTTGTTGATTTTAGACCAGGTGCTGTAGGGTTTCCGTTTGCTGAAGAACTGGTGCGCTTTTTCTTCGTCTATCTTAACTTTCTTGCTGTCTATCCAGCCAAAGCAGAGTGCTTCCGCCACGGCTTCGGCCCAGGTGAGGGTGCTTTTGCCTGATTTCTTGGTATAGAAAACAAGCCACACCGCCTGGCGGGAAAGATGGTTGGTTTCTAACCACTTCCGCCAGGCGGCACGGGTTGCCGGGTAAAAGATTTCTACTTCCTTTTGCTGCATTTATTTCACTACGGTGGCTTCCAGTTCTACGGTCAAGGCAGCGAAAAGTCCTTTCACCTCCAGCAGGGTAGTGGCCTGCTGAATACTGTGCTTCTGCAGGAACGGCACGTACACATCTAGGCAGGTCATGAAAAATTCCTGGGTAGAGGTGGTGTACACGTTCAGCCGGACTATGTTCTTACAGTCATAACCCGATTCGCTGATGAGGTGCTCCAGGTTGGCAATGGTCTGCAGGAGCTGCGACCGCATGTCGGCCTCGCTCGGGATGCCGTTGGCGTCCAGGGCTACCTGCCCCGAACAGTACAGCGTACCGGTTACGTTTTTTACTTCCACCGCTTGTACCGAGTTGGTGTTCTTGCCCCAGGCCCAGGGGTCTACTGTGTGCTTTTCCATTTCTTTGTGGTTTTAGGTTTACCCTGCAAAGGTGGAGTGGCCTGGTGACAGCGGTATGTCAGGGGTACAACAAGCGCTTAATGATATTGATCGAAATATTCCTGCAGGGTCATGTGGTGGGGATTGAACTTCTCCGGCAGCACCTTCAGTTGCGTGATTCTGTCTAACCGGAAATACCTGAACTGGGTGCGTAACCGGCACCAGGCAATGAGCAGCCAATTCTCAGTGGTGCTTACCAACGCGAAGGGCTCAATGGTGCGGCTGGTGGCGGTGCCTTGCTCGTTCGTGTACTCCAGGTGGGCCAGGTAAAAGTTAGTAAGGGCGTTCTGCAGCTGCGAGAGATGGTGGCTGTTGCGGTCTCGGGTCAGGTTCTGCTCAAAGCGGGTCCGGTCGGACAGCAGGTTGGCTTTGTCTTTTTCGGCGGGCCGGAGCACGGCTTTTATTTTGTCAATGGCCTCAGTGTAATCTTTAATGAAAGAGGTGTCTTTGTTCTTCAGCACCAGTTGCTCGGCCAGAATCAAGGCATTGGCCTGGCTCTCAGAAAACATGACCGGCGGAATCCGGTACCCTTCCAGCAAGGTATAGCCTTTGCCGTCTTCGGTGACAATTGGCACACCTGCCTGCTCCAAGGCCCGCATGTCGCGGTATATAGTCCGGACGCTTACCCTGAACTTCTCTGCCAGATCAGGCGCCGTGGTGAGCCGCTTGGTTTGTAGCTGCGTCAGAATGGCTGTCAGGCGGGAGAGCCGGGTGGTGTCGTTGTTGGTCATTTGTTTGGCTGGCAGTTTGGTATAGCTCTCAATTCTGTACGGCCAGATGCATCCTATGCTTCTCGTATGCTAGATGAGCAGGGTTTTGGTGTAATGAGTGATGTAGGTGAGTAAGATGGAGTGCATGGGTTAATTAATATGAGCCATACATACTTACACCACCTCCAAAATATTGCTGACGCAAATGGGAATAGAGGAGTTGTGTTCTGACTTCTACTTCTTCCTGTTGGTAGGTGGGATAAGGAAGTTCTCTAAACAATGTCTTGTTTACAGCATTGAACACGGCTGCTGCTGTAGATGCTTTGTCTGCCCAATATTCAACCTTTAGCTTTTCAGTTTTGAGGTCTTCTAACAGGTCTATTGCAATCTGTTTTATCTTTTTCTTGTCAGGCTCAGACAAGGTAGGCTTCCGTAATATATCAAAGACAGCTTTTTGCTCCTCTGTAAGTCCTTCCCGTTTAGTCTCCGCTTCTTCCGCTGATAGGGAGTTCACAAATTCAATAAGCTGCTTAAACGTATCTTCTATTGTAATGGCGTCTTTCCCTAAATTATAGGTATCAATGATTTCTTGGTAGCGCTTGTAAAAATCAACCCGTAATGGGTTTTTCTCTACCATGTACTTTAGCTGCTTCTCTATTTTATCTTTCAAAGACTGAACAGCTGCGTTCTTGTTTTTTGTCTTAAGAAAATGCTGTTCCAGCAATTCAAAGTTTAGCCCGCTGAGGTCAATTATTTTACCATGATCATAAGTGGGCTCTGCCACCATGTTTTCAATGGATGCGTCTACCACTGCCTGAATCTTTTTCATAATGTCTGCCACATCAGCGCTTTCTACATTGTCTGCAATGGCAGTATAAATAACATCTATGGCATTCTTTCTTGGAGTGAATTGGTTTAAGACTTTGTCTGGTTGGAGAGCTTTATATTTCTTGAACACCTCACGGGCCAAAACTTGAAATTTTCTTTTAGTCTCATCATTGGTGTACACGGCATTAATGCCTTTTTCCATGGCAGCCAATTTCTCTAAACCATGTGATTTGATGAGTTCTTGTAGGTCAAAGTTGACCTCGTCCTGCAAAAATGCTTCGGTACTAGTCAATGCCTCTTCCAGCAAGATGATAAGTTCAGCTTTGCGCTTTACTGGCGGCTCAGGTTTTTCATCATTCTCTCCAGGTTTCTTGGTACCGGTGCCAAAGACAGCCAAAGCGTCTAACAACGAGGTATAGGTTTCAATGTAATCTACAATAAGACCATTGTTTTTACCTTCACTTATCCGGTTAGCTCGGGCAATTGCCTGCATTAAAGTATGTGCTTTTAAGGGCTTGTCTAAGTACATAGTAGACAAGGTGGGCACGTCAAATCCTGTAATCCACATAGCACAGACAATCACCAGCCTAAACGGGTCGTCTTCATCTTTAAATCTGGTTTCCAGGTCTTGGGTATTCATTTTCTCCCGGTGGGGTTCAATATCTAAATCCCAATTCCTGAATTTCTGTATCTCATTTTGTTCAGAGCTTACCACTACGCAAATTTCGGTTTCCTTAATCCAATGCAACTCACGGCTTTTCTCCAGAAGCTCCTGGTCTCCGTATTTCCCTTTAGCTATGTCTTTTTCTAATTGGGACATGTACAGTTTCCAGTGGTGTTGAATGAGATTATACATGCGTACGGCCGTTACCTTATCTAAAGCAATGAACATGCCTTTGCCTTTGTAGCCCCGGTTGCAGAAATGCCATACTAAGTCTTTGGCAATGGCTTCTAGTCTTGGCTGGGCAGTGAGAATAGGGTATTCGCGCGCAAACAACTGTTCAATACGGCTGCGTTGGTCACTATCTAAATCCTCGGTTTCTGTGTCTAATAGATTTCTTATCTGCTCATTGATTGCTGGATTCTTCAGTCCTAGGTATTCGCCCCTGTTCTCATAATAGAGTGGTACCGTAGCACCGTCATCTACGCTGCGCTTAAAATCATAACGAGACACGTAGTCCCCAAAAATGCGTTTAGTGAGCTCGTCATCTTTAAAGAGGGGTGTACCTGTAAAGCCAATAAAAGAGGCGTTGGGAAGGGCATTTCGCAGGTTCATGGCCAATTGCCCACCTTGAGTGCGGTGGGCCTCGTCTGAAATGACAATTATATTGTCTCGCTGAGTTACTTCTTCAGTAAAATTGAATTTATGGATAAGGGTGAACAGGTAACGGTTCTCTAAGCCCAAAAGCTTTTTAAGGTGAGCGCCATCGCTGGCTTTGAGGGAGTTTTTGGTTCCAGCTTTAATTTGGGGTACTGCTCCAATGCCGCTAAAGGTGCCATAAATTTGCGTCTCTAACTCCTTACGGTCTGTTACTACTAAAAACGTGTAGCTTCCGGTGAAGGTACGGTGAATCTTTTGGCAGAAGAAAACCATGGAATAAGATTTGCCGCTGCCTTGGGTGTGCCAAAATACTCCTAGCTTCTGCTTTTGCTCTAAACTTATCTTACCTAGTTTGTAGAGTTGGTCTTGGAGTTGGACATTGGCTATGGCTTTATTTACGCCAATGAACTGGTGATTGCGGGCAATGAGTTTTATGGTTTTACCAAGGGAGTTATCAAAAAGTATGAAGTTTTCAAACAAGTCTAAAAACCGGCTTTTCTCGCAAACGCCTATTATTATCCTGTCTAGGGCTACTACGCCTTCATCTTCTTCAGTAATGCGTTTCCACTCATGGAAATGTTGGTATTTGCCAGTTATACTGCCAATGCGGCTCTCAATTCCATTACTTAAAAGTACAAAGGCATTGTAGTGGAAAAGCTTAGGAATTACATCTTTGTAGTCAGTAAAATTGTCATTGTAAGCGTTTTCTAGTTTGCGGTGGGCGGCTTTTAGTTCTATAAATAGTAATGGAATACCGTTGACAAACCCAATGATGTCTGGGCGGCGTTCACGGTTGCTTTTGCCTTGCACCCACAATTGACGTACGGCCAGGAAATGATTGCTTTCTGGGAACTCAAAATCAAATACTTTGAGTGTCTTGTTTTTTACCAGTTGACCTTTTTCATTGGTGTAGTCAACTTGTATACCATCACGCAGTAACTGATATTTTTCAAGATTAATGTCAGACAAAGACTTTGAACTACTTTCAACAACCAGTTTTTCATAGGCCTCGTCATAAGCTTTCTGGGGAAGGCCTGGATTGAACTGCCGTAATTTCTCAAAGAAGTTCTTCTTAAGCACTACTTCCTTTTTATTAAGCCTCCCCAGGGTGCTTTCTTCACCAAAACTTTCTTTGTTGAAAGCCAGCAAAGTATCCCAGCCTAACTTGTGGAAGAACAGGTCTATGGCCGTTTGCTCAATGAGGTTGTCTTCTGAATATTCCCAGGTCATTCCAGCTGGTTTCTACTAATGTAAAAGCTTATTTGGGTTAATGACTGGTAAAATAAAGCTTTGGAAAGCGGTGCCTTGCAACCGGGTGAGCAAAATTCCCCTGGAGGTGGAATAGGCAATAGATGCCAAGGCATTTCCTAGAGACGCATCTAATTCAATTACTCCGTTTTCGTCTGGTTTGGCTAGTTCATCTAAGTTAGAGTTCTGGAAGAAATAAACTAACTGAAAATTAGCAGTTGCCTCTGATTTGTTTGCTTTCTTGCTTTGGGTAGTAATCTGCACAGAGTAATCTACTCTAATGAGTTTTTCTTCTAAATTAAAGCCTATTTGCAGGGTGTTGTCAATTTTAAAACTTAGGCTTTTTTCAATTTCAAAATCTTCTGGGGTTTCAATTTGCCCTTTTACAAGTTTGAAATCTATCAAAGAAAGCTTCTCAGGCGAGAACTGGGCTTTGGTTGGCATTTTTTATCTTTTTTTGACTTGTCTCATACGTCCACACAAAATCATTCTGTACTAGCTTTTCTCTCTCACTTTTATGAGGGAGCTTTTCCTGCAAAGTTGTTTGGTGAAAAATACGTAACGAGGTGTTAAACTGCTCTGCCGCTGTTTTTCTGGAAGGCACTTGCAACAAAACTTCTCCTAATTCAGCCTGAAGTTTAGCAACAGAGCGTAGGGTGAAATTGTGCTCTCCGTTTAACCATTTGTTTATTTCTGAAGGTCGTTTTTCTAATTTCTCTGCCAGCGTTTTTTGCGTATAGCCCTTCTCTTCTAATATAGTATTAATGAGAACAACTAAATCGGCGTAAAGACGCGTGAAGATTCTTACATCTTCTGGGGTTTTGGCTAGTATTCTTTCTGCTACCTTGCTTCTCATATCCTTAAAATACTTTATAGTGCTAAATCATTTCCGCCCGTACCATCTGTGAGTTTTCGGTTTCTTTCATCTACCAAAATCTCTTTAGATACAAGCGCCTCCATAATCCTTTTGGCAAATTGGCAGGCTTCTATCCATTTTATATAAAGGCTGCTTTGCTGATTAGTAGGGCCGTCTTTTACCCCGCCGTTAAATAAAACCACTAGTTCATCAGTAATTTTTAAGGCATATAACCTGAGCGGGAAGTTTGGGAAATGCAACATTACTTCACCTATTCTTACTTTGCCCTGGGCTGGTAAGCCTTTTACTTCGTTTTCATTTCTGTTAAACAGAGCGTCTAAAGCACCATGGTCATTGCCTATGCTATCCAGAACAAAGGAGAGTAATATGCCTATTTGTTCTTCAAGGCCTTCTGCTTCTTCATACTTGGCAAAGAATTTATCAGTTTCATTTTCTGGGTCATCTTGCTGCTGTACAGTATAAAAGGTACAACGCGCCCCCTCATCATCCCAGACTTTCAGCTCAAATATATTCACTTATAACTGACTTTTTAAAATTTTGATTCACTTAAAAGTGAATTTATGTTCTTTAATCTTAAACGTTATACTTATTATGAGATTAATTCTACTGTTAGAAGTCGCATAGTACTTCCTTCCAATGTACAAGTTAATGAATTTTGGGAAGGTAGATGCTCAATTAAAGATTTAGCCAAATAAGTGTCGCTTACGCTGCCTGTTATAGCAGATGTTGGTATTTCTTTTGTAGCCTATTTCTTTCTATGTCAACAGCTTTAGAACCTGCAGCCTTTTGATAGCTTGGGAATTCATTGGCAATGTATTCGCTCATGCCCATGGCTAAGGCGTGAAAGAAGTCATGGTTGTGCCCCTTCAGAATTGCCCTTTCATATTCTGCAGCTTCTGCATAGCAGCCTAACTCTGAATATTGGTCTAAAGCCATAAGGTCTGCGTAGCGGTTAGCGAAGAGGTCTGTTTTACCTTGGCTAATTTGCTCTTTATAAAGTTGGGAGTAAACGGCAGCCTGGGCAATAACGGTAGGTTCTGGATTGGCAAAGTCTGTTTTTACCAGAAAATCAAAATGCCGTTGAAAGTGGGCATCTTTACCGTGTAGCTGGCAGTACAGCGTTAAGTCTGCGGTAGCTTGTGCCCGGTGGGTAGCCAAGCTTGCTTCATAGGCGTAGACAACCGCGTTTTTGTGGTTTTCAACTAAAGTGTTCTCAGCATAGGCTCGGGCCCAATTTGCGCTGTACCCTAGTTGCCGCTGGCCCTCAAACAATTGCATGTGTTTCTCTACAAAAGCGAGTACGTTGCTGACTACATCTTCTTCTTCATAAGTGTATTGTTGCTCTTCTTCAACCGTGAGCGCCAGAAACCGAGTAAACTCCTGTAAAGCTTTCTGGTCATATTGTTTCTCTGTTGCAAGTTCTATTATTTTTTCACTGGTGAAGTAGCTAAGTTCTGAGGTAGGCATGGCGTTTCTTTATGAAGATATAAATGATAGATAAATGTTCTGATAATGCGTTTTTAGCCTGTTTTTGCGAAAAGAGGCTAGAAACGTATGGTAAATATAATAGAAAGCTAAAGGGGTTAAAGTTTTAGCGCAGGTATGATGGCTTTGGGTAATTAAAGGTATTTAAGCATACGTTAAGATAGCTTCTGTTTTGGGCTATTTTTGAAAAATAGCTCCAAAACAGAAGCTAAAGGGTAGTAATTGTTTGCCTGTACCAGCAACGGGTTGATTTATACTTCAATTTCTCCGTTCATTAACTGAGGCAGAAGTATGTCTCGAGCCTCTTGAAGCTTAAAGTTTTGGTGAGACAGGTTGATTTTTAAATGTCTCATTTGATTTAGCTCAACTAACATATCACTAGTTGAGTAGTCAGGTATATGTAAATAAATTTGTTCTAAATGTTTTTTTCCCAAATGTGCAACTGTAGCTCCTGAAATGGTAGATTCATAAAATTTGATTGGCTTTATTAATGCTTGCCAAAGAAAACTTTGATAGAATGGGTCTTTAGAGCGTAACCTGCATACTCGCTGTACTAGATAACCTTTTTGGCCTAGCCATTCGTTGATGTGAAATTCTCCATCCATACCAATCAGTAAGTCGCCCTTTTCTATAATGTATTTGGATTCTACTTCTTGTGTGGTAAAAGACTTAGTACTTTGATTAGGAATGTCTCTAATACGTATAATTGGGTTTCCTTCACCAGACTCATTGAATTCTTCTGCTTTGAAAGCATATCCCATTTGTATATCTGCAATTTCATATAGGCTTACTTTTCTGGTTTCTTTGAGATTAACAAGTATTGAATTATACATTAAAGCGGCTTTCTCCTCCAATAGCTTTATCCGCTTCAGGTTATTCTCTATTAAATCATCATAAGCAGATAAAATGGAGGCAATTTTAATTTGAGTAGGAAGGGCAGGGAGCTGTTCAAGTTCCAGATTCCTAATATCCTTCATGTTTAAATGAGCGACTGTTGACCCACCAGAGCCTGAAAGCATTTTATGCTGCATTTTAGGACTAAGCAAATAATAGCATAAAAATGAAGGACTCACTTTCCTTTTATCTGGCCTTGCTAAAACTGTTCTCTGGCCAAGACACAACTGTATGTCTGGAACTAAAGCCACATTCCCAACTGGCGCTTCTCTGGCAATTATCAAATCATCCTTTCTTGGAATCGCTCGTTTTGTCCATTGTACAAAGGTTGGTTCATCAACATATTTAATGTCCTTGTCTAATATCAATCGGCCTTTACCAACATTTGGAGTTCTAATACTCGGAATACCAACTTCAACATTAGGGGCTGTTTTATGCTCAGTATCAATTATCAGTTCACAGACATCATTAAGAATCATACCGCTAACTCCTTGTAATTTTCAGAAATAGTCTTGGCCAAGGCATAAGCCTCTTCGTTCAGGCTTTCCAACTCTAAGTGAATTTCGTTTAGGCGGTCTTCTATGTCAAAGTCTTCGGTGGGCGTGGAATCTACGCCTACGTAGCGGCCGGGGCTCAAGCTCCAGTCTTTGGCTTCAATGTCTGCCTGTGAGACTACTTTGCACAAGCCTTCTACGTTTTGGTACTCGCCCAGCGGGAAGCGGCTTTGCAGCCACTGGGCTTGTTTCCAGAAATATTCGGTGTCATGCAAAAGGCCGGGCTCTTCTTCTGTTGGGTTGCCGCTCAGCTTCAGTTGCAGGGCTTTTAGTTGTTCCAGGGTTTCTTTCAGGTTCAGGGCCTTCCAGTCTTTGTTCTTAGTGAGCTGCAGCTCTTTGGTAGCCGTGGCAATAGCGTCTATGAGTTGTTTTATCAGTTTGTCCTGAGGCTTGCGCAGCTGGTGGCACTGGCGAGCTATGGCCTCTAATACAACGCTGTCTGCAGTGGCTATCTGGGCAGCGGCTATCAGGGTGTCCTGCTGGGCATGTACTTCTTTAGCCTCTTCCAACTGAAGCGCTTGCTCAAAAGTGGTAAACTGTTGCTGACGGGCAAAGGTGAGTGCGGTCTGCTGTACCTCTTTGAATACTTTTTGCAGGTTAGCTAGGGTTTGGGCTGTTTCTCTTGCCAAATTGCTTGCCGTCTCCAGGTAGTGTTGCACGGTATGGGCAAACTTTTGGGTATTGCCTCTGTACAGGTTTACTACGCAGATAAGGTTCTGCATTTGCTCCGGGCTGAAGTCATTGACCTTAGAGGTGACTTTGCGGTAAATCTTGCGGGCATCTAACATAAGCACCTGGTCTTGGCGCACAGGGTCATGCTCTTTGGCGCGGTCATAGAACCACAGCGTACAGGGCAGGGAGCGGGTGTAGAAGAAGTTGTTCCCCACAGCCATCATTACGTCAACGGCGCCAGTTTTCACGAGCTTTTCGCGTATGCCTTTTTCGCTGTGTCCGGCATCGCTCGCCGAGGAGGCCATCACAAAGCCTGCCCGGCCAGTGGGTTTCAGGTAATTGTAGAAGTACTGAATCCAGAGGTAGTTGGCATTGTCGTTTTTGGGTAGGTTCACTTTGCCATCCAGCATCAGGCGTGGGTCCTTCTTCACCGCGTCTTTCCCTTTGTCAACCCCATCTACATTAAAGGGCGGGTTGGCCATTACAAAGTCGGCGGCCCCAACCAAATCATGCTTATCTTCATAGAAAGTATTGCCTTCCTGTATGTTCCCTTCCAACCCATGCACAGCCAGGTTCATTTTGGCCAATTTGGTGTTCAATTCAGCCTTTTCCTGCCCAAAGAAAGTTACCTTCTCGGTTGGGTTAAGGCCTTCGCTTTCAATAAAATACCCTGTCTGTACAAACATACCCGCCGAGCCGCAGGCCGGATCAAAGACAATGCCATGGTCGGGTTCAATCACGTTCACAATGGTTTGTACTAAGCTCATAGGGGTAAAGAACTCTCCACCCTCCTGAGCCCCGCTCATAGCAAATTTGTTCAGGAAGAACTCGTAAATCTTGCCAAACAAATCGCCCTCGGCTTTTTGCAATACCTCTTTGTTGAAAATCCGGAGCAATTCAAACAGCAGGCTTTTCTCAAACGCCGCATAATTCTTGGGCAGTACCCCGTGCAGGGTATCATGTTCAGCCTCAATGCTTTTCATGGCCAGGTCAATAGCCTCGCCAATTTGCAGGTGCTCCGGATGGCCTTCTAAGTTTACCACAGTTTTTCCACCTTCCGGGAAATTTACCAGATAATCAAAGCGAGCGTTCTCTGGCAAAAACAAGGCATTGTGCTCTAGAAAATCATTCTTAGTCAGAGGCTGCTTGCCGCGCTGGGGGTGGGTGGGCAGGTCTTTTTCTAACTCAACTTTTACTTTATCAAAGCGGTTAAAGGCGTGCCGTAAGAATATAAGGCCCAGCACCGGCATAGAGTATTCAGAAGCGGTAAGTTTGCTGTTGGCTCTCAGTTGGTCGGCAGCCCGCCAAAGTTCGGCTTCTAGCTTACGGAGTTGTTTCCCTTGCATTTAGAGGTAAGTAGTCAATCTTGTAAATGCCAAAGATACTACCAATCATATGCCTTGAAAAGGAAAATTTGGCGGCGGAAGCACTAATATTGTGTTGATATTCATTCTTAAACTGCACCGTGAACACTTGCTGCGCGCTAAGACCTTATGCTGAAAAGAAGAAGGAAGAAAACATTTGCGTGAACCTTCTGTTAGCATACCACACCGACAGTTAAAGGAACTGCCTACGTATATGGTCTAAAGACAGAAAAGGTGCTTACCCGCCTCTTCAGACAGATAAACACCTTTCCCAATCCTACCCAAACAGTCAACGCAAACGATCTCCCGCTACACCTCTACCTCAAACCCCACCGACTGACTCACCTCCGCCCACTGCGCAAACTCCTGCCCTAAGTTGTCCAGTTTAGCGGTGGCCATGTCATAGGCATCAGAACCTAAGAGCAAGTGTACGGGTGGGTTTTCAGCTGCGGCGGTTTGGAGGAGGGCGGCGGCTACTTTCTCGGGGTCGCCGGGTTGGTTGCCGTTGATCTGCTCCTGGTGCAGGGTCTGCATTTCGCGGGCGTTGGCGTACTCGGCCATAGGGGCTTGCGGCGTGACCAGGGAGCTGTCGGTTAAGAAGTTGGTGCGTATGTAGCCGGGCATCACCAGCGTCACCTTAATCCCGAAAGGTGCTACCTCCGTGGCCAGGGCCTCGGTGAAACCGTTCACAGCGAACTTGGTGGCGCAGTACACCCCGAAGCCCGGGAAGCTCCCGCTCAGGCCAGCAATAGACGAGATGTTGAAAATATGCCCACTGCCTTGTTGGCGAAGATACGGCAGCGCTTTCCTGATCACGTTCAAAGACCCGAACACGTTCACCTCAAAGTTCTGCCGTGCCTCCTGGTCAGAGAGTTCTTCCAGGCTGCCAATGAGGCCGTACCCGGCATTGTTCACCACCACGTCTACCCGCCCGAAGGTGGCTATGGTTTTGGCCAGGGCCTGCGCCACACTTTCCTCATGGGTCAAGTTCATGGGCAGGGCCAGGAACTGTTCTGAAGAAACCCCCACGGCTTCCTGCAACTGGGCTACGTTTCTGGAGGTGGCCGCTACCGCATGCCCCTGCTGCAACAGCTGGCGGGTGAGAGTAAGGCCAATGCCTTTAGAGGCTCCGGTGATGAACCATACTTTTTTGGTTTGATTTTTCATGGTTTCCAAGGTTTTAAGTTTCGAGCATGTTTGCATTTGTCTTTTGCGCTGCAAAACGGCATATAAAGAACCTGCCTTCGTGCTTTTTTCTCACCATAGCGCTGCTATGCTGCTCAAAAACCACATCGGCAGAACCTTTCTCTGCCATTTTTCGCTAGCAAAATCAAAATGTAAACAAGCTCTTAAAACAAAGGTAGGGCAGGGGCGGGCGGCGGGGTTAGCGCCGTTCAAACCATCACTTGCGAAAATCAAACATGCCGGAACTGCGAGGGCGGCAAGGAGGTGTGTTTTTTGAAGAAGTTGTTGAAATGCGCGGGTTCTTCAAAGCCCAGGCTGTAGCCAATCTCTGAGATGTTCCAGTTCGTGTGCTTGAGCAGGGCCATGGCCTCGCTCACCAGTCGGGAGGAAATAAGTTCGGTGGTGGTTTTTCCGGTGGTTTTCTTGATGGCGCGGTTCAGGTGGTTCACGTGCACGGCCAGCTGCTCGGCAAAATCCTTCGCTGACCGCAGCTGGCACCGCTGGCTGGGTGATTCAATGGGGAACTGGCGCTCCAGCAGCTCACTGAACACGGCGGTGATACGGGCATTGGCGTCTGGGTGCTCGTACAGTGCCTCGGCGGGCTGGGTTTTCAGCGCGAAGTGCGTCATCTCGGTCACGTAGTTGCGCAGCAGGTCGTACTTGTAGAGGTAGTCTGAGGTGATCTCAGCCAGCATTTTCTCAAAAATGGCGCTCACCTGCTGCTCCTGCGCTGGGGTCAAGGCGTAAAACGGCTTTCCGCCCGTGGCGAACATAGGCAGATCCTGTAGGCCGCCCCTGATCTTCTCAGTAAAAAAAGCCTCTTTGAAAATGCAGAAGTACCCGCTGGGTTCGCCTGTGACCGCCTCCCAGGTGTAGGGCACCTTGGGGTTGAAAAACATGAGCGTGGTGCCCGTGACCTCCACGCTTCTGTCAGCGTAATGGTAGCGCAGATGGCCCCTGATCAGGGAGATTTTGTAGAAGTCGCGGCGGCTGTTGTTGGCGGGGGTGAGGGCGCAGTCTTCCAGCCGGAACACGTTGAAGTGGCCAACGTCTTTTTTCAGGTTCTCAGGAAGCCCGTTGAATTTGTGCTGGTAAAACTCTTCTAAGGTCTCAGTGGGTGCCATAATGGAAGATAGGTGATTTCCGGGGGAATTTCATGTTGCGTTTTCGGGCTGTTTTCTGAAAAACAGCCCGAAAACAGGAAGTTCTGTTTTATAACTGCGCGTATCACTGAGATATTTTACGCATTCCGTCCCCCTTTGAAGGGGGAGGGGGATGATGACTCGTGCAGATTAGGTATTCCTAAGAATCGTTTTCTTACTCTTTTAGTGTTTGTTATTGGTTCTACTGCTGCCTTTGTCATTCCCCTACCCCCTTCAAAGGAGGACGATCAGATAACGTGTTTTCCTGTTGCGCAGAAGTTACTTCCGTGGTTTCTCTTCTGTTGATCATAAGCTGCGCTCTTCCGGATTTGCAATCCGGAAGCAGGTAACCCGGGGATTTGTAATCCCCGTTGCGGCCCGCTAGGGTTCTCTCTGGCGCGAGAAAGGTACGTCTGTGACTCACCGTTTTAAGATAAGCCAGTCATGGGCGTAATTTACGCGCCCTAGAGAGCCGCCCTTTTGATCTGAAAGTGCCGCGGCAGATTGCAAATCCGGGGGGTATTCTAGCCCGGGATTACAAATCCCGTACAGCCGGTGAACTGCAAATCCTGAACAGCCGGGATACGAACTGCCGAACAAACGGCTCGTGTTTCCGTTTTGGGCCTGTTTTCTGAAAACAGCCCTAAAACAGAAACTACCGCTCTTGTTGGTACAACACCATACCGGCGTGGTAGAGAATGCCGTCTCTGAAGTCGCCGTCGGCGGTGAAGCCGGTGTCGTCTTGGTAGTCTATATGGTCGCCGATGAGGGTGTAGGAGCCTTGGTAGGCGCTCTGGCGGGAGCCGCGGGCCTCGTCATAGCGGCCGTTGGGCAGGAGTTCGTGCCTGATGTAGCCATCGGCGGTGACCCAAAGGCCCACGTAAGGGTTTGTTTTTGCCTGCATCTGTGCTGTCTGTGATGGGCGAAGTTTGTCTGGTCTTCGCCGTTTTCCTTGGTTAGAATGAACAGGGCAAATGTAGGGGCAGGGGAGGCGGTGCCGTTTGCGTCTTCCAAACCATTGCTTGCAAAATTCAAACAATACGGGGCGTATCAGCAACTGGGGCCAGGCCAGAGGGCGAGCTGGGGGAAATTGTGTTTCTGGCCTGTTTTTCAGAAAACAGGCCAGAAACGCAGCCAAGAGTAAACGTTCAGGAAAAGGTTGGCTGCCGTGGCTGCTACGGTTGCACCGCAATCTTCAAGACCACCTTGCGCACCACCTCCTGCGTGGCCAGGGGGGCGTGCACGTCATTGGGGAAGAAGACGGTGAAGAAGCCGGCGGGCACGTCAAACCAGCTGGTGGGCTTCACGGCAAAGAAAGACACATCGCGCTCCACGGAATAAGGGTCAATAGAAGCTCCGCAGGCCGAAAGGTCCTGCCAGCCCATGTGGTCTACGCCCGAGACAATGTACTGAATGTCAATGTAGCGCTGGTGCGCCTCCATTTTGGCATCGGCCTTGGCCACGCCCGGGCCTTCTGAGAGAATGGCAAACAGGTCTTCCCCCGCCAACTCGTGTTTACCCGTGGGCAGGTTCTGAACGTCTGCCTCCTGCAGAAACTGGAAAGCCTGCTTAAACAACGGGTGCAAAGAATAGTAGCGTTCCGCGTGCTGGAGGGAGTCTAGGATCATGTTTTTCTGGTTGAAGGGATACTTTCAAGGTGACTAACTGAATCTCCCGGTTGAACATCTTCCTTGGGTACGGCTTGTAAGTTGCAAGAATTTATGCCAAGTGTCAACTTAGAAAAGCTGTTTTGGGGCTGTTTTTACAAAAGCAGCCCCAAAACAGGAGTAGCATGAAGTACAGCTACTTCAGTACCGCAAACTTCTGTTGTTTCATGTCTAGCAGCAAGGTGTGGCCCAGGAACAGTTTATTGCCCGTCATGCCGCCCAAGCCTGAGAAACGCATGAGCATGCTGTTCATGAAACCCATTCCTTCCATGTAGGTGGCTGTTTTGAGCGGCAGCTGAACCGCCCCAAAGCGGGCCGTAGCCTTTGTGGTGGTGGTGTAGGCCGTTAAGGTTTTGCCCCAAGAATTTACCCTTGCGGTGTCAATGGTCTGGCCCGGCTGCGCAAACTCTTCCCAGGTGCTTTTGTTTGTGAGCAGTTCATAGGTGCTGGAACCCGTGTCAAACAGCAGGTCGGTTTCTTTCCCGTTTATGCGCGAGGGCAACAGAATGCGGCGGCTGTCAAAGGTAAAGTCCTGAAAAGCGGTGGCGGGAATACTAGCCGGCAACAGGTCAGAGACGGTGAGCCCCATGCGCTGATAATCTAGCGTGATGATTCTGCCTTCCAGGAAATCAGTACCCAGTGAACCGATAATATGAACAGATGAAGCGTCATTCCAGCTGATGACAGAATCACCGTAGGCCAGCACTTTTACCTCTGGCGCAGTCACGGGCAGCCCCCCTACTTGAAAGGCTGTGTTTACCAGATTCATCTGGTTGCCGGCTTGCTTCAATGTGAGGGCATAGCCTTTCTGCTGAATCGCCTCCAGCTTGCCTTTATAGAATACCGTAGAGGGGGTGCCCGTGTCAAACTGGAGGTAGAACGTTTTGGGGCAGCCAGCCAAAGTCACCGGAAGGAGAAGGCCAGCGTACGGGTCATTGCCAGATGTAAACCACGTAAACGGAATGGTAACTGGTTGCGCTGCTACTTTTAACTGGTTGGCGGCAGGTTTAAATTTTGCTTTAAAATAGAAGCCGCCGCCCACAGAGCTAAGCACCAAAAGGAACAAAAAAGAGAGGCCAATGCGTTTTGCTGATTTCATTGCGGTGTTTGTTAAATGACACTGCAAGATTAGGCACCAAACCGGCTGCGGCTTACGCCATTTGCCCGCCAAAAGGCCGCCAATTGCCTGCCAAGGCAGTTGTGACGTAAGAATGGCGGGTTTTTACCGCTGCTAGGAAAGGGGGGCGCGCTAAGAAATAAACAGATTTCCCCACTTGGCAAAGACCTGCCGGTGGCCGCTGCGCAACTGAATAGCCGCCCTTAGAATTGCCGCAATATTGAGGAAATATAGGAAGAAGAAGGTGCCCACAAGGAGGAAAGAAGGCCTGGCCTTAAAGTAATAGGCGCTCACCATCTGCACCAGAAATGCCAGGAGCAACGCCAGGTGCATGCCAATGCACCACATGATCTGGAAGTTGATGATACGGGCGCCCGCCGCGTGGCCGGGTAACCCTTTCTGCTGTTTCCAGAGCCACAGCGGCAGCAGAAACCCCAGGTACGGCAGCAGCAGAAATGCAAAGGCCGCCAAATTGATTTGCTGCAGGTTGGCGGCAGGAACGGCTTCTGGGGCGGTGGGGGGAGGCACGGGCACTACGGCGGCGGGCGGTTCTGCCTGCGCCACATCTGGAGCTGTGCTCGGCGTAAGTTCTTCCAGCGGAATGGCTAACGCCTGAGCCAAAGCTTTCAAGGTATAGCCCCGGGGGAGGCTCTCTTCCCGCTCAATGCGCTGAATAGTCCGGAGGCTGATCTGGGAGAGGTCTGCGAGTTCTTCCTGTGACAAGCCTTTGCGCTTCCGTTCCCCAACAATCTTCTGGGCTAAGGTCATGTTCTGTGGTGCTGGCTTTTTTTCCTCATGGGTCCCGGCCGAAAGAAGGGGCCGTAAACACGAAGGTACTGGTTTTGCCGGAATAGCCGCGTCTTAATGGGGTGCTACCTGCATAGAAAACGGGTGTCAGTGTCTGGGTGTGCAATGCCTGCAGCTCAACCGGGCGCGGGCGGTACAGGAGAGGCACCGTCTGCCGTAGTTGCCGCTGCCAGTTATTTTTCTTTCACCCGCTCATAGCTTACAGCAGTTTTTCCAGTTCAGCAGAAAGTGCCGCCTTGTCTGGGAGGTAGAGCTGGTATTTACTCACGAAAAGCTGGTTGCTGATGTTTTCAGTGGCGTACTCCACCAGAACCTGGTCTTTGTACGCACCCAGCACAATGCCAATGGGCGGATTGTCGCCTTCCACGTTTTCTTCTTTGGCGAAGTAGTTCAGGTACAGGTTCATCTGGCCAATGTCCTGGTGTTCAATTTCGCCGCGCTTCAGGTCTATCAACACAAAGCACTTCAGAATGCGGTGGTAGAAAACCAGGTCCACAAAGAAGTGCCTATTGGCCAGGCTGATTTTATATTGCCGGCCAATAAACGCGAAGCCCTTGCCCAGTTCCAGCAGAAACTGCTCTAAGTTCTGGATCAGTTTTTCTTCCAGTTCGCCTTCTTTGTAGTGGTATTGCTGCGGAATACCTAAAAATTCAAACACGTACGGGTCTTTGAGAATATCAGCGGGCTTTTGAACATCCGCCCCTTGTTCGGCTATCTGCAAAATGCCGGCCTTGTCTTTGCTCAGCGCTAACCGCTGGAACAACAGACTTTTCATCTGGCGCTTCAGCTCCCGAACACTCCAGTCTTCCTTTTCGCACTGTCTGGTGTAGAAGCTGACTTCTAAGTCAGTATCAGCTTTTAGTATTTCATTGTAATGGCTCCAGCTTAATTGTCCAGACTGTGTCTGGATTTTTGGAAACCGGGTGTAGAATTGTCTTATTTGGAACAAGTTAGATCGGCTAAATCCCTTCCCGTAGGCCAAGGTAAGTTCTTTTGAAAGGCGGTCAAGCAAATTAGCGCCATATTCGGCTTTTGCGTTTCCGCCTTGCTCAAATTCTACTATGTGCCGGCCTATCTGCCAGTAGGTTTGCACCAGAATGGTATTGATGGCGCGCCCCGCCTGCGCCCGCCCGGCGTCCAGCAGGGAGCCAATTTGCTGCACCAGCCCATTGTATGGTGGTACTTCTTTCATGCAGTTCCTTTCCCAAGTATTAGAAGCCAGGCTTGGCTTTCTTTCACAAGATACCGAAACTACCTCACCGCCCCAAAACAAAAGGAGCCCTGAAATTTCCATTTCCGGGCTCCTTTTTCAAAAACAGGTCAAAAACGCCAATGCCTCACAGTGCTTTGTCATTCTTAATTCCTAATTGGAGCATAGCTACCCTAACGCCATCTCCTTATCAAAGGAAACAGGGAGAGGTAAGTGTTCTTGGGCTGAGCAATTATTCAAAAAGAATTCAAGGAGCTGGTGCGCCTCAACTCCTTAAAACGGAGCAGATGTTACTCACCGCTCTTTATTAGCTTGAAGGTACTAGTGCCGCTCTCGGTTTCTATTTTCAGCAGGAACAGCTGGTTGGCCTGTTTACCTAAGTCAAAGGTAAAGGTCAGGGTGCCTGCTTTCCGGAAGGTCTTTTTCTGCACTACTTTGCCGCTAGTGGTAACTACGGTGGCGGTAAGTTTGCCCGTGTATGGCCCGTCTACCTGCACCTGCACTTTGCCAGAGGTAGGGTTAGGGAATACCCGCGTGTGTTTTACAATAACCTCATCTTGCGCCGCCGTAAGGGTAAAGGCAAAAGCAGCCGAAGTGGCTTTGCAACCAGCCGCGTTGCTGACTTCTACTTTGTACTGGCCAGAAGCAGTTGGGGTGATAGACCGAGTGGTTTCGGTTAAGGGTACATCATTTCTAAACCACTTGTAAGAAGCCCCTTCTGTAGAAATAAGTTGGTTTCCGTTCTGGGTAATACTGGCTTGTGGAAGGGGGGCTACCACTACATTGGCCACTAAGCTGGTATCGGCGGGGTACTCACCGTTCTTCACTACAACGCGGTATCTGCCAGGAATGGTGACCGTGTAACTGGGGTTTGTGGCATTGCTAATTGCCTCTCCGTCTTTAAGCCAGAGGTAGGTGTTATTGGGCTTAGCAGGGGTGTTCAACTGCAGCCCGTTGGCAGCGTCTTGGCAAAGGGCCTGCTCCCCAATAAGGTTAAGCGGAGCGGTGGAATACGCCAGAAGCTGTACGTTTTCTCCCACGTAAGCGACATTCCCTTTCACAGACACAATGTCCTGGTCACCGTCGCCGTCCACATCGGCGGCGCGCATGGGGCCATCTGAGGGTGGCAAACTCACTGGCGCCTGCTTGAACCGGGCATTGCCCACCCCAATGAAAAGATTGTTGTTGACTGCGCCGTTGCTGCTCAAAAGCAGGTCAAGAATTCCGTCTTTGTTGAAATCTACAGTGTCTACCCACTTAATCCAGCCCTCTGAGGAAAACTCTTGGGTGATGCGGCTAGAGGCGTCTGTGAAGCTAGCGTTACCGTTGTTCAGCAAGAGTTGCAGGAACGCTCCTTTGTAAAACGGCTGCCCTGGGGTGTTGGAGGAGATAACATCCAAGTCGCCGTCTTTATCGAAATCAGCGACGGCAAAAGCCACGGTAATCCAGTTATTGCCCGGCACTTTCCGGTCAATGGCGTTTTCCTTGATGGTGAACACGCCGCTGCCGTTGTTCAGCAGCACCAGGTTACCAGCAGTGTTTTCGTCGCCGCCCAGGAATAGGTCTTGGTCACCGTCGCCGTCAAAATCTGCGAAAGCGCTGGAGGTAAACGCCCCCAGGTGCCTTGCCGCCACAGCCACCGGCAAATTGTTAGTGCCCACAGAGAACACGCCGCTGCCGTTGTTCAGGTAAATGAGCGGTCCATTAGTGCCCCCGCCAATGTTGGCCATGTACAGGTCTACATCGTTGTCGCCGTCAATGTCGGCGGCAGATACGTGGTGGGTAAAGTCAATAGACTGCGGAAAGTGCGTGGAGGTGACGTTGCGGAGCGTGCCATCGGCCTGGCCAAACAAGAGCTGGCTCTGCTCACCCGGAAATGGATGGGTATCGGTACCGTGGCCAATCATCACCAAATCTTTAAAACCGTCTTTGTTGAAGTCGGCTACGGCAATGTGGCGGGGGTGCACCATTTCCAACCCAGCCGGAATGAAAGTGGCGGTTTGATTGGTAACCGTCAGGTTCTGGTGCGTGGCCAATACCTGAATAGGTCTGAACGTGCCCGGAAACGGGGTAGGCGGCCAGGCTATGGAAACACCCAGAAACTCCAGGCGGCCGTCTTGGTTAATATCCATTGGGTAGATGTCTTCCAGGCCATGCGGCAACGCCGGCGAGATGGTGGTGGCCCTTGAGGCAAAAAAAGGTTCTTTCTCAGTATAAAACGTGCTGTGCCAGATAGGATCCTGTGGATCAGCAGTTGCGGTCATGCCCAGCGTGGCATGTAGGTTGTTTCCTGATCTGTCTTGCGCCATTTGGCCAGAACCCTCGTCCAGCATCCAGAAAGCCACCAAGCCATTGGCATTAGCGGCGGGAACGGCTTGCGCCACCGCCTGCACCTCTGCCGCTGAGAGCGCTCTGCTCCACACCCCCACCTGCTTAATGTAGGCATTGGAGCCGCAGCAGTAATTGCCTTTGTTAATGCCGCCGCCAATGCCGAAGGGCACGTTGTTGCTCTGGGGAAGGCCGGGGCTTTGGATAGAACCTGCCAGCTGCCCGTTGATGTACAGCTGCATGGTGCCACCAGACAAGGTAGCGGCCATGTGGGTCCAAGTGTTTAGCGGTATGTCATTTGGTGAGGCAATGCTTCTGTAAGTACCCGCCGCCCCGGTGGTTTGGACAAACTCCACCCGGTTGCCGGTGTTGTTCCAGCCCAGCACGTACGTCATCCAGGGATCGGTGTCACGGTCGGTAGCTGGTTTGCCCACTATAAGGCTGTGGGGGGTGCGGGCGGTGGGGTTTACCCAAGCCGAAAAAGTAAACTCGCCTCCCAATTTAAGACGGTCATCTACTGGCGCAAAGACACCGCTGTTGTTGAATTTAAGTATGTTGCTCTGGCCAGGGGCAGTGATCTGAGCGCTTCCTATTAAAGAAACACAGCACAAGAGGAAGGTGAGTATAGATTTCTGCATATATAACTTTAAATAAAAATACGGTGGTGCTTAACTTAATCAAAGTTAATGGATTACATGTATGGTAGATGCTGAAAGTAAGAAGATTTTTATTAGGAAACAGAGCCAGAAGAGCCTTGGGTTGCACAAGTAAATGAAGTAGACGCTTAAGGCTGCTACTTCATTTACTTGGTTATTTAAACCTAAACCAAAAGGAGCCCGGAAATTTCTATTTCCGGGCTCCTTTTCCAAAAACAGGTCAAAAACAGCTTTGGTCTGCCACGCCTTGTGTTGCACGGCAAGACCCATTCCTACTTCCCCATGAACTCACGCGGTGGCCATCTCCTTCAGTTCGCTCACCACCTTGGTCATTGAGGCTTTGGCATCGCCAAACAGCATGAGGCAGTTGGGGTACCCGAAAAGTTCGTTCTCAATGCCGGCGTACCCGGCGGCCATGCCGCGCTTGCAGACAATGACCGTGCGGGCCTTGTCGGCGTTGAGCACGGGCATGCCGTAGATGGGGCTGCCGGGGTTGGTGCGGGCGGCAGGGTTCACCACATCATTCGCGCCAATGATGAGGCAGATGTCAGTGTTGGCGAACTCGTCGTTGATGTGGTCCATCTCAATGAGCTTGTCATAGGGAATATTGGCCTCGGCCAGGAGCACGTTCATGTGGCCCGGCATACGGCCCGCCACCGGGTGAATGGCAAATTTCACGCTGGTGCCGCGTTTCTCCAGCAGGTCAGTAAGCTCACGCACTACGTGCTGGGCCTGCGCCACCGCCATGCCGTACCCCGGCACAATGATCACGCTGCTAGCCGAGTCAAAGAGCATGGCGCTTTCTTCCACGCCCACCTCTTTCACCACAATTTCTTCGCCGCCCCCGCTAGCTGCCGCGCCGCCCGTCTGCCCGAAGCCGCCCAGCAGCACGTTCACCAGCGACCGGTTCATGGCCTTGCACATAATCTGCGTGAGAATAATGCCTGAGGCGCCCACCAGCGCGCCCGTGATAATGAGTACCTGGTTGTTCAGCACAAAGCCCGTGGCACAGGCAGCAATGCCAGAATACGAGTTCAGGAGCGAAATCACCACCGGCATATCGGCGCCGCCAATAGGAATCACCGTGAGTACGCCCAGCAGCAGCGAAATGGCCAGCACGGCAATCATCCAGAGCTCAAAGTTAGGGTCCAGCACCACCAGCACGCTGAACGCCAGTACCGCCAGAAACAGCAACGCATTCAGCGCGTGCTGCCCCGTGAACGTAATGGCGCGGCCGTTGATGAGGCCCTTCAGCTTCCCAAACGCCACCAACGAGCCCGTGAACGTGACCGCCCCAATAAGGATACTGATCACCACTGTCACCGCTACCACCACCGGCATGGTCAGGCTGGCCTCGTGCGCCTGCCGCCAGTATTCAGAAGCCGCCACCAAAACGCTTGACGCCCCCCCGAACCCGTTGAAAATAGCCACCATCTCGGGCATATTGGTCATCTCCACGCGCTGCGCCGCAAACCAGCCCACCGCCGAGGCGATCAGAATCGTCACAAAAATCTCTGTGAAGCTCAATACCTGGCTGTTCAGCAGCGTAGCCACCACCGCAATAAACATGGCTACCGCCGAAAGTGTGTTCCCTTTTCGGGCCGAACTGGTTTTGCCCAGCATCTTTATGCCCATGATAAACAGCACCGACGCCACCAGATAGGCGATTTGAATCAATAAGTCAGTAGTCATGTCTGCGCCGCGTTATTTCTTCTTCTTAAACATTTTAAGCATGCGGTCAGTGACCACGTAGCCGCCCACCACGTTGAGCGTGGCCAGGAACAAGGCCGCCACCCCCAGCCATTTGCTCACACTGTGGTCCAGCGGACCCGCCGCCACAATGGCCCCCACAATGGTAATCCCAGAGATAGCGTTAGACCCAGACATGAGGGGGGTGTGCAGCGTGGGCGGCACCTTAGAAATCAGCTCAAACCCCACAAAGCTGGCCAACACCAGCACGTAGAGGAGCACAATTAAAGCTTCTGCGTTCATATTTTTAATTGTTGATCGTTCAATAGTTGATTGTTTTTGATACTCCCCCCTTTGCAGGGGGGAGGGGGATGTTTACACCTGCCGGTCCACGCATTTCTGCTGAGGTAGAGACCAGGCACCGCCTTGTCTCTCTGCTCTGCGATGGCCGTTACAGTAAATACCTGCTGACAAACAGTCTTCCGCTATACCTCCCTCCAAAGAGGGGAATAACCAGCAGTGCGGGGGAGACAAGGCGGTGCCTGGTTTCTACATGGTCAAATCCCCCTTACACCGTCTTTGCCAGAATATCTTTGGTGAATTGGTGCACCAGCGCACCTTGGTGCGTGATCAGCGACCCCTTGGTGACTTCCTCGTCCAGCTCCCATTTAAAACCGTCTTTGGTGGCCAGGTGCAACAGCAGCGTGCTGATGTTCTTGGCGTAGAGTTCGCTGGCGTTGATAGAAACCATGGCGGGCAAATTGGCTTCCCCAATAATGGTGACACCGTGCCGTACCACCGTCTGGTTAAATTCGCTGAGGGCGCAGTTCCCGCCTGACTCCACGGCCATGTCTACAATCACCGAGCCCGGTTTCATGCTCTGCACCATCTCCTCCGTGACCAGCAGGGGCGCTTTCTTGCCAATGACCAGGGCGGTCGTGATCACAATATCGGCCTCGGCAATATGTTTGGAGATAAGTTCTTTCTGCTTCTGCAGGTACTCGGCAGAAACTTCTTTGGCGTAACCGCCTTCGGTTTGTACGCCCTCGGCCTGCACTTCCAGGAACCGGCCGCCCAGAGACTCTACCTGTTCTTTGGTTTCTGGCCTCACATCTGTGACCTCTACCACGGCGCCCAGGCGTTTGGCGGTGGCAATGGCCTGCAAACCGGCCACGCCCGCGCCAAAAATGAGCACGCGCGCCGGGGTGATGGTGCCCGCCGCCGTCATCATGAGCGGGAAAATCTTGCCCAGCGCGTTGGCACCCAGCAGCACTGATTTATACCCCGCCAGGTTGGCCTGCGAGCTCAGCGCGTCCATCTTCTGCGCCCGGGAGATACGGGGCACGGCGTCCATGGCGAACGCGGAGATGCGTTTCTGCACCAGCGCCTCTACTATGTCTGGAATGGTGTAGGCGTACAGGAAAGAGAGCACGGCGCTGCCTTCGCGCAGCAGGTGCACCTCTTCAACGGTAGGCGCGTTGACTTTCAGGAGCACATCAGCGTCAGCCAGCAGGGCGGTCCTGTCTGGGAAAATGAGGCCCCCGGCCTGCTCATAGGCGCTGTCATAGAAGCCGGTGGCTTCGCCCGCGCCACTCTCTATGCCACAGCTGAAGCCCGCTTTGGTCAGCGACTTCACCACGTCTGGACTTAGCGCCACCCGCCGTTCAGGTACTTTGGTTTCTTTGAGTACTGCTACTTTCAAGGTTCTTGGGTTAACGTGAGATAGCAAAGTAAGGGGCAGAATTACCCCATAAATGCCACAAAGTCAAGGAAGTTCTTAAATATTAGTATAAGCTAATGTTTGGTAGGGAAAGGCGGCAAGGCAGGTAGTAAGGAGAGTGGGAAAGCTGTTTTGGGGCTGTTTTTCTGAAAACAGCCCCAAAACAGCTCTTGGGGTCAGGGGCTTTAACCAGCCGAAAGCCCGGGAGGGCCAGGTTCCTGTTTTTGGCCTATTTTCCTGAAAACAAGCCGAAAACGGGAAAGCGGCGAAGCTGCCTGATGCCAGGGTTTCTCTGCTCAGGCGCCGGGTTTACCCGCGCGGTCAACGGCTTGCCCGGGGTTCAGGCAGAACCCGCAGAGAGCTGGGTTTATATTTTTGCAACCGATTTCATAAATCCGGAAACATTCCCCAACTTAGGAAGCGCAACCGTTCAGCAGAGCCTATGAAAAGAGTCTTAACGTTTCTCCTGTTAGCTGTGGCGCTGGGGGCCGTCTCATTTACCCCTGCCCAGGAAAATGCCTTCAAGTATCCGTTTCAGAACCCCAACCTGACTATTGAAGCGCGGGTGAATGATCTGGTGTCGCGCCTGACCTTAGAAGAGAAGGTGGCCCAGATGCTGAACGCGGCCCCCGCCATTGACCGTTTGGGCATTCCCAGCTATGATTGGTGGAACGAGGTGCTGCACGGCGTGGCCCGTACGCCGTATAAAGTAACTGTTTATCCGCAGGCCATAGGCATGGCGGCTACGTTTGATACCACCTCGCTTCAGGTCATGGCAGATTATTCGGCGTTAGAAGGGAGGGCAATTTATAACAAGGCTATCGCCGAAGGCAAATCTGGCCAGCGCTACGTGGGCTTAACCTACTGGACACCCAACATCAACATCTTCCGGGACCCGCGCTGGGGACGGGGGCAGGAAACCTACGGCGAAGACCCGTTCCTCACCGCCATGCTGGGCCGGGCGTTTGTGCGCGGCCTGCAGGGCGATGACCCCAAATACCTGAAAGCCGCGGCCTGCGCCAAACACTACGCCGTGCACAGCGGGCCTGAGCCTGAGCGCCACGTGTTCAACGCCCAAGCCACCAACTATGACCTTTGGGATACGTATCTGCCCGCCTTTGAGGAGCTGGTGGTGAACGCCAAGGTGGCGGGCGTGATGTGCGCCTACAACGCGTTCAGGGGCCAGCCCTGCTGCGGCTCAGACGTACTCATGAATGACATTCTGCGCAACCAGTGGCAGTTCACGGGCTATGTGACCTCAGACTGCTGGGCCATTGACGACTTCTTCAAAAACCATAAAACCCACCCAGATGCGGCTTCGGCCTCAGCCGATGCCGTGATGCACGGCACTGATATAGACTGCGGTACTGATGCCTACAAAGCGCTGGTGCAGGCCGTGAAAGACGGTAAAATCACCGAGCGCATGATTGATGTGTCTGTGAAGCGGTTGTTCACCATCCGGTTCCGGTTGGGTATGTTTGATCCCGTGGCGCTGGTGAAATATGCCCAGACCTCGCCTGAGGTTTTAGAAAGTGCGCCGCACAAAGCTCACTCGCTCAAGATGGCGCAGCAGTCTATGGTGCTGTTGAAGAATGACAAAAACACGCTCCCACTCAAGAAAAACCTGAAGAAAATTGCCGTGATTGGCCCTAACGCCAACAACCCCATTGCGGTGCTGGGCAACTACAACGGTACGCCGTCTACCATTGTCACGGCGTTGCAGGGCATCAAAAACAAAGTGGGGTCGGGCACCGAAGTGGTCTACGAGCAGGCCACTACCTTCACCAAAGACACGCTGCTGGTGTACACCAACATCAGCTCCCAGCTGAGCTTTGACGGCAAAGCAGGTGTGCGCGCCGAATATTTTAACAACAGAGACCTGAAAGGCGAGCCCGTGGCCACCCGTCAGGAGCCTGCCATCAACAATGCGTGGCAGGAGGGCGAAACCGTGGTGGGCAGCATGAAAGCTTACAACTTCTCGGCCCGCTATACCACAGACTACACCGCCAGCGCCACCGGCTCCATCACCCTGGAAGTGGAAGGCGACGACGGCTACCGTTTACTGGTAGACGGCAAGGAAATGCTCAACGCCTGGGAGCGCAACCGCTGGGGGGCCAAGAATTTTAAACTGCCTACCAAGCAAGGCCAGAAGTACCGTCTGGTGCTGGAGTATGTGCAGCGCGAAGGCAAGGCGTCTGTGCAGCTGCGCGCGGGCAACTTCGCCAAAACCGGCTTCAAAGCCCTGGCCAACCGGGTGAAAGATGCAGACGTCCTCATCTACGTAGGCGGTATCTCCCCGCAACTGGAGGGCGAGGAAATGCAGGTGAACGAACCCGGCTTCAATGGCGGCGACCGTACCTCTATTCTGCTGCCCCGTGTGCAGACCGAGGTGATGAAGGCGCTCAAAGCCACGGGCAAGCCGGTAGTGTTTGTGATGATGACGGGCACGCCCATTGCCATTCCGTGGGAGGCCCAGAACCTTCCCGCCATTGTGAACGCGTGGTACGCGGGGCAGTCAGCGGGTACGGCTATCGCCGATGTGCTGTTTGGCGACTACAACCCCGCGGGCCGCCTGCCCGTGACCTTCTACAAGAGCGATAGCGACCTTCCGCCGTTTGGCGACTACACCATGGACAACCGCACGTACCGCTATTTCAAAGGGCAACCGCTGTACGGCTTCGGGCACGGTCTGAGCTACACCACCTTTCAATATGACCAGCTGGAGGTGCCAAAGAGCAGCCGCGTGAATTCGCCTGTCCCTGTGCGGGTGCGGGTCACCAACTCGGGCAAACTAGACGGCGAGGAAGTGGTGCAGCTGTACGTGAGCAAGCAGGTGCCCGGCTATAAAACGCCTATCAGGGCCTTGAAAGGTTTCAAACGTATTTCCCTGAAACGCGGCGAGAGCCAGGTAGTCACCTTTGAACTGCGTCCGCAGGATTTGGCGGTTATTTCCCAAGACGGCTCTGCCGAATATGAGGCGGGCACGGTGCAGATCAGCGTGGGCGGCAGTCAGCCAGATGCGCAGAGCAAGAAGAGTAGGAAGACTGTTGAGGGACGTATGGCGTTGGTGAAGTAGGATTGTTAGCATTTTAGGAAACCTGTTTTTGGCTTGTTTTTCAGAAAACAGGTCAGAAATGGGTTTTTATTTTGGGTGCCTCATGGTCATGCTGCTGCAGGGGCCATGCGTAGTTTGCTGTTCCCTTGGCTCTCCCGTTTGCTCCAGTGCCTCACTCACTGAGTTGTTTCATCTTTTCTGGTAAGCGCTCACGGCCGCGGGGCCCCGTCCTGGGGGTGAGCGCCTCTGTTAAAACTAGGCCCTCCGGCCTTGCCGCTGGAGCGGCACCGTATTAACAGAGGCGCTCACCGCCAGGACTGGTTTGGGTTCCCCTCCTGATCAGCTTCTCTGGTTGTTAATTGGTTTGCAGGTAACTATTGCTGATCCGCTAGCCTGAGGCGAGCCCGTGCTGCGCACATCAGCCAGGGGCAGAAGTGTTGATTAACCCAGGTGCCACTAGCAGAAGTGTTGATTGTTTATTGTTGTTTGTTTACTTATTGCTGCTTGCCTGCCGATTTCTCTGGTTCAAGTTTCCAACTTGGACCTGTGGTGGCGGAAGCTTTCAGCTTCCATGGGGCGGCAGCCTCACATTACTTCTGCTTCTTCTGCCCCCTATGGCGCGGAAGTTACTTCCGTGCCTTCTAACTCCGGCTGATACTCACGCGCTGGCACGGGTCCCCAGACGCGTGCCTACTGATGACGGGCCGTCTCTGCCTGCCCTCGCGGCGCGGCGGCGAAACCAGGCATTGCTGCTTCATCCATGCTGAATTGCCTAAGATGAAAAGAAAGGACTCAAAACTCAGGACTCACTTAGATACTCCCCCTTTGAAGGGGGCGAAGGGGGATGTTTACACGTGCAGATCCACGCATGGCAGAGGTACGGCCACCCGTCATTTGCCCTACGCCTTGCAGATACTCCCTCCCGGGAGGGGGAGGGGTGGGTTCTACGCATGGCAAACACCTTACAGACCCTGGCTAATCTGGAGACTCGCCCCATCCCATAGCAAGAGACAAGAGCCTCGTGCGCGTTCTATAAACTAACACAAACAACTAACAGACAATCAGCAAATCATCAGACCCCGTAGCGGCTGCAGGAACTGCGAGCGTTTCTGTGCCAACTGCCTAAATAGACCACATCCTGTGAATCATGCCAATCCTGCATAGCCTGCTTCCGGCATATGCAGGGTGCGCTGCCTTACCACTTCTGCCGCTGCTAATGCGGGCACTTGCCGGTATAAAAAAAGGATGCCCCTAAGAGGAGCATCCTTTTCCCTAAACCCTTTATCTAAATCTTTTAAAAGCCTACGCCAACGTAGATCTGAAAGTTGCCAGCTTTGATATCGTTGAGGGCGCGATTGCCCGCTGCGGCGGTGTTGTCAAACTCTCCAATGTCTGCCAGGCTCAGGTAATAGCGGGCGCCCAGTCTAAGAAAGCTTAATCTGGCCTCCAGGCCGGCTGCGGCACCATAATCAAAGCTGTTGAAGCTGGACTTGTCAATTTCCTTGTCATCTTGTTTGACGGCCATGAGTACGCCTACCTGAGGGCCTACATGAAAACTCACGTTGTCTGTGAAATTCAAGACCGCCAACACGGGCACTTCAATGTAATCAAAGCGCATGCTGCCGCCGTCCGTCTTAGTTTCTTTGCGGGAGTACAGGGCCTCTGGCTGAATGGAAAAGAAACTGCCCAGGCTGAACTGGGAGTAGAAACCGGCGTGCCAGTTGGTGGCAGACTTGAGGCCGGGCAAGTCATCGGTGCCGTCGCCCCGCAGGTTGGTAAACAGGACCCCGCCTTTCACCCCGAAGCCGCTGTTGGTACGGGTAGGGGCAAATTCGCCTTCGCTGTGGTTGATCACGCCGCGGTTTAAAACGCGCTCCTGCGCCTGTGCTGCGTTGAACAGAAGGGCGCATATAGAAAGTAAAAACAGTTTTTTCATAGCAAGTGGTATTTTTGGTAATCAAAAGGCCCGGTTTCCGGTTATGGAATCAGGTTTCTCATTATACTTTCTCTTAGGCAGAATGTTGCGGCGGCATCTGGTTTGTAAACGTGGGCGTAGGCTGGCGGCAAGACCTGGGCGGTAACTTCTCTTATTCTAACCATACCCATGCTAAAAATTGCCTGGTCAGCAGAATACGCCCACCCGTTGCCCCAAGGGCACCGCTTCCCAATGCTCAAATATGAACTGCTGCCGGAGCAGCTGCTGTATGAAGGCACTGTTTCACAGGAGAACTTCTTCCAGCCGCAGCCCCTCCCAGAGGAGCGCATTCTGCGGGTGCATGACGCACGGTACTGGCAACGGCTGAGGCATCTGGAGTTAACCCTATCTGAAATCAGGAAAACCGGGTTTCCGCTGTCAGCGGAACTGGTGGACCGGGAAGTGCGCATCATGGGCGGTACCGTAGAGGCGGCGGTTTTTGCCCTGGAATTCGGCGTAGCCATGAACATAGCGGGCGGCACCCACCACGCCTTCACAGACCGGGGCGAAGGGTTCTGCCTGCTCAATGATATTGGCCTGGCGGCGCAGTATCTGCTGGATGAACAGAAGGCGCAGCAGGTGCTGGTGGTTGACTTAGACGTGCACCAGGGCAACGGCACGGCGCAGATGTTTGAGCACGAGCCGCGGGTGTTCACCTTCAGCATGCACGGGGGCAACAACTACCCGCTGCACAAAGAAACCTCTGACCTGGATGTGCCCTTGCCTGACGGGATTGAGGATGCGGGTTACCTGCAGCTGCTCCGGTACCACCTGCCTAGGCTGTTGGAGCAGGTAGAGCCAGACTTTGTGTTTTTCCAGAGCGGGGTAGATGTGCTGGCAACAGATAAGCTGGGCAAGCTGGGCCTCACCCACGCCGGTTGCAAAGAGCGTGACCGGCTGGTGCTGGAGCTGTGCCACCAGAACAGGGTTCCGGTCTGCGCCAGCATGGGCGGCGGTTACTCCACCCGCATTGCTGATATTGTAGAGGCCCACGCCAACACGTTCAGGCTGGCGCAGCAGATATTCTTTTAGGGTATCTTTCAGTTATTGGGTACCATGAGGGAGTTCCTGCTGCCGTAAAGCTGGTTAGAGCTTCCTGTTTGATACATGGAGCAGGCGTGAGCGTGTGCGGGAAGGGGAGCTAGCTCCCTGTTTTAGGGCTGTTTTCAGAAAAATAGCCCTAAAACGGCGGCACAGGCAGACGCTTTCATCCTGTACACCCTTCTTTCAGGAGTAACGCAAGACTCAAAACAGGTGACAATGCTAATCTCTGGTCTTGAGTTTGGTGCGGGGGCTCTGGAAGTTGCTGAAGGTGCGCTTGAGGGTAAGGTACACTACGGGCACCAGCAGGAGCACCAGCAGCAGGTAGATCATTACTTTCACAATCTTCAGGAACAGACTGATGACCATGGCGGAGAGAAGGATGGAGGCTATCAAGAGAAGCCAGAACTGGAGGGAGCTTTTGGAGGAACTTCGGCCCATGTTGGTAAAATTGGTGGAACATCTTTTCACCCTGCCTCTCTGGAACGGAGAAGAGGTGCGGTAGAAGCAATTGCTTCACAAAGAGAACGTTGGAGGGGCAGGATAAATTCTGCTGCGCCATCTTCTCCTTGATGAAGATACGAAAGTTTTTCTGTTTTAGCCCTGTTTTTCTGAAATGGGGCCCAAAACAAGCTGCCACCTGAACGCCCATCTCCAGCGCAGCCGGTACTGCTGAATGCCCGCCTGGGCCAGAATGCGCTGCCAGTCTGCCTTGGTAAACGCCCGCCGCACAGAGAGCGGCGCATCATTCTTCACCAGATAGGAGCGGGAAAAAAGTTGGGTGAGCGCTTTGATGGAGTAATACGCCAGCGGGTGGCGGTGAAGGTCATTGATGAGCACGGCCACCCGTACCTGCCGGCGCAGCTGCGCCAGCAGCGTGGCCAGCGCGGCATCTGTGAAGTGGTGCAGGAACAGGCTGCAGATGATTACGTCAAACTGTTCCCGCGCGAAGCCCTCTGAGAAAACATCGGCTTGCCGGTAACTAATCTCCCCATACTCCTGGCTGAGGTGGGCGCTGTAGCTGAGCATGAAAGGGTTGGCGTCTATGCCCACCAGCTCCACCGGCTGTCTGCGCTGGCGGGCCCAGCGCGCCACCATTCTGAGGGTGTCACCGCCGCCGCTGCCCAGGTCAGCTACTTTCAGGCTGTTTTCAGGAAAAGAGGCCAGAAACGGGTGCGCCAGAATCTCATCTAAGCCGTTGCGCACCACCTCATGCCCGCCCAGCCACTGGTTGATGATCTCCAGCTCCCTGAGGTTCTGGCGCAGGTCATCACTGGCCAGCGTGAGGTCATCCATGAGTTCTGGCTGGGTAGAACGCTCCCTAAACATGGTGCACGGTGAGTAACATAGATTCTAAGGTAAGGCCGGGGCCGAAGGCAAAACTGAGAATGGGCTCGTTCTGCTGCTGGGGCTGCAGCTCCAGCCAGAGGCTCTTGAGCACAAACAGCACCGTGGCCGAAGACATGTTGCCGAACTGGCGGAGTACGGCATAGGCGTGGCGGTTGTCTTCTCTGGTCAGGTGGAGCGCGTGCTCTATCACTTCCAGAATCTTCCTTCCGCCGGGGTGAATGGCAAAATGGGGCACCTCCTCCAGGCTGAGGTTGAGTTTCTGCAGCAGCTTTTGCGTGAGCTGCCCAATGCCCTGTTTGATCAGGGCGGGCACATACGAAGAGAGCGTCATCTCAAACCCGAAATCATTGATATGCCATGCCATCTCTTTCTGGCCAGAGGGGGCCAGGTCACAGTGAAACGCCTCTACCCGGAGCGTGAGGTCAGACAGCGGCTGCGCGCTCACCAGCACGGCGGCAGAGCCATCAGCAAACAGGGCGTTGGAGACCAGATGGTCACTTTCAGGGTGTTTCTGAAAGTGCAGGGTGCAGAGTTCAGTGCAGACAATGAGCACGCGGGCGTGGGCATCTGCGCGGCAAATGGCATCGGCGGCTTTTAGGGCGTTGAAGGCGGCGTAGCAGCCCATGAAATAGACGCACGTGCGCTGTACCTGCGCAGACAGCCCCAGCGCCTGCACCAGTTCAATGTCCAGCCCCGGGGCGTACATGCCGGTGCAGCTTACGGTGATCAAATGGGTGATACTGTCAACAGGGACCTGGGGCAGTTGGCGCAGGCAGTCCTGCGCCGCGGCCACTGAGAGCGGAAGCGCCGTCTCCTGAAACACCTGCATGCGCTGCCCCACCGTGGGGAAAGGCTCCAGCCCCGGGGTATTGGGGTAGAAGTCATAGTTGCCGTTCTCTCTGCCGTAGTCTGGCAGCACGGTGTGGCGCTGTTCAATGCCAGAGACGCGGTAAAGGGCTTTCAGTTTTCTGGTCTCCTGCTCCTCCAGCTGGAGCGCCTGCGCCATGAAATCAGCAATCTGTAGCTGAGGGTAAGCATGCGGGGGGTTGGCCGTGCCAATGGCGCAGAGGTAACTCTTCATATTCTAAGTATAAGCAAAAAGCGGCCAAGATGTTTAGGCTGTTGTGAGAAAGCTGTTGCAAGGGCATACTTAGAACCGCCGGTGCAGGTTGTGTCTGGGTTGATTTTGTCTTTAGGTGAGGGTGGAAGGGGTTGTGGTGCAATATGGTTGATGCCAAAGGAGATGTACTGGGTGAGGCGTGTAGTCCTACATGTATGCTTTTTCTATTGAAGCCCCACATCTAGTTGCGCGGGTTTTGTTTCCCCGTTTGAGTGGCAGGGCCATGATGATGCCAGCTTTGATGGGTTTGCAATCCTCAATTCTGGCACCTGCAGATCTGGAAACCGCCGCCCTGCCGCCAGAGTTGCAGAGCCCTAGGGTTGCCAATCCCCCCTTTCATATTTGCTCCGGAATTGCCAATCTGGAAGTGCGCCCTTTTTAATAGAACTTCAAAGGATGACGGGCACGGGTAAGCGGCATGGTCTGAGCGAAGGCTACTCTTACTGCTAGAGAAAAGACAGACGCCGTTTTAGGCCTGTTTTTCTGAAAACAGGCCTAAAACGGCTGGCCGTGCGTGCGTTGCATGATGGCTTTTACCGCAGCGGGTGCATGTTTCAGGCCGGCCACCGCCACCTCAGACAGGAACGGGTGCCCAAACAGCCGCTGCACCAGCCTTCCCGTCTTCAGCCTAAGGCCAAACTGCTGCTGCCACAGGCGGGTGTAATTGCCTTCCAGCTGGGCGCGGGTCTGGGTGCCGTGCAGGAAAAGGAGCACCTGCTCAGAGAGGATCTTGGCCGAGTGAATGGCCATGGCCATGCCGTTTCCGCAGAGCGGCGTGATCAGGCCGGCGGCGTCTCCGCTCATGAGCACGTGGTTCTCCACACAGGCTTTGGGGGCGAACGAGATTTCATTGATCACCTCGGGCTGGGCGTACAGGAACTGGCTGTTGGTGAAAATCTCCCGCAGGTGCGGATTCTTGCTTAACTCCTGTGCCTCCAGCTCTGCAAGGGTGCCGTAGTGCCTGAGGTTCTGCCGGGTGGTGAGGTAGCAGAAGCAGTACTTGTCTTCCTCAATGGCTGAGATTCCGGCGTAGCCGTCTTTGAAATTATGCAAAGAGATGACGTGTTTGGGCAGCTGGGTGCGCACGTGGTATTTCACCCCCAGGTACGGCGACCGCTCCTCAAAGAACTTCCGCTGCAGGCGGCGGTCCAGGGTGCTGCGTTTCCCGTAGGCGCCAAGCACCACCGGTGCCTGCAGCTGCTCTCCCGTTGACAAGGTTACCGTGAAGGCCTCTTCCTGAAAGGTGATGTTGGTAACGCTGGTTTTCAGCCTGAACTCTACCCCGCGGGCTTTGGCCAATTCATATAAATAGTGGTCCAGCGTAAACCGGCTCACCCCAAAACCGCCCAGATCCAGGGTGGTCTGCAGGGTGTTCCCTTTAGGGGACGACAGCTGAAACCGGGTCAGCTCAGCGGGTTGCAGCGCTGCCAGGTCAACCCCCAGCTGCTCTAAGAAAGGGCGCACCTCATTAGAGATGTATTCGCCGCAGACTTTATGAAACGGGTAGGTTTTCTTCTCCACCACCGTGACCTCTGCGCCCTGGCCTGATAGTTGCAGCGCACTTACCAGGCCAGCCAGGCCTCCGCCTACAATTACAGCTTTGCGGTGCTTCATGCGGTTGCTATGATGTTGTTGTTATAGTTCAATTTACAGGGTGTTTTTTTGCTTTTATTGCCTGTTTAATGTTTAAAAATGCAAAACTAAACAGATGAAAAATGCGTTATTGCTATGTACAGGCGCTGCCGCTCCTGTGATCATCTAAAGATTAACAAAAGACTTATGAAACAAACTATACTACTTTTTTTTGTTTGTCTCACCTTTTATCAGCTTCCGGCGCAGGTTAAAACCAGGCCGCTCCCCGCTGAACAGAAGGTAGAGGCAAAAGCAGAGGACGACGAGCGTTCTCTGTCTGTTTTCCCCAACCCCTCCAACGGTATCATCACGGTTTCGTTGGAAGGCTTTGAAAACAAGAAGACCGAGCTCCGCATTATGAATGTGATTGGCAATGTGGTGTACCAGGAGGTGGTGCAAGACCCTTCTGAGCGCTACACCAGAACCATTGATTTAAACAAATTAGCCAAAGGATTGTATTACGTAAAACTGGAAACGCCCACGTACAGCGAGGTCAGGAAAGTAGTTATTCGTTAGCTCTAAGCACACCATATATCTTAAGGCAAAACCCGCTGTGGTTTTGCCTTTTTCTTTTTATACCTACTGTGACCTGACCGCCTTGTTGGGGGAGGTAGGTTTCAGTTCGTGCTTTCTGTTCTTGGCCTGTTTTCTGAAAAACAGGCCAAGAACAGAAAGCAGGCTAGGGACCAAAGATATAACCGGGAGGCGAAATGGAGGTGCTTTTGAGAAAGCTTCTAATTAGCCCTGGTGTGGCAGGCGGGAGGGCTGGCTTGGTGTACCGGTACTGCTATGACGAACAAAAAAATTGGCTGGGGAGAAACAGCTTTTTGCTTACCCTGCTTTTGAATTTACAGGCTAGTAGGCCTTCACTGGTGAAGCAGTAGACCGGTCATGGCCGCTTCAAAAGGCGAGAAGCACCGGAGATCTTGTGCTAGTAGCTAAGAGCATGTTTAAATTTGTCTTTTGCGCTGCAAACGGGTATCAAAAGAACCTGACTTCGCGGTTGACTCGCACCATAGCGGGGCGTATGCTGCTCAAAAAACGCTTCGCCAGAACCTTTCGCTCCCCGGTTTCGCTTGCAAAATCAAAATAAAACAAGCTCTAAGAAGGTGTCAGGAGATGACTGGGAATGTAAACCTAAATAAATCGCTGCCGGTGGGTTGGAAAGGGCAGGGAGTACACGGTTGGCGTACTCCCTGTCCGTTTTGTGGCCCCGACGGGGGCTGAAACAGCATTGATTTACAGTTACTTGTAAAACGCATGTAAAAAGGGGAAGGATGGGGGAGCGCTTTTAAACGGAAAACCCCAGCCGCTGGGGCCGGGGTTTATGTTCCTTCCGAGAACATGCGCCGCCGGAACATGGCCGGGGCACATGACAAATATACGCATAAATACTGAAAAGGGAAAAGCTAGTTCAGGCTGCAGGTAATCGGGTGCGGGTGCAGCAGCGCATGCAGGTGCCAATAGGTGCTGATGCCTTCCTCGGCGCTGGCGAACCGGGAGGTGATCAGGTCAATGGCTTTGGGCGTGTTGACCCAGACCCGGAGCAGGATCTCCCGCCCGCCCTTCTCTGGCCCGTTGAAGAAATCCACCTTGTAGATGTTGTCGATGTTCAAAAGTATGGGCAAGGCGCTGCCCTGCTGCGGGAGCTGAATGAATTTTGGCATGGCTTGGAAATTAGGGGTTATGTGATTGACCTTTAACTTTTTATTTCGTACTTTGTGGTATGTTATTGAAGCGGTTAAACTTACTATTTACCGGTTTCTCCTTAATAGGCAGCCTAATGTCAATGGTTTGGGGAGGCGTTATGATTGTTCTGGGTGTTTCACTCAGTTACGGCTATGAATTAAACCTAAGCGTGCCGCCTGTTTTTTCAAGAATAGCGCTGCCAGTATTAGAGGTTAATTCCTTTTGGCTTCCCACAGCTGCGATAGTGGCAGGTTTATATACTATTTTATACAGCATTCGCTCCCTTCATGCACTATATGTGAAACACATCAAGGCTTCCCGTTCTCCTTTCTTTTACTAAGCTGTATCGCTGGCCTCAAGTTGATCTCTCCTTTCGCAGTAGGATTGGTGATATAATAGTTGTTGATAATATTGGTCGTGTTGCCCGCGGGCTCCTTTGAAGACATTTGACCAAGCGCCTGAAGTATTAAGCCTATTATGGTCAGAATCAGCGTGCTTCTTTCAAAAGAAGACATACTGCTGAATGCCTTCTTAATATCCGATTGCAGCTTGGGGTTTTCGAGAACCTTCTTTATTTCCGGGCTAATCTTGCCAGCTTCTTTAATAAAGTTTTCGCTGCTCATTGCTAGGTTAAGGCTCCAGAGTTCTTGCAATTTTGAAACAACCCTTATTTCAGACAAAGCCTCATATGTTGATTGAGGCCCACTCCTTAATACTACAAGGTTGTCTTCTACAAAATCATATGTGCCTTCCAGCACCCTCACCGCTGCCCCACAATCAACACAGGGATTGTCAAGGAAATAGTTGTAAAGTTCCTGGTCAGGCAAAGGGCCGCTGCTCAATTCAAAATTCACCCCAGTAACCGTATTGCAGGTTGGGTTTATGCACATTGCCCAAAGCTTTTCTCTTAGCTCATTCATGTTAAAATATAATATTGTTTAGATATACCCTCGGCAAAACACCCGGAAACGTTGCACTATTCTAACTCTGTTAAATTGCACGGAGTTGTTGTTTCCGGCCTGTTTTCAGAAAAGCAGGCCGGAAACACTGGTAACTAAAATTGAATAGCGTTGCCTTTATTTTTGATTAGAATAACCTCAACAATTTTCATTGCTGTTTCTGGAGCTAGTTCAAGGGCGGGAGACAAATAATCAATAATTTCTTTTTCCTTGTCTTCTAATATCCCGTCTGCTAAAAGCAACTCTAGTGTTAGGGCGAATAGGGTCGGTCTATTTTCAGCTGGCACTTTAGAAACGCAGCTATCAATCAATTCTTTGCTGCCTGCCTTTTTATGAAACAAGGCAACATTTCTATAATAGTCTACGATTTTATGACCCTTAAACATAGACTTGTAAACAACCGTCCTAGAAAGGGTTTCAATCTCAGATTCAGAAACATCTCCATCAACGGCAATGCAGCCATACATAACACCCACCCAAGCCTCTTGCTCATTCTTAGGTGAAAAATTTACTTTTTCCTGTACTGTGCTGAATAGTTTGTCAAATAGACCCATGATTAAATAGTTTAAGTGAATAATAATTAAGACATACTTTAATTTTTAACTCATGCTGTTTATCCTGATGCTGGCTAAACTAGCCTTACAATAGCTTTTACTGCTGCCATTGCCCGAACCTTTGACAAATGAACGTGGGTGTCTGGGTGGTGCTTTTCATTATAGCTTACCAGGTTGATATATTCTTCGCCTTTCTCAGACTTCTTTACATATTTCACCACCACCCGCTCCCGGTAAGGGGTGCTCATGTCTACCACATAGATTTCCCCGAAGTCAATTTCATCTGGAATATCCATTAGAGGCTGGAACGCCACCATGTCGCCCTGTTTTATTAAAGGGTACATGCTATCTCCTTTAACATATATGGCGCCCTGGCATCGTGGCATGTTGGGAATGTGGATGTAGCCTAAGATGTTATTGGTGCTATTGTACAGGGCGTTCAGTCCTGCGGCGGCGGTAATATCATAAAGAGGAATGTCTTGTTCATCAAGCCTCTTTGATCCGTTACTCACAAATTCTTCATGCACTTCAGCATTAACATAATCGCTTGACCTTTCCATTGGTTCTTCACCTTTAATAAGCCAGTCTAAATTATCCACACCTCTAATCAAGTAATCCAAGCTCATACCATAGGATTCAGATATTTTTAACAAATGGTTAACATCTGGATTGTTTTTGCCTCTTAAAAGTTTCCCTACTCCAGGTACAGACATTCCTAAAAGATCAGCTAGAGCTGTTTGAGAAATATTTTTTTCCTCAATGTAATTTATAACGCGCTGGTTTATTGGGTTTTCTGACCGAAGTTTAGCCATCAGTTAAAATTTCCTTAATTTTTTTGTAACCAATAGTTTGTTTTTTAACTATAGGTTAATACCTTTACATCATCAACATCAACAAATAGCAAAATAGCAGAAAGAAATGGAGAAGACAACAACCAGCAGACCGATTCGGGATTTGATGCCTGAGGGGTTCACGGCCACCATCTCTGAGAAGCACGGGGTAGACCCGTCTTACGTGAGCAGGGTGGTAACACAGGAGCAGAGAAGCTCCTATATCTGGCCGTCCATCGAAGACCTCGCGGTCTTGACTGATAAGAAGGCATACGCTGAGAGAATCAAATTTCTGGAGAAGCGGGACAAAGCCAAGCAGGCGTTGAAACAGGCCCAGAGAAGAGCGGCCGCTTAAAGAAAACAGTAGGGAGTAGCGGCGGAGAAACCCGACAGATACCCAGATAACGCAGAGCAGATCACAAGGTTTCACCTCACAGCAAAAAAGTTATGAACGCGCAGATAATCCAGAAGCCCGGCCCCACATGGACCCTCAATGCCGAGATTCCCGCCTTCACAGAGAAGGAGCTGGACACTTTTGTAAAGCAGGGGCTGGCGGCTGCCACCTCCAAGCTTGTGGAGCAGCTCATAACCGATGCAGTTCGCGCCGCAGCCTGCGTGAAGGTGAGCAAAGCGGCCCGTCTCCTGGACATCCAGACAGTGGAAACGGTCCGCGGTTACGGCAAGCTCCCGCCGAAGCACCCCAAGTACCTGCCCATTATCCCCGGAGAGAGCGCGGTGATGGACAAGGTGAGGCTCACCGACCTGATTGCCTGGTGCGAGCGGAACAGCCAGCCGGGCGCAAAGGACAAGATCACCGCCTTCGAGGCCAAGACAGCAAAACATTAACCCATTTATAACCCCCTAACCTTCCGAGAATATGTTTACCAACCCCACCTCCCATTTTGAATTCTCCACCAGTTACGAGCAGGAGCCGGAGACTACCATGCAGCCTACGCGGGTTTCGTTTGATGCAGAGCAGCGCATCGACCACTACACCGCCCAGCTTAACAAGGAGCTAAAGAGGCTCCACAATTCCGCCACCCGGCCGTCTATCTCGTGTGCCGAGGAGCTGGAGGACTTCCTGCTGAAGGAGTCGCTGGACCCTATCAAGAAGATGGCCAAGGAGGAGGCCCACGGCGCCAACTCTGAGGTAGCCGACGCGGCCCGCAGATACGGCTATGCCTACTGCATCATACTGGCCACTAACCCCACACTGCCCATCAAAAAACGCAAACCATCATTTAACGTCGCCTGACCATGGATCAGAATTACACCAGCCAAGAGCTTGCGAAGCGTCTGCACGACTTAACTCACCGCCTGCCCGGCTTTAAGTACTGCAATGCGGAAACACAAACCACCGTGGTGGCAGACGGGCAGGAGTGGCATTGGGTCAAACTCTCCTTCTGGGCGATTAAGGGGCTTAGATCCGTCGGCCATGTGCCTTTCAAGACCCAGCAGGAGGCTATTGACAATGCTTTCCTGGAGCTGGAAGCAGTGATGAAAAGAGCAAGCAGAATCCCACACTTTAAAGCGCAAGCAGCATAGCCATGAGAACCATCTTTTTACGTGACGAGAATTACAGCTGGCAGCAGTTCCAGTTTGAGAATAGCATCACCGAATTGGCAGAGGAATTAGCCAAGCGGAATATAAGCATCGGGTACGGTGCCAGCATCGGGGACGATGCCAGCATCGGGTACGGTGCCAGCATCGGGGACGATGCCAGCATCGGGTACGGTGCCAGCATCGGGAACGGTGCCAGCATCGGGGACCGTGCCAGCATCGGGTACGGTGCCAGCATCGGGTACGGTGCCAGCATCGGGAACGGTGCCAGCATCGGGAACCGTGCCAGCATCGGGGACGATGCCAGCATCGGGTACGGTGCCAGCATCGGGAACGGTGCCAGCATCGGGAACCGTGCCAGCATCGGGGTAAGAAGTAAAGTTGACGCTGAAACTAAGCTTATCACAGGCTTCTACATAAACGGCTCCAAACATGCTGTCACTTATGTTGGCAACGGCAAAATCTCATGCGGCTGTCATACGCACACTATTGATGAGTGGGAGAAAAACTACACTTCTATCGCCCTCCTGGAGGGATATTCCGAAGAGGTTGTGCAGGAATACCTTGTGTATTTCTCCCTTATCAAACAGTTCCATGAGGCGTTTTGTAAAATTGAAGCAACTGAGCCCGCCTAGCCATGAGAACGCGCCAAATACTCCGCAACCCCATGGCCTTCACCGGCAAGCTGAAAGACCTGCCCGGCTTCCTGGCCAAGATGAAAACAGTAATACCCATCACCTTTAGCAATATCTAACCATGCAAATCATAGACAGAGTTATTGAAGAGCGCGCACTGGTGCAGAGAGACACCAATGCCGAGTACCACGCCAAGCGTGACTACATCAACGCCTCCGGCCTGAAGACCATCATTCAGAAATCCCCTTTCCACCTGGCGAACGCGGAGGAGAAAGAACCAACGCCCGCCATGTTGTTCGGAACCGCTTACCACACCTACGTGCTGGAGCCGCTTGACTTCCTGGATCAATACTGGAGCCTGGACCTTAGCAAGAAACCCGAGCCGCTGCAGGACTTCCGAAACACCAAAAACAAGGAATGGAAAGCCTCCCAGGAAGCGAAGAACACAGGCAAAACGCTAATCTCCAATGAAGACATTCTGCGGTTGGTAGCCATGAAAGACGTGCTCTTTGCAAACCCCACCATCGCGGGTTTTCTGATTGACGGTGACTATGAGCTATCACATTACCATGAGGACTTCTACGGCGCCAGGGTTCGCGTGCGGCCTGACTACCTGAAGCCAAAGGTGATTGTGGACCTTAAGACATGCGAGGACGCGTCGCCGGAAGGCTTCGCCCGGCAATGCCACAACTTCGGCTACCACATCCAGGCCGCCTTATACACCGATGTGCTGGAAAGCATTTATGGCGTGTCCCGCAAGTTCGTCTTCATCTGTCAGGAGAAAACCTATCCCTATGCCGCGCAGGCTTATGCCGCCTCAGACAGCATGATTGAGCAGGGGCGCTACGAGTACAGCCTGGCCCTTGAAACCTATAAGAAGTGCCTTGCAACTGGCGAATGGCCGGGGTATGAGATGTACGCCCAGCCAGAAATGCGAGGCCTCATTGAACTGGACCTGCCTACTTGGGCATACCGTGAATCAAAACTTTCAGCTTAGATAATTACTATTATGAGCAATCAATTAGAACTGGCTAGAACGCAGGTAGTAGCCGCGCAAAAAAGCTTTAAAAGCGTCCCGAATAACAAACTTGATTTTGAAAGGGAGGCGGGATTTGCCATGCAAATGATTCAGGCCAACTCCTTTCTGGCTACCATGGAGCCGCAGAGTATCCGCAACTGCATCATCAACGTGGCACTCACCGGCCTAACCCTAAACCCGGTGCTAAAACTGGCCTATCTGGTTCCCAGAAACAAAAAGCTGATCCTTGACCCTTCCTACATGGGCCTGATCAATGTGCTGGTAACCTCCGGCGCGGCCAGGAAAGTGGAGGCAGAGGTGGTGTATGAGAACGATGTGTTCGATTACGAGAAAGGCACCAAGCCTTTTATCCACCACAAGCCCGCCCTGAAAAACCGCGGGGAGATTATTGCCGCCTATGCAGTGGCCTACCTGCCTAACGGGGAAATACAATTCGAGGTGATGAACCGCGATGAGCTGGACAAGGTGAAAAGGACCTCTGAGGCCGTGAAGAAAGGCGGGCACACGCCCTACAAGGAATGGGAAGGTGAGATGATGCGCAAAGCCCCTATCCGCCGCCTGTTCAAGTTCCTGCCCAAGCACAACATCCCGGAGCAGGTGGTGCACACCATGGCCCTGGATGAGCAGAACAACGGCGCCGACTTCAGTGCCCAGAAACAGGAAGCCGTCAAAAGCAAAGCCTCAGCCTTCTTTGACGATGCGCCTGAGGCGGAGATTGACAACACCCCCGATGGCATGACCCATGAGGAGGCAGACCGCGAACTGGCAGAGCAAGAGGCGGCGGCGTAACAGCCCCGCCTACAACAACCGATTCAAACAAGCAGCATAGGAGAGAGACACGTGAACTACATCAAGCAGATAAACGCCTTTTGGGAAAAAGAAAGGGACTTTGAAGGATTGGACGCATTGGTGCAGTCTTACTACTTCGCTTGCCTGTTTTTCGCCAACAAGTACGGGTGGGATTTCGAGGTCTACAGGGATGATATCATCGAGAAAGCTAAGGTCTCGAAATCCACCTACTACAAGGCTCGGGAAGTCGCTATGAAGCTTGGTTTAGTTCAATTTGAGGAAGGTAGCAACAAGCGCAGCAAGTGTAAGTTCAAGGTGATTCCACTGTACCAAATTAAGGACACTACGTGGGACACTACAAAGGACACTACACCGCCTCCAGTGTCCCAAAATCAGGACACAACGTGGGACACTACAAAGGACACTACACCGCCTCCAGTGTCCCAAAATCAGGACACAACGTGGGACCATACAAACAAACTAGAAAACTTAGAAACTACTACTGCTACTACTCCTTTGTCTGATAGCATTCAAGCCAAACCTGAACCGCAGCCGGTGGTGTATTCGCCAAGCGGGAATGAAGTCAAGCTTCCCTACCCGTCAGAAAAATTCAAAAAAGCATGGAAGGTGTGGCTGCTGCACCTATCAGAGAAAGACGCTAAACCTTACACCAGGCAGCAGGAGCGGGTGGTGCTGGATGAAATAAGCAAATATGCTTCAGTCAATGAAGACCTTGCCCTTAAAATCATCAAATACAGCATCAAAGGCGGGTGGGGTAAGATTTGCTACCCGAAAGACGCAGAGGAAATGGGCAGGATTGACCCTAAACCACCTAAACAACAAACTGAACCCGTGAAGTTGTCGCGACGCGACGTGGATATGATGTTCGGAACCCCAAAAGAAGTTGCAGCATGAACCCCATTACAGACAAAGCCCAAAACAGCATGAGTGTGGAATTGGCCAAGGAAGGCTTGAAAATGAGCGAGCAGCCACTGAAGAAACTACTGCAGCAGAGAGCCGCCATTGCAAAGGCTATCTACGCCAAAGAAGAAGTTTCCGATGCCTCTTTCAACAGGGCTAAGGCGGAGGAAGAAATGATAAAGGCGGTGGCTGGCTACAATGTGTCTGTTGAGGCGTTGCTGGAGGCCATGACACTGGAAAACCAGGCCCTCAGAAGGAAGCTTGCAGCCTGCCTGGAAGATGTAAATGACCTGAAGCAAGCCTATGCCATCAAGATGGCCGGGGAAGATACGCTTCTTCAGGTGCTTATGGAAAGGGTGGCAGCATGAGTTTCGGAGCAGAATTCCTGCAGGAAGAAGAAGTCCTTGAGCAGCGGCAACTACCGAAAGAATCACCGAGGCTTGACTTCAAGAAAGGGATTTACAGGGTTTCAGACGTGAGCAAGGAGATGGACCACACCTTCCACAATGGGAAGCCAAGGGGTATTACCACCCATATTCCCGATTTGGATGCGCACTTCACATGGAAGTCAGGGGAGCTGACCTGCGTAACGGGTTACCCGCAGCACGGGAAAACGGAGTTCACGCTTTTCCTGATGCTTCTGAAGGCTGTGTACGAGGGTTGGCGTTGGGTGATATTCAGCCCCGAGAACTACCCCGCCCCGGAACTATTCGACACCCTGATACACACTTACATCGGCATGTCTGTTGACCCTTATTACGGAAACCGGATGAGCCATAACCAATACCAGCGGGGCAAGGAGTTCATAGACGCCCACTTTGTGTACGTCTACCCGCAGGAGGCCCACACGCCCGAAGTGATAAGGGAATACGTGGAGTACCTGACTTCCGGGGAAACGTTTTCGGGAACTCTGAAAGACCCTTGGAACAAGATGGTCCACAGTTACACCGGGCGGGATGACTTGTACCTGGCCTCGCAGTTGCCGCTTGAGCAGAAGGTGGCAAGGGAAAAGAACCTTTGCAGCATCATAACGGCACACCCTAGGGCGCCGGGTAACCTGAAAAACGGCGACGACTTCCCGCACCCGACTCAATACAACCTGAGCGGCGGGGCAATGTGGGACAACATGTGCGACAACATACTGTGCCTTCATAGGCCTGACTTCCTGATGGACAAGACGAGCACTAGAACTCAATTCCATTCCCTTAAAATCAAGAAACAGAAACTGGTAGGGATTCCGGGTATGGTGGAGTTTATGTTTGAGCGAAGGAGTAACCGCTACCTCTACAACGGGGCAAGCCCTTTAGTAAGACCGGGGGTGCAGCCGGAGATTGAGATGACGCATCACGTGAGCAAGATTCCGGGGACACCGGGACGAGACTTTATAGAACCCAAATTCCCATTCTAAGCCATGCAGCACATAAGAACCATTGCCAGCGACTACTCCCATGAGATGGAGGTGAAGCTGAAACAGTCCCTGCCACGCTATTCAGACAAGGAGTTGGAGGTGCTGCTGGAATACTACCAGAACAAGCGGCCGGACCTGGCCAAGGGCTTGGAGCTTGTCCAGCAGGAGATCAACGCCAGAAAATCAGAACAGGCATGAGCAAGATAGAACCAACTACAGATATGAACTATACTCAATTCCTAGAGAGTAAAATACTCACCGTTGAGAATGTGGGCTTTGACGCCAAAGACATTAACCCGTCCCTTTTTCCACACCAAAGAGACATTGTACAGTGGAGCCTGAAAGGCGGCAGACGCGCCATCTTCTGCTCCTTCGGCCTGGGTAAGTCCGCCATGCAGTTGGAGATCGCCCGCCAGTGCGTCGCCTACACCGGTAAATCCTTCCTTATAGGCCTGCCATTAGGGGTTCTGGGGGAGTTCAAAGATGATGCCCGCGACCTAATAGGGGTACAGGTGCACTACGTGACCGGCATGGAAGAGGTAGCCACCAACGCGGGCCCCGCTATTTACTTGAGCAACTACGAGCGCATCAGAGACGGGAACTTTGACCCTGACTTCTTTGGCGGCGTGTCCTTTGACGAAGGCGACGCCATCAGGAACCTGGACACCAAGACCTCGGATTACATTATCCATGAGATGTCCAAGATCCCGCTGCGCTTCATCGCCACCGCCACCCCGGCGCCCAACGAATACACCGAGATCTTGAATTACGCGCAGTTCCTGGGCATCTGTGATCGGGGCCAGGCCCTTACCCGCTTCTTCCAGCGGGACAGCACGAAGGCCGGAAACCTAACCCTCTACCCGCACAAGGAAAAGGAGTTCTGGATATGGGTGCGCAGCTGGGCCATCTTCGTGGAGCATCCCTCAGACCTGGGCTACTCTGACGAAGGCTACGACCTGCCAAAGCTCAACATCCATTACCATGAGGTGAAGCTAGGGGACCGGGGGGTAATCATGGACCGCGACAACAACATCAAGATGTTCGCCGACGCCAGCCGGGGCCTAACGGAAAGCGCCCGCGAGAAGCGCGACAGCCTGAGCCTGCGGGTGGAGAAGGCGGTGGAGATAGTGCAGGCCGAACCGGAAAAGCATTGGATCCTGTGGCATGACCTGGAAGACGAACGCAAGCACATAGAGAAGATATTGCCGGAGGTGAAGTCTGTTTTCGGCTCGCAGAAGAACGAGGTAAAGGAGCAGATTCTAAACGAGTTCAAGCATGGCCATATCCAACACCTGGCCACCAAGCCCACCATCGCCGGGGCAGGGGTGAACTTCCAGTACCATTGCCACAGCGCGGTGTTCGTGGGCATAGGCTACAAGTTCAAAGACTTCCTACAGGCTATCCACCGGGTGCTGAGGTTCCGGCAGACCAAGGAGGTGAACATCCATCTGGTCTATACCGATGCCGAGACGGAGGTGCTGAAAATCTTGGAGGCCAAATGGAGCCGCCATAAGGAAATGATAGCAGAAATGACCAGGCTAATGAAACAATACGGTCTCTCACAGGCAGACGCCATCACTGAACTAAAAAGAAGCATGAAGATTGAACGCAAGGAAGCCAAGGGCCAGAACTTTACCTGCATCCACAACGACGCGGTAGAGGAGGTAAAGACCATGCCAGACAACAGCGTGAAGATGATCCTCACCAGCATCCCCTTCTCTGACCAGTACGAGTACTGCGAGAGCTACCGGGATTTCGGCCACAACAATGGCAACGAGGGTTTTTTTAAGCAGATGGATTTCCTGACGCCGGAGCTGCTTAGAATCACGGAACCAGGTCGCATCGCCTGCATCCACGTTAAGGACCGTATCCAGTTCAGTTACCAGAACGGGGTGGGATTTACCTCCCTGATAGATTTCTCCGGGCAGACTGTGGCACATTTCCTAAAACACGGATGGTGGTTATTGGGCAAACACATTATCACCACGGACGTGGTACGGGAGAATAACCAGACTTACCGGTTAGGTTGGACAGAGAACAGCAAGGATGGTTCCAAGATGGGCGCAGGTTCCCCGGAGTACCTGCTTGTATTCAGGAAGGCCCCGACCGATACTTCCAACGCCTATGCAGATGACAAGGTGGTAAAGTCAAAGGAACAGTATTCACGTGGGCGGTGGCAGTTAGATGCGCACGCCCATTGGAACAGCGCCGGCAACCGGCTCCTTTCACCTGAGGAGCTTCGGAAGATGGACCTTGGTAAAATCTATAAGTGGTGGGAATCCTACAGCAAATCCACTGCTTACAAGTTTGAAGACCATGTGGCCATCTGTGAAACTTTGGATAGCATGGGTAAGCTGCCAAGCACCTTCATGGCCATACCTCCTAAGTCAAAGTCGGATGTGGTTTGGGATGACATTAACCGCATGAATACGCTTAACACCAGACAAAGCCAGAAGAAGCAGGAAAAGCATGTGTGCCCCTTACAGTTTGACATTGTGGACAGGGCAATAGAGAGGTACTCTAACCCTGGGGACTTGGTGTATGACCCTTTCGGCGGAGTGATGACAGTTCCCTACCGATGCATTAAGCTGGGCCGCAAAGGCATGGCCACTGAACTTAACGAAGGGTATTGGAGAGACGGTGTAGAATATTGCAGAGAGGCTGAATACAAAGCCACTATCCCAACACTCTTTGACTTCCTGGAAGAACCCATAAGCCAAGCATCATGACCGGCTTCCCCTTAGAATACGGCTACGCCCACGGGCAGTGCCACCATTACCTGCAGGAGCAGGAGCCGATAACACAGGAAGAAAATGATGGAGATAGCGACGCAGCAGGAGCGGCTGGCCTTCATAGCGGCCAACCCGCAGATAGGCACCTTGGCCTTGGCAAAGCGGTTCCAGGTGTCCAGGAAGACGATACAGAACGACAAGCGCAAACTCAGCGGCAACCCCAGGAAGCAGAAAAAGCGCAAACCGGAAACCCAGGCCAAGCAGTCGGGCATACTCCGGGACAGATTCATCTACAACAGTTTTTAACCAACCACTAAAGCAGCATAGAAAAATGGGAAACATGAAAGAAATCTCTCGCGCGGTATATATCGGTGAGAAAACCACAGAACATATCATGCTTGGCTGCCTTCAGCGGGTAGCAGATGCACAGGAGGCCATGGCAAAGCCTTATGTAAAACTAATCGCAGATTTAGAATGGTACAGGAGCCAGTGGAAAGAGGCTGTAGCCCAACGTGATTCCCTAGCCAGAACCAACAATACACTCAAAGGGCATATCACCCGCCTTAAAAACAAGCTCCAGCCATGACCACGCAACTGACCCTCTCCGTGTGCCTCTCCAAGGAAGAGCAGCGGGACGCGACCCTGATCGCCCTGGGCTACCCCGGCTATGAGCCCAAGACCGACCACGGGCGGCAGATGAAAGCCCAGTACACCGCCACCAAGCAGCCCACCCTCGCCCGGCCACTGAAACCCGCCAACGCATCCATCAACAACGATTAATTGACAAGTTTATGGAGTTTGATAATAGAGTTCCGCTAAAGCAAAACACCTACAGCAATGGAGGAAGATTTATAGGGCTTAGTTTATCTGAGCCATTTCATCATCAGGGTTTAAAAAGAGAATGTGTTGAGGCACACTCATACTACCCCCTTCTGATTGATGAATGTACTGGAGTACCTGGGTTGCCTGTAGAAGAAGTTGGGGGATATAAGGTGAGCCAGACGCTGTTCATTGCTAAAAAAGTAGACGAACTAATTATTCACCTACAAGATGTTAAGGCAAAGCTACTCCAGTCCATTGGACAGGAGAATAAACACGGGAAACAAACCTCACTTTTTAATTAACCCCACCCGCCATGCAAACAGCAATCCACCCCGAAACCGAAAAGCCCCGAGTGTTCGAGGCGCTACTCCTCAACGCCCACTGGGTGCCCGTCATGGTGGTCGTGTTCCAGTTCACCCTGCTGGGCTACACTATCGGATTTAAGGAACGCCGGTTCCGCTCCCCCTACACCAACCGCGTGCACAAGCTGCACAAGGCGCTGCGGAAAGAGCGAAAGGCAGAGTTAGAATGTCAACAGCACCTAGGAATAGGTGCGTAAATCAGAAGAAGATGAATAGAGAGATAAAGTTTAGAGCTTGGGATAAAAGCGGTAAGAAATGGATTGGTGAAGACGGTTATTCTATTCTTGCCATTACGTTTGACGGATCCGCTGTAAGGTGCAACACGGATTCATGCGAAAGCCCAGTCTCGTATTTTGATTCAGTAGAAATCATGCAGTTCACCGGCCTTTGGTGGGTTTGGCTTGAACTCATCAAAAGATACAAGCCGCAAATCATCATTGGGGAAAACGTCACAGCAATCAGAAGCAAAGGGCTTGACAGAATCCTTCACAGCCTTGCCGAAATCGGGTACGATGCGGAATGGTGTGATCTGTCAGCCTCTGAATTTGGTGCGCCACACCCCCGTGCGCGTACGTGGGTTGTGGCTTACCCCCACGGCTTCGGACGGGGAGAAGAGAGCATCATTTTCAGCCAAATCGTTGGCAGGCCGATTCCACAAGCACCCGAATGGGAACCTAGCAGAGCAATATGCAGCACTTACCGGAAAAAGACTTTGCCCGAGACTTACGGAATACATGATGGGTTACCCAGAAAACTGGACAAAGGTGGCCTAGACCCTGAGATTAAGGCATATGGCAATGCAATTGCGCCTCCTGTTGCAAGAGCCATATTTAGAGCTATAAAGGAGGTGTTACTATAAAATCTAATGATTAAAACTGCACACCCTTCCCGTTCCTTTCCAGCAGCAGGTGCACGAGCCACCTCTGCCGGGCAAGGCGGAAGCTTCGGAACAGGGCGCGGGAGCTGGCGAAATCCATGCGAAAATACCCTTGTGATACTTGTATAATTCAGTGAAATTTACGTATTTAGAGTTTCTTGGTTAAAGTAACTGTTTGATAGATTTTTCACCTAATCTTACCATTATGAAAAAGCAATAACAACAACCTCCGCCTGCCTCTGATGCAAGCGTAAAGGGGCGGGGTTTAGTAAAGGCACTGGAAAGGTCAACGGCTTGCCGAATACTGCCCCACCGTTGGTAGAAAGGAAGTAGGCGCAGTGCCAGGTCAAAGGTGATTCGCTTCGCCTTTGGCCACTAACAGCAAGGGAGAAGCCTTTGCTAAGAAATGGAGAGGTGGCGGAATTAACGCATCGCGAGGAAGTGTAAATAGCTAAGGAGCCGCGATTAACCCGTATTCAAAAACAGCTTTTTCGGTTGAAGCACGTGTGAGAGTCCGTGTCAGCTACGGCTAAGTAGCCCCACTAATTTTGGTTGCTAAGATGTATGGGCAAGCAACTAGAAACGAAACCGAGCAGGTAACCAATCCTGCCCTCTCTTGATTACATGGAACTGATTGGTGAAAAGGAAGGCGTAAAAGGGCGCGAAATGTAAAGCAGCTGAGTAGCGAGCCTGTAAGTCGTGCCGGGGTACTGCTGCTAATTGTCTGGAACTACCTCGTACAGCCGCAAGGTAAAAGCCCGGCCTGTTTCGCAAGTTCGAATCTTGCCAGTTCCACGAGGGGAGAGCCTCCCTTATGAAGGCTACTCAAAAGCGATGGTTGAGGCTTTGACAGTCGGGGAAAGACCCGAACACAGTGCGGTAGAGCAGTGGTAGCTCGCAAGGCTCATAACCTTGAGGTCGGGAGTTCGAATCTCCCCCGCGCAACTACCGGAAGGCAGAAGGCCGACCGAATATTAACACCCTTACCTGCTTCCCGAATGGTTTAAACTTAGCGGGGGTTGCAAGCTTGCCCATTCGGGGAACAGGTGAAGGGGGGAAAGGAAAAGAACTTTATGAGATATTTTTTAATCGCTTATTCAGAGACATTCCCAAACGGGATTAAAAACGTTAGCTCAACTGCTGTAGAAAGAAGCGCTTTCCCGTCTCTGGCAGAATGTATTATACACGCTCAGCGCGGGCTAGAGAGCAGACAAATCAATTCGATACTTAGTGTATGTGAGTTTTCTAAGGAGGACTGGGAGGTATTTAAATCAAGATTGGAGCCTAACAAATAACCACTCCCAACCTCGGTTGGGTAAAGGGAAAGAGAGAGTATGAAAGTTGTATTCCTAGATATTGATGGCGTTTTGAATACAGAAGTGTATATGAGACACCTGTTTTATATACATGAAAACGTAGGCGTTAAAGAATATAAAGCAATCAAAGCCTCGCATCTATACCGTGACGAATTTGGGCATTGGTTTGACCCTATGGCAGTTGATATGCTGAAATGGGTAATAGAAGCCACAGGAGCAAAGATTGTTATTAGCTCTACTTGGCGTATGTCTGGCACAGAAGTAATGAAGGAACTTTGGAAGAAACGGGAATTGCCTGGGGAAATAATTGGTATCACACCCAACCACAGACGAAGAACGGGTTCATCTTTGCAGAGAGGCAAAGAGATTCAAGAATGGCTTGACTTACACCCAGAGGTAACAGATTATGTAATAATCGATGATGATGCAGACATGGAGCCGAACCAAAAAGACAGTTTCGTGCAGACAGACTACCAATATGGGTTGACATATCAGAAGGCTTTTGAGTGTGTTTCAATTTTGAATAGTGAAGTGTTAGTAGAAAAGAACCCACCCATTTTAACCTAACAGCCCTTTGGGGAGAAAGAGATATGGCAAAATTCAGAAAAAAACCAGTAGTGATTGAAGCTGTTCAACTATTAAACACACCTATGTCAATCTTAGAGGTTGAAAGATTTATCGCCCAAAAAGAGGATATAGGACACACATCATGCCGTAGAGCAGAAGATGCTTGGGACGATTATGAAAAGATACTTGAAAGACAGGGAGGTAGAGTTATTAAAACCTTAGAAGGAGATATGATGGCTTCTTTTGGCGACTGGATTATAAAAGGCGTTAACGGTGAATTTTACCCTTGCAAGCCTGATATTTTTGAAAAGACATATGAACCAGCCTAACCCCCTACCCACAGACCCGAAAGGAGAATAGATGGCAGCAGTGAAACTGACCGATAAGCAGCAGAGATTTTGTGAGGAGTACCTGGTGGACCTGAACGCCACCCAGGCTGCTATTCGTGCGGGGTATAGTGAGAAGACTGCTTATTCAATGGGGTGGGAAAACCTGAGAAAACCTGAAATTCGGGCGGCTATTGATGCCAGACTGGAAGAGATTGCTCTTGGAGCCAAGGAGACAGTTAAACTCATTTCAGACATTGCCAAAGCCTCGTTGAATGACTACTTCGAAATTAAGGAAGTGGTGCGCAGGCCAAAGGTGGAAAAACATCTGTCCCAAGTGATTGAAGACCTGAAGCAGGAGATAGCTATTCACGATGAGTATGCGGATGCCTTGGGTTATTCAGATAAAGAGCTGGATGATCATTATGCGCAGCAGGGGGCAAGGAGAAGGGAGATCGTCAAGCTCCAAATTCAATTGAAGCATAACCCAAACGCCACTGTCGTGGTGGATGGCCCTGCTCAGTTGGTAAAGGTGGCCGACTTAGATCTGGTCAAGTTAGTCCTAGACAAACAGGCTGGGCGCATCAAATCCGTTAAGCCATCTGAGTTCGGCACCACAGTTGAAATGTATCCAGCAGATGCCGCACTAACCAACCTTGCCCGTATGCACGGTCTTTTTGAGAAAGACAACGAGCAAGGCAAGGCTATGCCAATCATCCAAGCTGAAGTCAGGATTATCCCCTCAGATGCAAAGATTGCTTCCAGCGAGAAAGACGTACTCCTGTAATGTTTGAAACCTCCGTACTCTACGAAGCCAACTACAATGCCACCGCCCAGGTGGTAGTTGATCAGGGAGGGACCAGCTCCGGAAAGACCTACAACATCCTGCAGGTGCTCTTTACAAAACTTTCCGAAAGGCCACGTAAGGTCTGTACCGTAGTTGGTCAGGATATTCCCAACCTGAAAGCGGGCGCTTTGCGTGATGCGCTGGAAATCTTCGACAACACGCCTACACTCCGGAGGCTCATCAAATCCTACAACAAGTCAGACCGGATCTTCACCTACCACAACGGCTCTATCATGGAGTTTAAGTCTTATGATGGGCCGCAGGATGCCAAGTCAGGTAAACGAGACTACCTGTTCGTTAACGAGGCCAACGGGGTGGAGTACCTGATATGGAAAGAACTGTTCCTGCGTACCCGCATCCAGTCCTACATTGACTACAACCCCAACGCCGAGTTCTGGGTGCATGAGCACCTGATAGGCAAACCGTTTGTCCAAACCTTCATTTCTGATCACCGCCACAACCCCTTCCTCTCTGACATGCAGCGGGCCACCATCGAGGCCCTACGTGATGAGGATGAGGAGTTGTGGCGCGTGTATGCTCGTGGCCTCACCGGCAAGATAGAAGGTTTGGTGCTGCGGAACTGGTCGCTCTGTGACGAGATCCCGGCCGATGCCAAGCACGTTGGCACGGGCATGGACTTCGGCTTTACCAATGACCCCACCGGCGTAGTGGACGTGTACATGCAGAACGGGGAGCTGTGGCTGGATGAGCTCATGTACGACTACGGGTTGACCAATCCGGCCATCTGCAAACGCCTGGATGAAGCGGGTTTTAACCGCCGCCATGACATCATTGCCGATTCTGCCGAGCCCAAGTCCATCCGGGAGATCAAAGACCAGGGCTTCCGCATAGAAGGTGCGGTTAAAGGTCCTGATAGCATCTTGAACGGCATAGACATCCTTAAACGCTACCACCTGAACGTGACCAAGCGCAGCACCAACCTCCGGAAAGAGCTCAACAACTACAAGTGGAAAGTGGATAAAACCACGGGCAAGGCCACCAATGAACCGGTGGACGTGTTCAACCACTTGATAGACCCGCTCAGGTATGTGGCGCTGAACAAGATAGGCAAACAGCAAGCCCGGCCGGCTTACCTGCGCCGCCTTAATTAGCAAAGCTAAAATAATTGGTTTTTTATTTGCCAAAACCATTGGTATTTACGTACTTTACACAGGTTATATAAAGTATTACTTTAACTGTGTAAAACAATGCCTGAAACCTGCACACTCCCGTCTTCGCTTACCGCTATCACACTCTCTGACTGCGAACTGAAATTAGATCAGATTGTAACCTTCCTGGTGCAGCGCGGGCAGCCAAGCAACCCAGCCACCCCGATTTTTGGCACAGAGGCGGCATTTAAGGCCTTGGCCACTTGGACACCTTTGCTTGCTGCTACTGATGACACCAAGGTGGTGAAAACGCCTGAGTTCTCAGGGTTGGTGATCCCTTCCTCAGAAGGGCAGTTTGAAGGGGGCGGTGACAACTCCACCATTGACGGCATCGCCATTTATAAAGGCGAGGGTCCGGTGGATGTGACAGGCGGCATGTTCCGCAACCTGACCTCTACTACACGGCAGGATCTGCTGAAGCTGGTGAATGAGCCGAATCTGACCGTGTACATGGTCAACCGCCACGGCAACATCTTCGCAAAGTCTGATTACAACGGTATTCCCATCAAGAACTTCCGCTTGGGCAGCACCGGTTCCGAAGGCTACAACGAGGACAACAAGACCCCGTTCAGCTTCTCGCTGCAGGAAGGGTGGGATAACGACCTGATCATGGTGAAAGCCGATTTCAACCCAAGATATGACCTGTAATGGCGAAAAAGAATGAGGTGACGCTCAAAAACACGGAATCGGGGGAGGAAAAGGTTTTCGGCATCGACCACGCCGAGAACCTCCTCCGGTACCAGGAGCAGAAGAAGTACAACCATTGGCAACTAACCGACAAGCGTTTCATATTCGAGAATGGCGACCTTATCAGACCAAGAGGTAATAGACCGCCTAAAGGCACCAAAGAATAAGGCGCTTATAAGCCAATGCATTGCCCATGAGCAGCGCCTGAGGATGCACGTGGAACCGGTGCTGGAAAAGGAAAGCCTGAAGAACAACCCTGCTTTCCAGAAGTTTCTGGCTGCGAAAAGGGAGCAGCTGCCCGCTGATAAGTACAAGGCGTTTGAGCAGAAGGTGACGGCGCCGCTGGTTTCAAATGATGTATGTGACACTATCTCCAGCAGCCTCTCCCGTGTCTTCGAGGCACAGAACAGCTTCCGGAAGGTGGAGTTCAGGTCTGCAGAACTGGAGGCGCAATTCAATGAGCTGCTGGAGGCCAACGGGGTTGACAGCTTCTGGAAGACCAGAGGCTTTGAGGCGCTGAAGGTGGCGCCTAACTCAATTCTGGTGGTGGATGCCCCAAGGGAGCAGACCACCCCAAGGCCGCAGGTCTACCAGTACCTGGTCAACATCTCCGATGTGGTGGATGTGGACGTGAAAGGTGACGGTGCCTGCGAATACGTTCTTTTCAAGATTGGCAAAGACGAGACGGGGAAGCTTGATTTGTTCGCCGCTTTGGACGATGCGAGTTACCGTGTTTTCTCCAAAGACGAGAACGGCAAATACAACAAGGAGGGCGAAGATGCCCCGCATGCACTGGGTTACTGCCCGGCTCACCCTTTCTGGCGGGAGTTGCTTTCCAGCCGTGACAGCTTGCAACGGGTTTCCCCGTTCACCAAGGCGTTGGGGAGGCTGGACGAGTATGTTGATTTGCATGCCAGTATAGAGTTCTACCATTCATTCGGCATGTGGCCAGTGATCTGGAACTATGTGGGTTCTTGCGACTACAAAGACGAGCATTCCAACCCTTGCGAGGGCGGATATGTGAACTACACAAACTTGCAAGGGGAGCCATGCCAGAAGAAATGCCCTAAGTGCGAACAGAATTCACTGATTGGGCCAGGCTCCCGTTTCGGCGTTAGTACTCCGGACACTAAGGATTCATTCGACCAGATGGATAACGGACCCATGGGAATGCTGAAGGTGGACATTGAGGCCCTGAAGTTCTCTCAGGACAAGTTAAAGGCGCTGGAGCAGACCATTGTTACACGTTGCGCCGGAAGAGAGGCTTCTTCCCGTTCTGAGGCAAAGAACGAAACGCAGGTACAGGGTGAGTTTGAAAACAAGGAAGATGTACTTACCAACATTGCCTGGGGTTTTGAGGTGATCCAGGAGTGGGCGTTCAGCACCATGGCAAGACTTTGGGGCGGGGATGACTTTGTAAGGGTCACAGTGTCGCTCGGGGATGACTTCTACCTGCAGACGGTAGAAGAGCACCTGCAGGCCTATGAGCTGAACAAGAAGGCCGGAATGCCCATGCACGTACTGGCTGCCAACCGTGAGATGATCGGCAGTACCCAGTACAAGAACGACCCGGAGCAGCTGGAGCGCAGCCGCATACTAGCCAATCTGGAGCCATTCGCAGACCTGACCATCACCGAGCTGCGGGACTTCAAAAAGGACTTCCCGTACCTCGTGTCTGACGAGGCCATGCTTCTGAAGGTGAACTTCGATTACTACGTGAAACGCTTTGAGCGGGAGCAGCTGCCGGTACACATGGTAGCCTCCGAGGGTGTTTCGTTCAACAGGAAAATTGAGCTTATCCAAAATAAACTGTACGATTATGTCAGAGAACAAAATGCTAAAAGGGAGCAAAGACAGCAATTACCAATTCCCGGAGACGGAGAAAGATCTGATGCACTTGAAGCTAACGCAGAAGTTGCATAACCCTGCCTTGAAAAATTACACCGACCATGAGCGCGTGGTGCAGTTCTCAGTCCGCGACTTTGAGAACATGGATAAAGAAGGGGCCTTCAAGGGGTATGACGGCGTAGACATTTTGCATGACCCGCGAGAGCAGGCGAAGAAATCAGGTAAAGAGTAAATCAATCAACCCATTCTTAAAAGGGACTTAAGAAATGACAAAAGAAGAAGCAGACGCTCTACTGAGTGACAAACCGGAGGTACAGAATGTCTTTATCGAAGCGCTGAAAGGCAAGGGGTTCAATATTCTTACTTCAGAAGACCAGAATAAATTTGTGGAAAGTGAGCGGGCGCGTATCGCGGCTGAGAAAACCTCTGAGATTTATTCTGCCCTGGACAAAGACATTGCCGAATCCTCCGGGCTGACAAAGGAGCCTAACGAAAAGACCTACGATTTCGCCAAGCGCGTGATCGCCAGTTTCAAAGAGCAATACGGCACCTCTGACAAAACCATCAAGGAGTTGCAGGAGAAGTTGAAAGCGAATGCCAGTGATGAAACGCTGAAGGCCCAAGTGGAGGCTTACCAGAAAAAAGAGCAGGAGTGGCAGGAACTTCTTTCTCAAAAAGACCAGGTTCTTTTTGAGAAAGAAGTAAGCATTGACCTGAACAAAGCCCTTGTGGGGTTCAAACCTAAGCCAGGCCTGCCGGAGAGCCTCGTTAACCTTGCGATAGCGAATGCCAAGGCAGAGTTGGTGAAGTCTGCCAAGAAAAACGAAGACGGAAGCATTGTGTACCTAGATGCGGAAGGGAAACCTATCCTGGGGGCCAATATGCAACCAGCCACCGGAGAGGCCCTGCTTTCGGAGAAACTGAAGGAATACCAGGACAACGGCCACAAACAAACTGGTGCCGGAGCAGGCGGCAGTTCATCTGGTTCTGACAATACCGGAACCGTTATGATACCTGAAGGGCTTAAAACCAAACAGGAGGTAACCCAATTCCTTATCAAAGCCGGTGTTTTGTCCGGAACGGAGCAGCACCAGGCACTTTACACAGAGTACATCAAGAAGCACCCCAACCTTCCGTTGGCTGCTTAAAGTTAAATTCCTAGTGGCTAAGGGGTAGCCGCTGAAACATGCCCAAAAGGAAAGTGGGCAACAGAAATGATTGTTCAATTTTAAACCAAAACAAAATGTTTGATTTAGCGGCTACCCTGATCACGGACTACACAGCGGATTCCGAGGGACTCAGCAAAAACGTTCAGCGCTCTACCAGCACGGGCGCACTGGCATTGGCCAGAAAACAAACCAACGACCCACTGAGCGTGGTCACCCCAAGCGTGCGTCAGCAGTTTGACAAAGCCTTCGGCGGCACGCTGAAAGTTAGGGCAACCAACTATCAGGACCCGGCAATCACCAACGTACGGACCTGTGCCGTGCAGACAGGCGACCTGAGCAACACGGTTATTCCCGTTACTGTTGTAACGCTTGCTTTCGGGTTTGCCATTTCCCGAGACCTGTTCCATAACAATCTGATGGAATATCAGGAGGCCTTCAACTCCATGCTGCGTGCACGTGAGATTAAGTCTCTGAAGATTCTGGACACTGCGGTGCGGAATTATATTGAAACGAACCGCAACACCTATGCCGGTGATTTGGCTTCTTATTACCCTTTTACGGGTAGTGCCCTTCGTGTGCCGTATGATGAGCGTATCGGCATGTTCAACAGCCTGACCGCCATTATGCAGACAATGGACTTCGGCGACCAGAACCCGGATATCCTGACCAACCCGATGGGCGGCGCTCAACTGAACCCGTTGATTGCCAACGGCCCGCAGAACGCCAACAACACCGCCTACCAGTTTGCCGGTTATGACGCGCCGTACGTGTCCAACCGTGTGACCAACGGCGCAGGCGTTCTGGCTACCTATTATGCGGTGAACCCCGGGACTTTGGGCTTCCTTACCAGAATAGACCCGACCTGTAAGCGCGGTGCCGACCACGGCAACAAGAAATGGACCACGTACCAGTCTAACATCTTGGGAGAGACTATGGGTCTATTCTGGAGAGCGGATTGTGCCGACCTGACGGAAGAAACATGGGCTACCGTTGGCAACGACGGTTTGACCCGTGCTGAGATGGAATCCTTTGAGTGGTCCATGGACTATGCCATTTTCGGTGCATGGAACCCACGCCCTCTCGCTGACTACAGCCCAATCCAGAAGATTGAACTGTTAGCGTCTGTCTAACCGGTATTTCTCTAAAAGGTGATAAAGGCCCGCTCTGTGATAGGGCGGGCCTTTTGCATAACGGGCAAATCTAAAGAATATGTACAACACCAAGACCTTACAGGGCTGCACGGCGGGGCTGATCGGCTTTGAGCAGAGCTACACACCGGGCGTACCCCAACTGGCAGCCGAGCTGCTGGAGAGCCGCAGCGGCCTTTATTACCGCTCCTTTCACCCGTTGCTGACCGTGGATAACCTGCTGAACCTGCTGGAGACCTCCATGGTGCAGGCAAACAACGCGGGTGCATTACTCAGCGACTACCTAAAGCGCATGGTGGGGGCCAGTACCAACAAGCTGCTCATGGCCATCTTCCAGCAGAAGAAACTCGGCCAGCAGGTAAAGAGCTTGTTTGAGGACACGAGGCTTTTCCACGGCGCCGCCAGTTACACGGACAAGATTATCCGGCAGGGCCGCTTTGTAGGGCTGGAACTGCATCTTTCCGGAAGCGATGACATGGCCACGGTGATCAACCAGGTGGGGGTTCAGTTTGACACGGCGCAGACGGGCATGAAGCTATACCTGTACCAGGAAGGTACGGAGGAGCCGGTATGGGTGCAGGAGGTGAGCATCACCAAGCCTATCCAGTTCTCATGGTTCAGCCTGGACGCCGCCAACCCAAACACGCTGCCCGCTGGCGTGTACTGCCTCGGCTACTATGAGGATGATCTGCAGGGGCAGGCCATCAACCGGCAGTCGGACATGAGCAAACCGCCGTGCATGACCTGCAACGGCTATGACACTGCCTATTACCGCACATGGAGCCCATACGTGAAGGTGCGGGCGTTCTCCGTGCCGATGGCCTCTATCACGCCGGAGCGGGTGCAGTGGGAGTCTATCGCCATGGACTACGGCAAGAGCGACACCAACTGGGGGCTGAACCTTGCCTTCTCCATGAAGTGCGACCTAACGGCTTTCATCTGCCGGCACTCTGACCTTTTGACAAACGCGCTCGGGCTGCAGGTGGCCGTGGACCTGATTACAGAGATGGCCTATTCCACGCGCGACAACGAGAAGAAGCAGAAGCTGGGGCCGTTGGCCTTCGCCGCCTTGGAAAACAGCGCCACGGGCACGCCTGGGCTTACAGTAAGGCTTTCCGCCGCCATCAAGGCGCTGGAGTTTGACCTGAGCGACTTTGACGGCCGCTGCCTGCCCTGTGCGCCTAGCAACAGCCTTAGGAGGGTGGCAATCTGATGGAACGCCTGAACCGCCTCATATCGCAGCTCCAGACACTTGACGTGGGCGCCATGGCAGAAGTTGTTCTGGAGGAAAACAGAACAACCATTGAGAACTGGAACGCCGACCAGATGGAGGCGGGGCTGCGGGCAGACGGAACACGAATAGAGCCGGACTATACCGAGAATACCAAGCGCATTAAGCAAGTGAAGGGGCAGCCCTTTGACCGGGTGACCCTGAAAGACACCGGTGCTTTCCACAACAGCATCCGGATGATCGCCCAGGACAACGAATTCCTGCTAAAGGGTGATGATCCCAAGACCGTTGCGCTGAAAATGAAATACGGTGACGCCATTCTGGGACTTACCGAGGAAAACACCGAAGACCTGAAGCAGGCTTATCTCAAGGAAGGGCTACGGGAGAGAATCAAAGACCATCTGAAAGTATGATGATTATTGAGAACAAATTCGACATAGGGCAGACCGTTTATCTTAAAACCGACGTGAGTCAATCCCCATACATTGTCACCCGCCTAAATATTACGGCCAATGGCCTTTCCTACGGACTTAACAGCGGGCCGATGGAAAGCTGGCATTTTGACTTTGAGATATCTGAGGAGAAAAACACCGAACTCATACTGCAATGAACTACTTCAACCCAGACATACCGCTGCTGGAGAACCCCAAGGGGCTGGACGCGGCCATCCAGCAGATCCAGCAGGAACTGAAAGCCCGTCTGCCGTGGCTGCAGAAGTCCTTTGCCCGCGCCAGGCTCATGCCGGACCAACAGTTGGGCGGGGCAGTGCCCAAGGTCTACGCGGCCAAGGGGGAATACTACTGTGTACTGCCCAACGACAACCTCAGATCCTACAGCTTCTTCCAGGTGCTTGGGCCGGAACGCGTGCAGGAATACGATCACACCGCCACCAACCGCTTCGGGGTACGGGTGGCAATTGTCTTCTATCTGAACCTGAAGAAGGTGAACCCCGCAAAGGACTACGTCTACACCGGTGAACTCAAGAACGAGGTGATGCAGGTGCTGAAACGCTGCTCTGACTTTGAATTGGAGTCAATTCAGGATGAGAAGGTGCGCGACATCTTCGAGGGCTACACGGTGCCCAAGGAGAAGGAACCGCTATTGATGTACCCTTTCGCCGCCATGCGGTTCGTGGGGAACCTGAACTACACGGAGGATCTTCAGCCATGCTAAAGGGATTAGTGCACGAGATAGCCATGCTTGCCATTGTGGTTAGCACGGTAGCCGCTACTCTTATTTTGTGCATGGAAAAGTGGGGCTGGCTGGAATGGTGGGACGTGCACCACTCGCACCGCTTCGGCCGCGCCTGCCACTTCTGCCTCGGCTTCTGGCTGTGCCTGGCCATGTGCCTTGCTTTTATCACCTACACCGGTGCCACCTGGTGGCTGCTGATCAGCGCGTTCATGGGGGCAAGTATCACCAGACAGTTAATCAGGGTATGAAAAGAATAGACCTAAAAGACGGGCACCACCTCATGCTGCACTTTTCGGCGGATGAGCTGCCTATGAACCAAAACAGCCTCTTCCAGCGGTACCTCATGCTGGATGCGGGGATTGGTCGCACCATGCAGGACGTGGAGGCGCATGACCAGCGGTTCTACCAGCTCCTTAAGGCCGGCCGCATGAACGAGGCCATGACAGAGCTTGCCAACAGGCACTACAACTTCTTCCATATTCTGGAAGGCACCAACTGGCCGGGGCTTGCCTTCTGCTGCCTGGTCCATTCGGTGGACGGGGAACCGGTGACGGATTACTCAGAGCAGGGTCTTGCAGCCCTGAAAGACCGGTTGAGCGGCTACGGCCTGACGCAGGGCAGCGTGGAGGGGCTGCTGGAAGAGGTAAAAAAGAGGAAGGCGCAGGAGATGCGCCTGGCGTTCCCGGAGTACTTCTCTGAGGATGCCCAGGCCGAGCTCCTGCAGAAGGTGAAGGTAAAGGCGCTGGCCAGGCTGGAGATGCTGGGCAGCGAGGAGCCGAGGCCTGATCTGGAGCGGGTGGTCACCGATGCGGAGGCCTACCTGCTGGCAGAGATCATGCCCAGGAACTTTGACCTGTCCAACCCGGCCAACGCCGTGAGCCAGCATGAGAAGGCCTTCGGTGACCTGTGCGCCAGCCTGGAGGCTGCCGGGGTGCAGGCCCCCGAGAAACTGACAGAGAAGCAATTCTACCAACGGCTGCGGTTCCATGAGAACCGGGCCAAACAACAGAGCAGACGCAAATGAGCAACCCCATTAAGATTGTTGGGCCTGACGGGCTCATTGACGCCGTAGGCAAGGAGGAGATAGCCGAGCTGGTAAAATCCCTGCGCTCCCTCCGGAGCGAGTCAAAGAAGCTGGAGCAGGTGGTGAGCGGGTTCACCGCCTACACCGACAACATGAAAAAGCTCCTGGAGGTCGGGGCCAAGCTGAAGGAGCAGGGCAACCCGCTCTCGCCGCTCACGGACGGGGCCAAGATCACGGCCCTGGAGAGGCAGGTGGATAAGCTCACCAAAGCGTTCAATGAGAACAAGGAGGCCGCAGAGGGGCAGAAAAAGCTTCTGGACCTCACCAAGGCCTCGGTGAACGAGCTGGAGGCGGAGTCCAGGAGCCTTATCAGGCAGTACAAGGCGCTGGACCCGTCCATTGAGGCCAACAGGACACAGATGGCCGGGCTGGTGGCCGACCTGAACAAGACACGGACCGCGACGGACGCGCTTCTGGCCCCGCTGAAAAAGACGCGCCATGAGGTGGAGGTCGTGGAAAGAAGCTACAATGCGCTGACTGCGCAGAACAAAAAGCTGTGGGCCGAGATCCGGAAGATGCCGGATGCCTTTGACCTGCAGACCGGCGCGCTGAACCGGAACAACAAAGAGGCGGTGGAGTATGCGGAGACCATCGCCCGCAATACGGAGGCCCTTAAGAATTTCGATAAAGCCCTGGGGTCCAACTTCCGCAATGTGGGCAACTACCCTACTTTGATGGACAGGGTTTCCGCCGCGCTGAACGGGACCTCCGGCGCGTTTGACGGGCTGGGGCAGAACGCAACCAGCAGCCTCAAAGGCTTCGCCGTGCAGACGGCCGCCGCGTATCTGGGGCTGCAGGCCCTGGCCGATGCCGCCGTGCAGGCAGGTAAGTTCATTTTTGACGCCAACGTTCAGATTAGCGACTCACAAGCCGATGTGCGCAAAACGACCGGGTTGGCGGCTGATGAGGTAGAGCGTTTGGCCGACAGGCTGTCACGCCGGGATTCCAGGACGTCTTTAGTGGAGCAGCTGGAGATTGCCAAGATAGGGGGGCAGCTAGGCATAGCAAAGGAACAGATCTATGACTTCACCGATGCCATTGACGTGGCGGTGGTGGCCTTAGGTGATGATTTCCAAGGCGGCGCGGAACAGGTGGCCACAGAGTTGGGTAAGATTGAGGGCGTTTTCAGGGTAGCCGAAAAAACAGGAACAGACTTTTCCACATCCCTTATCAACATCGGTTCCGTGCTGAATGAGGTGGGGGCGCAGGGCAAGGCCACCGCGCCGTTCCTTACGGATGTGGCGCTGCGGGTGGGTGCGGTGACCTCCAATGCGGGAATCGGCCTGCCGGACGTGATCGCCTATGCCGCCACGCTGGAGGGGCTTGGCTATTCGGCGGAGGTTAGCGGCACGGCACTCAATAACCTCATCGGGAAGATGGCCGCCAACTCAAAGTCTTTCTACAAGATAGCCAGTTTCGCGGACACCAACCTTGAGCTGCAGGAGTTCGTGGACCTTATCAACAACGACGCAAACGCCGCCCTGCAGTTGTTCCTCAAAGGACTTAACGCAGGCGGTGACACCACCACTGAATTCAGTTCCCTTTTGGCGGATTTGAAAATTGAGGGAGCTAATGCTAGGGCAGTAATTACATCGTTGGCCAAGAATACGGACGAATTCAACAGGTATCAGGAGATAGCCAATAAACAACTGGCAACAGGTACCAGCCTGGCGGCCGAGTTCGCGGTGAAGAACAACAACCTGGCCGGGAGCTGGGAGAAGCTGAAGAACAACATCTTCAACTCGGCTACCGGGGCCGGTATCAAAGAGTTCTTCAAGGGGGGCATAGACGGCGTGAACGCCTTGATCGCCGCATTCAGAGGGGTTGACAAATCGCAGGAGCAGGCCGCCAAAAGCACGTTCTTGTCTGCGCGCGCCAATCAGGAGCTGGCCTCTTCCTCCCAAAAGCTCTTGGACGAGTACGAGGCCCTGGCAAGGGACGGGGTGGAGCCGTCAAAGGAGGAAAAGAAAAAGCTGGATATCATTGTCCTTAAGCTGCGGGACAGTTTTGGGGAAAGCGTAGTGTCTATCAACAAGGAGACCGGCGCGCTGGCCCTCAACAAGGAGGCGGTAAAGGAGGCCATCAAGCAGAAGCTGCTACTTGCGAACCAGACCGCAAGCACGTTGGCCCTGGAGCTGAACGCAACGGATGACCAGATCAAACAGGCGAAGGTACGCAAGAAGGCGCTGGAAGACGAGGCTGTCACCCGTGCCGACATTGCAGAAGAGGCCCGCAAGCAGGTGGGGCTGGGCCGCGAGTATAGCAGGCAGCGAGATGAGGAATTCCGCGAAATGGCTAACCAGACCAGCAAAACCCAGTTTAAAGCACGCCAAGAGCAGGAGAAGATAAACGCGCTGGAGGAGAAGAGGGCGGTTACCCTGGCCCGGCTGAATGAACTGGGTTTCAAAGCGTCCGATATTCAGAAGCTGTTTGCCGGGGAAAGCAAAAAGGCGGCAGACGTAGCGGAGAACGCAGCACGAAAGGTTGGTGGTCTGACAGAGGAGGAGATTGCCGCTCTGGAGGCCGCCAATAAGGCACGGTATGAGTTGGAGCGCAGCAGACTGGAGAGGCAAGCCTCTATCTTCGAGGAGCTGTCGAAGGACGAGGAGCTGTCTGAGAACGAGCGCAACCAAAACCTGCGGCGCGCGGCCGAGGTGCGGCTGCGCATTGTGGGGCTGGAGAAGGCCTACCTGCTTTCCAATACCAAGCTGCTGAATGACGAGCGCGTCCGCATCACAGAGGAAGGCACTGATAAGGTTAGGCAGATCGAGCGCAAGCTGTACCAGGACCTGCGGATGCAGGAGCTCAACACTATTACGCCCCAAGTGGATTTAGATACGTTGCAAAAAGGTTTGCAAACAACAGTTGACCTACAGAAGCAAGCTGATGCCGCTATTGTAGACAGCATGAATAAAACGTATCAGGCTAATAAACAAAACCTTGAAAAACAAGGAACTGATTACCAAGAATATGTTGATAGGATACAGAAAGAAGAAGAGCGGCGCAGAGAGCTGATCAGAATGGGCTTTGAGTTTGGGCAAACGCTTGGTGACGCTTATTTCCAGATTGAAACAGACAGATTGGCATCTGAAACAGAGAGTTACCAAAACCAAAAGCAACGGGAGCTTGATTTAGTAGGTGACAATGCAGAGGCTAGAGCTGCCATTGAGGAGAAATACCAAAACATTGAGCGGCAGCAACGGATTAAGTCTGCTAAGTTAGAGCGGGAGATGGCATTGTTTAACATTGGGATCCGAGCCGCAGAAGGTGTTTTATCTGTTCTTAGCACAGGTGGTGGAACATACTATGCAGACTTGGGGATATCTGCTGGCTTACTCACTTCATTCATTCTTGCGACTGCTGGAATACAGGCGGCGGCAGTTTTAGCCCAGCCCCTTCCTCAGTTCTTCAAAGGCGTTGAGAACTTCCGCGGAGGCTGGGCAGAGGTGGCAGAGCGTGGTCCTGAATTGGTGCAGGAGGGTGACCGGTACCGGATAGTGCCAAAGAGGTCAATTCAGTTTCTGCAGCCCGGGGCAAACGTCTATACTGCCACTGAGACCAAGCAGATGCTGGGGGAAAGCTACATTGACAAAGTGGGCCATTTGCGCATGAATGAGGAGGCAATGGGCAGCGCCCAGACAAGGCTTGACCAGGCAGAGCGGGCAAAGGTGCAGTATGAGACCCATATCATAAGGCAGGAAAACGCAGAGATCCTATTTGCACTTTCTAAAATTAGACGCGCCATTGAAAAGCAACCAATGCGTGTAGAGCATTTATCTGCTGGGGAACTCAAGGAGTATATTATAAGGGAAGGCCGAAAAATGGAAATAAATAACGCAATGAGAAGGCCAAACGGAATTCTTTAAAGGTAATTCAAAGAAACATTTAACTATTACCCTATATTTAAAATAAAAAAATAATGGAAAACGAAAACCTTGAAAACCAGGAAAACGAAATAGAGTTGCCTACATCTCTTACCCTTGGGAATATTCTCATGCACTTATCTAAGGTACGGGGAAGCCTAGATGCGATTCTTACGAATCAGGCGTATATAATGGCACGGCTAGAACAGAGACCTGAAGAAGAGGTGCTTCAGGAAGTAGAAAATCTTGAAGAGGAGTTCCAAGACCAATGGGCTGTTGCATTCAATGAGATGCACTTTCAAGGCAAGTTGAAGCTTCCAATCAAGGATCAGCAAGCGGGAGAAGCACAATAAGCTGCGGCATCCCAACGGGATATTGTAGAAAAGGGAAACCCCGCTGGTGGGCGGGGCTTTTCTATTTTTAAAAAGTAGTATATTAGATTATGGAAACAGCCAAATGGATTTTAATCGAAGATGATGAGCCTAATTATAACGGGGCTCATTACTTAGTAATAGTGTTTCAATTAGGTGTATATTCTTACGCGTTAAGATATTTCAACAACGAAGGGGAATGGGAAAAGGAGTTTGAGGAAGAGCAGATTGTTGCATTCACAGAAACTGACCCTAAAAAAATAATTGATGCCCTTAAGTAAAACAGCATCTTTTGCTATAAAAAACCTGTCTAACCGCGGGGCTTTCTTAATCAGTAATAGCGCCCAAATTATAAAGCATATATCTTGTTGTAAGTTCGTCCGGATCGTTCATAGCCACCTTTTCATCTTCTTCAGACTCATAAAGAAACTCAAACCCATTGTCTAGGTAAAACTTAATGATGCCAGGATCATTAATAGCATCAATAATTATATACCTGCAACAGTAAATTCCGCTGTCATTTAGTACAATACTTTTGATAGCCTTGATCATATCTCTGCCAAAGCCTTTCTCTACAAAAGCGGTATTTTTTGCAAGCATACCTAATTTTACGGCAGGGTATGTATGCAGAAGCCTTTTCTCATGGGGCATGCCCAGTCTTTTTGTTTTAACCCTGCGCTCAGTTTTCCCCATGCTTATATCTATCTGGATTGAATCCGCAGACAAAGTAAAATACCCCGCGACAAATGATGGATTGTCTAACGGGGTAAAAACATGGGTAACGCAAAGCCGTTGCTTCCAATAAGCCTTTGCTTTCTTCTGCAGGAATGAAGTCATGAAATTTCGACCACAATCGAAATTCTCTAACTCATGAAAATCATCAAGTTGATGCGGAAGTCCGCAATCGGCTACACTATAAGGCAAGGCTTATCTGTTTGATTTACTCTTCAGCAGTTCATAAAATTCATCAAGTTCTTTTCTCTCCTTGATTGCCTCTGCTGTTTTTGATCTCTTTTCTGACTCCACCGCCATTTTCATGAAACGGCTTGCGGAGGCGCCCGTGAGTACCGGACTGGGTTTCGGCTTATAGATTGCCATACGATCTTGGTGCCCTAAATAAAAGCACCTTTACAGTTGTGTAAAACAAAAAAGCGGTGATGGGTTGGTACCCGTTGTGGCCTTTGTGTCTGCAATTAACGACAAAAATTTTGTTTTGATTCAAAATTCCAAAAGAAATTTTTTAAACAACTCCTTGTAAATCAACATTTTGCAATATTAAAGTTGTTGATGATGTTGTTGTTGTTATTGCGCTGTAAATGAATGGCTTATGAATGTTGAAAAGTTACTAAAATGTGAAGTGTCTAATGGGGTTTAACAAGGGTAAAACGGCAGGTTTTAAATCCTGGGCTTTCGCCTACCGGAACGGCTGGCGGGGCGGAGTACGGCAAAGATAGGGAATTGCCCTGGATTTCAACCGCTCCGACCCACCGGCCCGGCCCGAGGGGTTACCAGTCCTCCTTTTTGGAAGGGGAGGCTTTGCTCATGTATCATTAAGTTTTTTTATTTTTCCCAATAGGTCCATTTATGATACCTATTGTAACCGTCTTTCAAATCTACTCTGTTAAAGCCCTGTTCATGCCAACCATCGAAAAGACCTTCTTTTTCAAACCTTCTAAACCAGACATCATTGAAAAGAACATAGGTTAAAATTAATCTATCATTCTCTTTACCAGTAACTTTCACCTTTATATCAAGACCTTGGTCAAGAAATGCATTTCTCAATTCTCCTTCTAGACTTTTTCTTTTAACCTTTCCTTCGGCTCTGAGTGTATTAATTCTTTCAGCTTCTGCTTTAGCTTCTGCTATTTCCTCATCTTTTTTCTTATTCTGAATATTTGCCCATTGCGCCTTATCTTTATAAAGGGCTCCAATAAATGCCATATTTAAAAGACTGTCATTTAAATATTTTTTTACAAAAAAACCTTTCTTTAACGAATCATATTGTTCACGTGTCATGTTATAGAAAGCATCTTTCTTGAAGTCAACCGACTGGTAATTTTCTAAATCCTCCAAAAAGGGAGTGGCTCTGTTTTTATCTTTTATTAAGTGTTCATATTTCGACTGAGCTCTTTTTGCCATTATTGTTGCAGAATCAAGATTCCCTTCCGCAAAATATTTTCTAGCAGAATCCAACAAGCTCTCCGATTCCTTATTAAGTTCTTCTGGATTTGGCTGGCAACTTTCAAGGGCAAAGCATGCCATTGATAAAAACAATAGTAGTAGCTTTTTCATGATTCAACTGTTCTGTTTCTTTTTTGATAATTCCTTGCTGTTTCTATTTCAATCTCTTTCCGGTAGTCCCATCTGATAAACCTTTCCATTTTCTCAAGCTCCTCTTTGGGGAGAAGTGTCAAGTTATGGAGCCTCTCTGAGTATTCCTTTGCCCACTGGGAGCCGTATGCGTAACCTCGGTTGTTTAATATACAGTGCAAGATCAGGTTTGGCCTCATTCCTGTTCCAGAAGTAAGGTAGGTCTCGTTATGGACGTCCATATATTCACCGTTCAACTGGTACTGGTAAAGAGCCCTCTCCTTTGGGATCTCGGCGACCCACCAAGGCATGAGCTTTGATTTAGTCGCTATGTGTGGGTACTGATCTAGGACAGGAAGAAGCTCCGGGTATTTTTCACTCACATGCGCCAGTGTGGTCTTTTCAGATTCTTCCAACAGCACTTTCCCATAGGGCCAATTCCCGCCAGGTTCAAGGTTCAGGAGGTTGCCATTCTTTAGCAGGACCCTTCCTAATCTTTCCACCAGGATCTCCTCCAGGATATAGGCGGACTCTTCACTTAGCTCTGAAGCTATGATCTTGTACTCTATTTCGTGACCTGAAGTGATTATCTCCTGAAGCCGCTTAACCTTGTTTTCATTGATACCTTTCTTCCTGGATGTATAGTCTTTGCTTAATTCAGGAATCTCTTTAACGTGCTGCAGGTGGCGTCTACCTTTCCCCTTGCCTATATAAAATACTTGCTTGTTTCTGGGGTCTATAAGTGCATATACAAAATATTCATTCATTCTATTTTAGGGCTATTTTGCGAAAATCAGGCCGGAAACGCGCCTAAGGTAAGAAAAAGATGGGAGAATGGGAGGGGGTGGGCGGGATTGCCCGGTAGGTTCCCCTTATACGCGGTATTATGGGTTGGCGTTGTTTGCTGCAGGCAACAAAAAAAGCCCCGCGGTTAGGCGGGGTTATTGCTTCTTTCTGTTGCGTTGGTTTTCCCGGTGCTGTTCTGCCAGCCACTCCTCCATCTCCCTGCCGGACACTGCCTTCACCAGCTCGTACTTCCGGGGAAGGTCACGCTCCACGGTGATCACCGCCACATTGACGCGCTGCCCGGTATGCCATGTGTAGAAGTTGGTCACCCTGCATGCGTTGAACGTAGACACCACCCCCCAATGCAGCGGCGCAGGGCACAGCTCCAGCCAAGTTTCCCATTCTTCCTCCGTAAGTTCCGTGTGCCGGAACAGCCCGCCGTCCTTTCCCATGGGGCAAAGGTACTAAGCAATCACCACCACCCCAACGCCTGGCCTGCCTTGTAGATGGCGAGGCCCAGCAGCATTGCCGCGGCAAAGTACAGCTTCGGCTTGTTGTTATGCCAGTACCAGTCGTCCCGGTCCCAGTCGCGTCTGTCTTTCCTCATAGCCCTTATACGCAGCGGGGAGGGTTAGACGGCTTTGGTGGTTGCCAGTTCAGTGATTGGCAAACCGGTAAAGGAATCAACGTCTTTGTCTTGCAACCCTATAAAGTCATATGGCTGCTTCTTTAGGTAGGTGTTCCAACGGCTTCCGGTTTCCTGAGTGTCAATTTCCATGATATTCTCCTTCCCAATAATATCCATGTGCCACTGTAGCACTTCCTCTAAATCCCTTTCTTCCTCTTTGCTGCCTTTTACATACAACCCAGGGTAAATCCGCACATCTAAATATGGCGTTCCCTTATCGGTCTTGCGCAATGTAACATTAGCCCCGCTTGGCAAGGCTTCTCTGATTCTAGTTAAGTCAATGGTTTTCATTGGTTTTTTTTGATTTAAGTGTATTGTTCAATTATTTCAAAGTGAGAAATATTCTCACAATTAGGGCATTCTAATTGGGGCGTATCTTGATGCCATACTGCAATCCATTGGTGGGTGCACAAGTCGCATTCAACCGTGCCGCTAACCCACCCTGTCTCCGGTTCTTTCATATCATCTTCTCTCAACAGCTACCCGCTGCCGGGGGTTGGTTACTTGACTGGAATCCGGCTGTTTTCAGAAAAACACCCCTAAAACGCCGTATTCGCCTTGTTCTTACGTGATGGCTATGCGGCAAACGGCAACACCATCTGCGCGCCTGGTTCTATTTTCGGCTGGTCGCAGAGGGCCGCCATCTCGCCGTAGACACGGACCCGGCGCAGTGCCTCCGGGTGCGTGGGGTTGGCGCTGTTCCGGTACTTGTCAATGCCGGCCAGCAGATCCCGCTTTAGTGACTCGCGGTCGCCGTAGTGCCAGCTTAGTAGTTTAGGGAAGTCTGCAATGGTTATCAGAATGCCTCAGTCTTTAAATTCCAGTTCCTGGCCGGTGAGGGCATGATTCCAAATTCTGCCCGTTGAAATCAAAGTAATATTTGACCGGGACACCTCAAATATCTTAGCTATCTGGCTATGCTTTAAATATTAATTCCTCTCCAACCAAACAATAGTAAAGGTTTTGGAGCTGGTGAACATACTTGACACCTACTATAAATCCGTCATTGCCGTCAGTCCAATGATATCCGTTCCATTCAAGCTGCATACATGATTTCTCATATACTACGCTTGTATATTCCCAATTTCTTTCAAACCCCGCCCGCAGCAGCCATTCCTCTGTAAGCGGAATAGGGTTCAGGTCTTCAAACTTCACGCCCGTAGCGCCTTCCTTGAAGAAAACAGTCTTGCTCCTGATTTCTTCAACCTCGCAAACCATGCCTTTGAATGCCAGCACCTTTGCACCGACAAACAACTCCCTAGCCTCAATCATGGCGCGCTCCTTTCTGGTTCCTTTGGAGAGACGTAACCTAACTTGAAAGCATCTTCCACCGCCCAGGCTGCTTCATTCAGTGCTTCTGCGATTTCCCTGTGTTTGATTTCGTCAAGTTTCATATTGTGCTGTTGACAAAATTGGGCTTTATCAAAGTGCTTACGTTCTAGCTGCCTAATCTTTCTGGCGGCCTCTGTGCCAGTCTTTTCTTTATTCATTTCCCTTTCTCCTTATTTAAGCGTTTGCGGTTTTAGTGATTTGACCCGGAAGGAGGCTATTGTTTTAGGCGATCCAACAGATGTGAAACGGGAGTCGTTGCAAAGCCAGAATGAATGGCCAAAGACAACAAACCAGCAGTACCTGCACCCTCCGTTTGAGTAGAACTGCTGTTGTATCAACCCGCTCACGGCTGGCCTCCTTTCTCTTCCAGGTTGAATGTCAATACCCAGCAAATTGGCCAGGCCAACTAAATACCAGATGGCGCCAGCGTAAAACTGCTGCTCTTCAATGGTGCCTTCTTTAGCGGTGGTCTTCTCAGAATGGGCGCTACGGAGCTGCGCAAGCAACGCCGCCTTTACTTCTTCTTTGGTCAATTCTGCCATGTTATGCTGCCTGGTTTTGGTGCTGGGCTTCCCTCCATTCCTGATACTTCTTATCCATGCCTTCCCGTTGCCATTTCTCCTGAACAGCTGTGCAAACGAACTTAGCAAAGTTCTTCCCCAAGAAAGGGATTGCCTTCTGGAAAATCCAGAGATCGAAGCGGATGCTTTTGTTTGGTTTTGACATATACACATCAATAATATACTGTTAAATATAGTAATTTAAAGTAATACTTGCAATACAATAGGTTAATTATTTGATAATTACGTGTGTTATCTTTTGCTAAAAAGCTTGGATTTTACGTATTTCACATATCCAACACCTTTAGCATGTATCAGTTTCAACTCAGCAACGCGCACTTAGGCACCAGAATTCTGGTGAATGACCCTGTAGGCTGGGATTCGCTTAAGACGGAGCTGGTGCGTGATGCGACCTACAAGGGAATCAGCATCACCGCCTCCTCGGATCTGGAGTTTGTGAAGGACGGGCGCAATTACCTTCTGGCCGCGGAGCAGAACGAGGGCATAGAGGCCAATGTGGCCTGCACGCTGAAAGAGTATAACCCTAACACCTTCGGGTATGAGGAGAAGCTCACCGGCCGCATAGGCTTTGACAAGTTTAAGGATGACGGGATACGGGTTTCCGCAGACATCACGCAGGACACCACTGCGCAGCTGCTGCTGAACCAGGACGATGTGGAGGTAAACCTGCTTTCAGACAGGGCAATTAACGGCAATCCCCTCCCCAGCAGCGTAAACTACCTGCAGGAGGTGGAGCTGCACTCGAAGGTCATCCTGCAGAAGTACCGGGGCAGATCCAAAGGGCAGGCCAATGCATCCTACCCCACCTTCGTCACCGAGGGCTGGGCGCGCTCGCCGTACATCCTGTTCGGGTTCAACGAGGTGGAGTTGAACGAGCTGAACCTCACCAATACCATGTCCGGCTTCCTGACCTATGATGGCCCGGTGGAAATACCTGAGGTGTACAAGTCTGACGCCATGGGGAGGTTTGACATAAGCCTGAACATTGACGCCACTATTACAATCGGGCTGGTGGACGGTGACTTTGACAAGGCGACGATCTGGTACTACTTCCGTGTAAACAACGGCCCGGAACAGCAGTTTGCCTATTTCTCCACCAGTACAGCTGGCGGCACCCTTAAGGAGCGGCTGACCGGTGTCTTTTCCGCAAGCCTCAACCTGAACAAAGGTGATAAGGTGTATGTGTATGGGAGGGTTCTGGTGGAGGACGTGTCTGGCAGCTACCGACTGAATTACGTTATCCAGATGGCAGACGCCTCTTTTCTTTATATTGATTTCCAGGGCAGCACCTCGCCAACCCCGTGCAAGGGGATGCTGGTGCATGAGGCTTTCAGCCGTGTGTGCGAGTCCCTTCTTGGCCGCTCCCCGGCTTTCTACTCTGAGTTCTTCGGGCGCACTGACAGCCAGGCCATAGCCTATGCCCAGGACGGCAAGGGTTCGCTGCTGTTCTACACGGGCGGCTTTCAGATCAGCAATTTCCCACTCCAGTATGAGTCTGGAACCGGCGGCGTGTCTGCCAGGCCGCTAACAGCCAATTTCAAGGACTTGTTTGAGGGGTTGGACGCGCTTTACTGCCTCGGCTGCGGCATTGAGAAGATTAATGGCGTGGAGATGGTGCGCGTGGAGCCTTTGAGCTACTTTTTCCGCAAGGAAGTAGTGGCAGAACTGGGGGAGGTAACAAAGCTTACCCGCTCCGTGGCTATGGAATACCACTACAGCGCCGCGGAGTTCGGTTTCCAGAAATGGAAGACGGGGCAGGAGAACAGCCTGGACGAGTTCAACGCCAAGCAGACCAGCCTCACCCCGCTCACCCAGACCAAGAACAAGTACAGCAAGCTCTCAAAACTGATTGGGGGCGGGTTCCTGATCGAGGAGGCGCGCCGGAAGCAGTATGAGCCGGAGGAGGACCAGCAGAGCGATTCAGCTGACGATGACAGCAAATTTATTGTTTGCCTGCTTCGGGACAACGATAACGTGTTTGTGACAGAGCGCAACCAGGTAATTGAGCTGGGGAACGTGTACAGTCCCGAGACGGTGTATAACGCCCGGCTTTCACCGAAGCGCAGGCTTACAGAAACGGACCACGGCCGGGTCTTGAAAGGCGCCTTGCTTAAACAGATGCAGAAACAGGTGGCCTTCAGCCCTAAGAGCGAGGGCAATTTCAGGGCAGGCACCAAATATCCGGGGGAAGCGGAATTCCTTTACGAGGACTCCAGTATTGCCGTGGCAGACCTGCCGGAGGCTATGTGGGTGCCTGAGTATTTTGAGTTTGAAGCGCCACTAAGTGAGGGGCAGGTCAGTGCAATAATGTCCAACCCTTACGGTATGGTGGGATTTGTGAACACCCTTAAGCCCGGCAGCCCGAAAGGCTACGGATTCATCCTGTCTATGGAGCAGGAGAAAGACACATCATTAGCGAAGTTTAAACTGTTGGGGGCCTACGGGGAATAGGGATGGCATTGATAAAACTCAGGGAGGTTTATGAATATCAAGGTAACCAGCAGTACGAGCAGTACACGGACTACTTCTACAACCTGAGGAAGTGGGAATTTGACACATCGGCCAAAACGGTTTCTGTAACAGATATCCCGTTTACCACCAATGAGCCCGGTTCACTTGAGGATTATAGCAGGCCCCCTGGTGAGATATTCTTCACCGAATGCCTCCCGGGCACCACTACCAGACGGGACTACTACCACAATGGCAGCGGTGGCTTCACCGTTCAGGACACCCCTAAATCTGCCTTCTGCGGATATGCCGCGCTGGTCCTTGCTGCTACTGTTGTCAAACACCCGGACACAAAGATATCCCGGGATGGGGCTGTAAGCCTTTCAGCGACCGGTGGAACAAAACCTTACCAGTTCAGGAGGCTGCCAGACGGTCTATGGGTGAGCACCAGCAGTTGGGGGGAGCTGAAGGAAGGGGTGTATAATTTCGGGGTAAGAGATGCAGATGGGTTGACAGACACCGCAGAGGTGACGCTGACTGGCATCAGCCAAGAACCTGTGCCAGGCTGTAAAGACCCACGTGCCACTAATTACGAACCGGATGCTGACATTGCAGACAATACGCTGTGCGAGTACCAGCCCGCCGCGTTCTTCATCCCCATGATGAACAGCCTACGGTTCGTGGTGCCGACCTTACCAGGTGAGTTACCCAACTTCGACAACCAGCTTTTCTGCCAAAGCGCGCCGGCCGGGTTCCGCCCCCTGCGCTACTTCCAAAAGGTGGTGAAGGGCGATCAGATAACCATCCAGTTTATCAGCAACTTCCAGCAAGTGGCGGTGAGGGTGTTTAACAGCGTGACCAATTCACAGGTGGCAGCGCTGGCAACAGAGGAGGCGGATGCAGGGCAAAATGTCAAAGAATTTGTATGGGATACATCCGCGCTACCTGAGGGTGTGTACCATCTTGCTATTGAGGCAACAGATGAGATCTACGGCAGCAGGTCTGCGGTGAGTGAACCTGTGGACCTGAGGGCAGAGCACCCGGGCACGGCCCTGATTGAATACTACAACATTGACAACGCCTATGACCTTGCCTATTCCACCGGGATAAAGAACAGGGTAAGGGTGGAGGCGAGGTTCTACCAGCGAAGACCGGCCGATGAGCGGAGTACTTACCGTGACAGTAAAGGCAAGCTGATAAACCTGTCTGCGGATAACTACCGGAAGGTCCAGTTTGACACGCTTCAATTGCCGGAATGGCTGCATGAGAAGCTGGCCGTGGCCTTTAGCCATGACCGGGTGATGGTAAACAGTGTGGCTTATCAGGCAGAGGAGGGGTATGAGCATGAGCCGATTGCGCGCTATCTGCTTTCAAACGGGTCCATACTACTGGAGCAGGTAGGCTGGTTCGGGAAGCACAACCGCCATGACACAGGCAGTGAGGGGGGCTCCGGTGACCCGGTGACCATTTTAAATGCGGACGGTACACTCTATGGGGTTTTTCAGCCGGGCAGCACCGTTACCCTTCCTCCTGTTTTAGTATTGGACGGCATACGCTTGTTGGAAAATGGGGAGTACAGAAAATCTGAAGGTTAAGATATGGCTAATAAAAAGATAAGCGAGCTTCAAGAGATTGTAAGCATCCCAAATGGAACAGTAGGGGATGACTTACAGATAGAGATACTGGATGCCTCTGAAGTCTTGGCAGAGAACAGGAACAAGCGGACACGGTTAAGTGCGATTTTTGCTTGGGCAAGAAGCAAGATTTTGAATGGCACAAACATATTCACTGGCAACAACAACTTTGCAGGTGATGTTTCCTTTAACCAATATGCCCAATATAAGGGATCTGAGATAGCCACTGTTGAAGAACTGGAGGCAACAGCTTATACCGACACCCAGGCCATTGCCGCGGCCAAGACCAACATAGGCACCGGGGCGGAGAACTTCGCGGCGGGCAACCTGCTAGCTACGGCGCAACAGCAGATAACAGATCTGGCTTCTACGGTTAATGCAATTAATGCCATTATTGGCCCTGAGGCGGGTGACGGTGACGCCGTTGTGAACACGGTGCGGGAGATGCTTTCCGTGCTCCAGAACTATACTGAGGGAGTTGATCTGGCCGCACAACTGGCGGGCAAGGAGCCAGCCTTGCCGCCATTAGGGGCCGCTGGGACAGCCCTGATGTCTAACGGGAGCGCAAAGGCTTGGCTGCCCGTGACCGCTACCGCTGGCGGTACTCTGGAGGGCGCTGTACAGGTTCGCAAAGCTGACGGGACTGTCACAGGGAATGACAATCTCCGGATGTTTATTGCCGACAAATTGCTTACCCTGGGGGTTGGCTGGAAATTTAAAATTGACAGCACCGTGAGCCGCATCACGGCCTCGCCCAACAAAACCATGGAGTTTATCTTCTCCGATGGTTTGCCTGTGGCGGCGACCTTTAAAAGCACAACGGGCAAGACGTTCCTTTTCTTCAGGACTTCCGGGGACCAGGCCGTGATTGTGGGCGAGGCCTTTGACCACAATGCCAATATCGGCATGACCTCCAAAAAGCGGATGGGGGCAGTTGCCACCGCCTCTGCCACGAAAGCCTATTTTAAGATACCGGACGGGAGCGCAGACATTCAGATGAACATTGCCAACAACGGCAACAACATCACGGGCCGCATGGTGTTTATCGGCCGCAGCGAAACGCAGTACATAAAGGTGATCATGGAGGTTTCCGCCTTTAAGACGGGCGGGGTGATCACCGTGGACAACCAGGTGGCCCGCACTACCTCGCTGGGTTCCTCCATTACTGCCACCTGCGGGATTGAAGCCACCGGGGACAACATGGGCATAAAGGTGTTTGTGACGCCGGGTGTGGCCTCTGCCCTGGACTGGACATTGTACAACGACTACTTAGATATTTAAAGATGGAACAGGCTGTAATTCATGGGGAGGCGTTTGGCTGCGACCCCAAGTTAGGAACGGTTAAAAGGTAGCCATGGCATTTTTAGAAGGACTTGAACTGGAGGGCTGTGAGTTGGGAGGTGTCTCCGTGGAGGAGATGCCGGGGGCTGTTTTCTACCTGAACACCAACGAGGGGCTGGAGCGCAGCGTGGGGAACTACGTCAACAGGTGGACAGACCGGATTTCTGGCATGGTGCTGGACCGCGTGGGCACCAAAGTGGAGGCGACTCCCACCAGCGTGCCCATGGTGAAGATGCCAAACGGCAACTATCTGCGAAGCGGCAGCGCCTCCAGCAACTTCAAGTTGGCGTGGGTGGCCACAGGCGTACCCTTCACGTTCTGGGTGTTCCTTAGGGACGCCACCGTCACAGCGGGGACCAACAACCCGGTGTTGCAACTTGCCATCACGGCCAGCACCGGGGGGAACAGCAGCTTCTATGTGAACAAGAACGACCTGAGCGGGGCAAACATAATCACCGCCGGCATGGCGAACATTATTCAGGTGGCGGGGGCCAACGGCTCTTTCCCTTCTGTCCCGTCCATCCTGAAGTTTAGATACAAAAGGGTAGGCAGCCAGAACCAAGCCTTTCTGTACCGGCACTACGTGACCGAGGCCGGTGGGGTGAAGACGCTGCACCGGGATTTGCTTATAGGGTCCAACTCCACCGCCTCTGCTATAAAAAACCCGGCCAACTTTACAGCGGAGCAGTTCCAGCTAGGGGGTGCGCCCACTGCCGCCACATTCGGGGATATGGTCTTCATGCGGGAGGACACCGGGCTGGCCCAGGCCGAGATAGACAAGAACATCCTGGAGATAGACAACCTGCTGATAGCCCGCTTTCTGGGTATGTAGTGAAAGTGCCAAAGAAAGCATGCTTTCATAGGTTATTAAATACAAAATTAAAGGATAATGGAAATATGGAAATACTGGGGTATGGTAGCATCGGTCGTCGGGGCCCTGGTAGCCGTTGCCCTTTATTTTATAAAACAGTGGCGCGACGTGGAGGCCTTAAAAGTGGACTCCACCAACCTGCAGAAGAAAACCAGCGAGATTGAGAACAACCTGAACACAATCACAGACCGACTAATCCAGGCTATTGACAAGAACAACAAGGAGACGGAGCTGAAGATTGAGAAGGTGCGCTCTGAGTACACCGAAAAGCTGGCCAGTACCGAAAAGGAGCACTCACAGGTTACGCGGGAACTTATGGGCAAACTGGAGAAAATCAACCTGGCTATAGTGGAGATGCGCGCAGAGACAAACGGCAATATTGAGAAGATGGTGCAGAAGGTGGCCACCCATGAAGACGCCATTAAGGAGTATCAGAAAGGAAGAATTGAGTTTTACCAGAAGTTCGGCGGGGTGCTGGAGCTTCTACCCAAACTGATAGACAGCAAAAGAAATGTTTAAGGAAATTAAGAAAATCTGGTGCGACACCATGCTGAACCCGGGCACTGGGCGCTACAGCATCAAGCGATTTACCACCGCCAGCTGCATGCTGCTGTTCTGGTATCTGGTCTTTGCCTCTACCATTGAGCTGCACATCTGGCCGGAACAGGAGTTCTCCATTGTTAGGCCTGAAATAGAACTGGTACTGGTTTGCCTTGCCGGTGCGTTGGGTTCTACTTATCTCACTATTATGGGGCACCTCAACAGCCGTAAGACAAGAGACGCTAACGGGCAGCCTTTGGAGCCTGCCTATCCTGAAACCAACAAAGAAGAATAGCCATGAAAGCATTGTCACTGATAGATTACAGGCTAGTGTCTGAACAGGAGGGGATAGGCGTTGCTGAACTGAGAACCATTAAACAAGTGGAGAGCAACGGTAACGGGCACCTTGCAGACGGCCGGCCGAAGATCCTTTTTGAGGGGCATAAGTTCTACCTGCACCTTTCCAAACTGCCCGAGGTGAGGAAGAAAGCGGCTAAAGAGCGGCCCGACCTCTGCTTTCCGAAATGGAGCCGGGCGCACTACAAAGGGGGTGTGGCCGAATGGGACCGGCTGGACGCGGCCATTAAGTACAACCGGGAGGCGGCGCTTAAATCAGCTTCTTGGGGTGCTTTCCAGATCATGGGCGAGCATTACGCCGTGTGCGGCTTCAGTACTGTGCAAGAATTCGTAAACTCCATGTTCAAGGAGGAGCGCTACCACCTGGAGGCCGTGTGCAACTTCATTAAGGCAAACCCGAAGATGTACCGGGCGCTATTGGCACATGATTGGGCAACCTTCGCCCGCCTCTACAACGGAGCTGGCTACAAGGCAAACAAGTATGATGAGAAACTGGCGGCTGCTTTCGCCAAATTCAGCAAGGAATAGCCATGAACATCTTAAAAAGTAACTTTTTCTGGGCAATGGCCGCACTGGTGACACTGGTGCTGGCCGTGTACCTGCTGTTCTTCCGCAATCCGGAAAGCAGCCCGGCGCCTGTGCCCACGCCGGCCGAGGCCTACGCCGATAAGCTGGAGGCCGTGGCAGTCGCTGCCGCGGTGGAAGATTCCCTTTTCGGCCTGTTTTCCAGAAAACAGGCCATAAAAGACAGCCTGCACCGCCTGGAGATCGCCGGGCGCGACCGCACGGTAAAGTACTGGAAAGACCTGGCCAGCCAAAAGGCCGCTGACTACCGGGCCAACCCAACCCCGGACAACTGCGCGGCGGTGATTGCGGCCAAGGACAGCACCATCTACGGGCTGGAGCTGCTGAACGAGACCAAGGGCGGGCTTATCACCCATCTGGACAGCACCGTGCTGGTGCAGGGCCAGTACATTGCCCGGCAGGATTCGCTGTTTGGCGTGTCTCAGGCCACCGCCACAGCGGCCGTGCTGAGATTAAGGATAACAGAGCAGGCCCTGAAGAGGGAGAGGGGCAAACGCTTCAGTGTTATTTTCGGGGCCGGTGTCATGGCAGGAGGCAAAGGCCTGACCTATGGTGCGCTGACAGGGGTCGGCTACACCTTCGGCAGGTTTTAGCGGTTCAGCCCGGGATTTGGGTATCCCCTAATATTTCTTTCCACGCCTCCAGTATGGCGGGCAGCACCTTTGCGGCCTTCTTTTTGGCATACACCCCGGTAACCCCTGCTATGCCGTGGTTTGTGTGGCCCAGCAGCCATCCGCTTAAAGATTCATCCCCGGTTACCTCCAGCATCAGAGAGGCGGCTGTGTGGCGGGTGGTGTAAGTGGAGACTAAAAACCACAGAGGCTTCACCTCTTCCTCAAACCCCTTTAGTTTGTGTTTTATCTGCACTATGGGACGTGTCAACCCTGCCTGCAGGCATATCTTTTTTATGTAGGCGTTACGCCTCTGCTGGCTAACGAAAGGTAGCACACCGCCGTACTTGTTCCATATATCGAGGGCCAAGGGAGGTAGCGGGATGACAACAGGTGTTTCCGTTTTCAGCTGTGTGGTCTGGATAACCGGTATTTCCTCCTGGCCCTGAATGGTCACGTACTGCAGGTGGTGCGGTTTCAGTTTGCGGAAGTGGCTTTCCCGAAGAGGCACAAACATCTGGAAAACAAAAACATCCCGCTCTATCTCCAGGTGTAGTTTGTCCAGTGGTGTGGTGATCACCGCCCGCAGCTCCTCCATGGTCAGGTCCGGCCGTATAGAATGCTGCACCTTTACAGACAGCACCTTTACCTTCCCCCCCAGGCCGGCCGCCTCTCTGGCCAGCTTAAGAAATTCAGCATGCTTTTTAATAGTGCCCTTGGCCAACCCTTTCCCGGACAGGTACTTCATGTATTTCTTAATAAACGACTCGTCCAATTCCGGGCCGGTTATGCCGGGGGAGAACTTCTCTAGGCTGGCTACCACCTGGTTGTGTTTTCGCAGGGTGTGCTCTGAGACAAATCCGCTGTTTTCTTTTTTCCACCTAAGGTTAATGGCCTCCATGGTCATGTCTACCGAAACGGGCGCCACCTCTTTCTTTTTCCGCTCCCTTTTTGGGGGGCGGGTACGGGCCGCGAACTCCAGGGCAATCTCCTCCACGGTGGCGTAGCCGTTGGCGGTGCGTATCTGCTGCTCTATCTCTTCCGCAATCCGTCGTTTCTGCTCGATGGTGTCGTTTACCGCCTCATGGCCGGGGTGTTTTTTGGTCACCTTCTGCTTGGCCGCGTCCCAGTACTGGGGGAAGATACTAAGGCCAATGCCCAGCTTGGCGGGGCCGCGGTGGTGAATAACCATCTGAAGCGACACCTTGCCCTGGGCGTTGACCTTTATGGTGCCGTCTTTGTTTTTCTCCGTCTTGGGGTAGAAATTTATCTCCATGGTGTGAAGATAAAAAGGGGAAGGATTCGGGGTGCGGAAAAGGGGAAGAATATTTTTGGTCCTTATCGGCATTAATCCGGCAAGATGATTTTTAAAACCTTTGTTTATCGGCTGAGATCGCTGATTTTATCAGGATTACAGCCGATGAATTCAGGTGTTTGTGGCCCCGACGGGAATCGAACCCATATCTAAAGTTTAGGAAACTTCTATTCTATCCGTTGAACTACAGGGCCTTCTTTCTCTAATGAGAGCAATACTGAATCGCAAAAGTAAGGCAAAAACAGGAGCAATGGAATCAAAACCGAGATAAATTCTTAAGAAAGAAACTGTGTTGGCGAGAAGCCGCAGCCTATACAAATGATTGGCTGCCACTGGTTTTTCGTTGCTTTCTTCTTTTCTGTGAAAAAAGAATCATTAATTGACATAATTAAAAATGTTAAAGATTTATTTATAAAATTTAATTGAAATTGAAAATAATGACGTATATCCTCCTTAAATGGGAGAAATATATTTTAGTGAATACTAGTTTATTCACCCTTGTTTCTATATTTGTGTCATTATTTAATTAACTTGTTTAGACCAACCCTAATACTATGAGAGAGCAACTCAAAAGCAAATTAGACAAGATGCAGATGGAGGTTATCCGGGACTGCCAAAATGTAGAAGATGTTCAATTGATGCTGGGTATTTTCAGCCAGATGAATGAGGCATTGAATCAAATTCCTGATTCCATGAACAAGCCTAAAGGCGCAAAAAGAGGCCGTAAGCCAAAAAACGCTGAAGCGAATTCCTAAGCAGCCATTGCCTGGTTATTACTGTAGGGTGGAAGCAACTCTTTTTAAGGTTGTTTTCACCCTATATTTTTGGGTTTTTTTAATCTTTTCAAGAGCAGAATTAAATAAAATGGCACTAATAGCCAATGGAGTAAAGGACTGGGAGCGGGTATGTGAAAAGTTGGTCCAGGCCTTGCATTTTAAGAATTGACGGGGAAATAGGCGTTGGTAATACCCGGTAAATAAGCTGCCAGTCAGAGACAGATTGTATGGCTTGCCTGGCTGGGAGGGGAGAGCCAAACGGGAAAACAGTTTATTTTCAAAAAAGTTATAAACAAGTAACCCCTTTTAGTAAAGGAATGTGTGGCATCTCCGTATAAGTGGCGATGTGCTTCGCTAAAGCAGGGCATTCTTATCTAAAATTGATTCATGGAGTCAGCGGTCACCAATCTTTCATTTTTATCCCAAGAGGCAGATGATTCACAGCCGGCGCTGTTGTTTATCCCGGATATTAGTGGCTTCACGCGCTTCATGCATGAAAATGGGGTGCGGTACAGCCGTAACCTCATTGCTGACCTGTTAGAGATCATCATAGAGGGCAACATCATTAACATGGAGTTGTGCGAGATACAGGGTGATGCCATTCTGTTCTACAAGCTGGGAGACCCACCCTCTATTGAGGCCATTGTGAGCCAGTGCAAGCAGATTTTCCTGGACTTCCAGAACTACCTGAAAATCATGCAGCGTGACCGGGCCTTGCCCAGCCCGCAGCTGTCTGAGAATAAGCTCACACTCAAGATAGTGGTGCATTATGGCCGCATTAGCATCACCCAGATTAGAGACTATACCAAACTCATGGGCACAGACGTGATTGTAGCCCACCGTCTTCTTAAGAACAATATTGAGGGGGCTGAGTATGTGCTGCTCACAGAGGGATACCTCAACACGCAGAAACAGGAAGAGGTAGAGAAGTGCTTTGGTTGGACTCAGTTGAAAGAGGGGGCCAACCAATATGAGCACCTGGGGGAGGTGAAATACAAGTACGCTTTCCTGACCCCGTTGCGTCTGCTGGTCACTGACCCGGAAGCAGAGCATACCACTGCCAAATATCCTAACACGTTTTCCTTGAAGGCAAAAATTGGGGCACCCCTGGAGCTGGTGCTAAGGGTGTTACAGAACTACCGCCTAAAACCCAAATGGTTGTACAAGGTGAAGCGCGCGGTGTATGACACCAAAAAAATAAACCGGATTGGCACCAATTACCTCTGTGAAATGGAGAAGGGCGGTATGATAGAAATGCAGACCCTGCAATGCCGGGAAACCCCTACCCGCATTGAGTTTATAGAGAAAATCGCCAACTTTAAAATGTTCCCTAACGCGTTGCTGTTCTTTTACCTGCAGCCCGCCGGTGAAGAAACACTGCTCACGCTGGAGTTTCATTACAGCCGGGTTTCAGTAGGGGATTATTTCTATGATATATTTGGCCGGAAACAGATTAAGGGCTTTATGAAGACGTCTTTGCTGCAGCTCAAGAAACTCTGTGAAAAGCTGTATCAGACCAGGAAAAAGTAACTTGGCTTTCATTGCTAAAACAGGAAAGGCTGCGATCATTTCGCAGCCTTTCCTGTTTTAGCAATGAAATCCTTCTGCTATTGGGCAATGGCTATCACAAAAGATAGAACCGTTAAAATGATTCCAATCATAAAGATGGTGTAAGAGATGCGCAACAGGCGGTATTTTTTGCTGAGAACGTCTCCTAAATAGTAAATGTCAGTAATCATGTTGTTGTAAAGGGCGTTCTTGTTACGCATAATATCATGCATGCCAGACTGGAAATCCTCCAGCGGAATTTTGGTGAAATTCCCGAAAAACAACAGGTTGATTCTGCGGCTGGTCAGCTTGTTGGGCCGCAGCCTGAAACTGGTTACCTCAGGCTGTGCTGAGATAATGGCAGAGATCACAGAAGCCAAAGAGGTGGCCAGGAGAATCCCTACCGGGATCATCAGAATGGGGTTCCGGGTAAATTCGGCACCAATGATAGAAGACTTGGTGCCCAGATACGTGATGATGATAGACATGATGATAGAGTTGAGGCTGATCATCATGTTGGCCTTGTTATCAGCAATGGCACTGAGGCTGATGTGGTTGTCATAGGTGCTCTTGAACATGGTTTCTATACCACGTTTAGGCTGGGCAAGTGTCTCCCGGTCTTGCTTCTCCTTCTTTTTCTTTTTCTTGGTGAGGTCCAGCAGGTGGTTGCGCTGCGCCTGAATATTCTTGCTCAGCTGTTTTGAATACTTAGCCTGGGCCGTCTGTGTTCTAAAGCTCACAGAAAGCAGAAAATCCAGTTGGAACTGTGCCCACTCAAGGTCTGAGAAAGTGCGGTTCATGAAAATCTCCCACTCCACCCGGAGCAGCTCTGCGGTGGCGAAAAAAGTTTCTTTGCCTATGTTGGCAATGTCAGCATCTACCAGTATGTCTTCCAGAATGTGGTGGGTGAGCTGCCCATGCTTGGTGGCCATAATACAGCGGGCCACCTGGGTGATACTCTCCTCAGCGTAACCTTCTTCGCGCAGAAAAGTGGTGGCCACCTCTACGCTCTCATCTTCATGCCCTTCATAGGTAGACACGTAGCCCGTATCATGGAACCATGCCGCCAACAGCAGGATTTCTAACTCTTCTTCAGACAAGTGGTAGCCCTCAGAGAGTTGCCGCGCCTCCTTGACCACCTCAAAGGTGTGCTTGTAGTTGTGGTAAACCAGTTTCTTAGACAACTTCTCCTTGAAAAGCGCAAACACGTAATTGCCTGCTTTCCTGATGAGATCTTCTTTTTCCATAAATTAATTGGAGCGGCACAGTGGTAGCAAACGCTTTGCGTAGTGGAGCATGGCTACTTTCTGTGAAGTGTGAATCCAAAGGTCTACAACGCGAAATCAGCCGTGAAGGTTAGCACGAATCAGGCAGCAGGCAATGCCCTGGAAAGTGGGCGCAGGTGTAGGGCCAAAGGCAACGCTTTCTGTTTTGGGGCTGTTTTTCAGAAAACACCCCCAAAACAGAAGTGGGAAACGGGCACGCTGAGAGGCGGGCGGGGAGGTGCCCATCAAGGTAGAGCCCAGGTCCGGAAGAACCTATGGGCTTTATTATGGAATAAATATATTCTACTGCTGCTATTTTATAGAAGGATAGACTATCCCTGAAGGGCTGGCTTCGTATAAGTACCAATTTCACTACAGCTGACTACACAACCACGCTCACGGGTACAGAACCGGTACCATTGAGTTTTGCAGGTTTTCTACATGAAAAACTATTACAGCCTTTTAATTGCCCCGCTCGTTTTGTTTTGCCTTTTGCAGGCATGTACAACGTCAAAGCCCTATTACGCCCGCACTGCCCAAGACTGGCAGCAGCAAGTACCTAAAGACACCTCTGAAATTGCATATAGTGTGTTTCTGATTGGAGATGCGGGTGCTCCTCTCACAGACAAGCCTGACCCCACTTTGATGCACCTGAAATCACAGATAGACCAGGCGGGGGTGAACAGTGCGGTAGTGTACCTGGGGGATAACATCTACCACAACGGGCTGCCTGAACCGGGGGCCTATGACCGCAAGACCGCAGAAGAGCGCATGAAGGCGCAGTTAGACATTTTAAAAGGTTATCCGGGGGAGAAATACATGATTCCCGGTAACCATGACTGGGGCGGGGGCAGCGGCTCCCCAGACGGCTGGAACGCGGTACGGCGCGAGGAGCGCTTTGTTGAGGAGTACCTGGCAGACAGTAACATTGTGGTGGGAACAGATTTCTTTGTACCCGGTAACGGTTGCCCCGGCCCGTTTGAGGTACTCATTGAAGATGATATTGTGCTCATTGCCCTGGACTCGCACTGGTGGCTGCACCCCTATGAGAAGCCCTACGGGGATGACAATATTTGCGGAGTAGCCAGTGAGGTAGACATGCTGGTGCAGCTGGAGGACATCATTGACAAAAACAAAGACAAGAACATTCTGGTGGTAGCCCACCACCCCTTGTTCAGTAACGGTATTCACGGCGGGTACTTTACCTTAATGGACCACCTCTTCCCGCTCACTATTATCAGGAACTGGTGGGCCCTTCCCCTGCCTGTCATTGGGTCCATTTATCCGCTGTCTCGCAAGTACGGTGGGGTGGCGCAGGATATTCCGCACCCAAGCTACCAGGCCTTTATCAACGGGTTGCTTGGCATCTTTGAGAAGTATGACAACATTGTATATGCCGCCGGCCATGAGCACAACCTGCAGTACTTCAAGCAGGGCAAGCTGCCGCACATTGTGAGCGGGGCGGGTTGTAAAACCCAGCACGTAAAAAACGGGGGTGAAGCCTTGTACGCCCACAAGTCACAGGGCTATGCCCGGGTCAACTACTATAAGAACGGCGAGGCCTGGGTGGAGTTCTGGGCCAAGAATGATGATGATGAGCCGGCCTACCTGGCCTACCGAACCCCCATGTATGCCAAAACAGTGGTAAAGGAGCAAGAGATTGCCATGCCCAAAGAAGATTACGCAGACAGCACCATAACCATTGCCGCCAACCCCATGTACGCTGCGGGCGGGGTGAAAAGAGGTCTGCTGGGGGAACATTACCGGCAGGAGTGGCGCACCAAGGTCTCTATGCCGCTGCTAGACCTGGGTACGGCCAAAGGTGGTTTGACTCCTTATAAGAAAGGGGGCGGCAAGCAAACCTCTTCTCTGAAACTGCGCAACGAAGAAGGGCGGGAATATTCGCTGCGGTCAGTGAACAAAGACCCTACCAACGTGCTGCCCGTGGCGCTGCAAGAGACTTTTGCCCGCGACCTGCTGCAAGACCAGATTTCTGCGCAGCACCCCTATGGTGCCCTGGTGGCGGCTAAGCTGGCAGGTGCCGCCGGGGTGTACCACACCAACCCGGAGTTGGTGTACATCCCCAATGACCCGCGGCTGCGCCAGTACCTGGATGAATTCAGCAACACGGTGGCTTTCTTAGAGGAAGACGCAGATGAAGACCACGCAGATGTGGCCAGCCTGGGCAACGCCACCAACATAGTAGGAACCGAGAAGGTGCTGGAGCGGCTTCGCAATGACCATGACAACCGCGTGGAGCAAAAAGAATATGCCCGGGCCCGTTTGTTAGACATGCTTATTGGCGACTGGGACCGGCATGAGGGGCAGTGGCGCTGGGTAGAAACCCGCTCAGGCGAAGACAACCGCTCCTTCCGGCCGGTGCCCGAGGACCGGGACGTGGCTTTCTTCAAAGCAGACGGCCTTATTCCGTGGCTGGTGAGCCGCCGGTGGGCCGTGCGCAATTTCCAGAACTTTGGGTATGATTATGCAGACTACAAAGGCCTGAACCTGACCGCCCTCACCGTTGACCGTACCTTTTTGTCTGGCGTGACCAGAGAGGAATGGATCAGTCTGGCCCAGGAGATGAAGAGCTCCATCTCAGATGCTGAGATAGAGGAGGCGGTAAAGCAGATGCCGGCAGAGGTGTTCCCCATCTCCGGCCCGGAGATGATTGCCAAGCTCAAATCACGGCGGGAGCTGTTGCCGCAGGTAGCTGAGAAGTACTATCTGGAGCTGGCAGAGAATGTAGACATTGCCGGCAGTGACAAACGCGAGAAGTTTGAGGTGCGCCGCCTCAGCAATGACCAGACCGAGGTGGTGATGCGCAAGATCAACAAAGAGGGAGAGGTGAGCAAGGTACTTTACCGGCGCCTGTTCCAGAACAGGGAAACCGAGGAGATCAGGCTGTATGCCCTGGGAGGGGATGATGTGATTGAGGTGACGGGAAACGTAGGCCGGAGCCCAATGATCAGAATTATTGGCGGTGACGGCGAAGACATCATCAGAGACAGCTCGTATGTGGGCGGCTGGGTGCGCAAAACCAAGATCTATGACTTCACTGGGGAGAAAAACACCATTTCCCTCGGCCGCGAGGCCGAAGATAAAACCGAAGATTTTCCCGAGGTGAACCTGTATGACAGGGACAACTACAAGCTGCCGTACTTTGGGCCGCGCCTGTCTCTGGAGTACAACGTAGATGACGGCCTGTTCCTGGGGGGCGGGGCTGTGTACCGCAACCACAAATTCAGGAAAACACCGTATGCCTCTGAGCATTACCTGCGGGCCAACTATGCCTTCGCCACCGGCGCCTATAACATACGCTATGACGGCGAATTCAAGCAGGTGCTCAATGACAACCTGGACTTAGGCATCAAGGCTGCTGTTTTTGGGCCGCAGTACCAGATCAACTTCTTTGGGCTGGGCAATGAGTCAGAGCAGGACCTAAACAAGAGCATAGAATTCTACAGGGTGCGCATTGCCCGGCTCATGGTCAACCCGTCACTCAACACCAGCTTTACCCGCTACGTGCGCATGGGCATAGGGCCGTTCTATGACCAGTTCCAGGTGCAGCACTCCCAGGACCGGTACATTGATGAGGTGCTGCCAGAAGAAGGGTTTGGCACAGCCCGTTTCACCGGGGTGCGGGCCTTTATAGACCTGCAGGCGGTGAGCACGCCCATCAACCCCCGTATTGGGTTAAAGTGGCTGAATGAATTTACCTACAACCACCAGCTGAATGGGCAGAGACACAAATTTGGACGGCTGGGGTCTGAGTTTATCTTCTACATAGGGCCGCGGCTCCCGTTCCAGCTCACGCTGGCCGCCCGGGTTGGCGGTGCCCATAACATTGGTGACTTCCCCTTCTACCAGGCCAACATGCTGGGTGGCCTTACCAACCTGCGCGGCTACCGCCGCACCCGCTTTGCCGGCCGAAGCATGCTCTACCAGAATACAGAGGTGCGGTTAGAGGTCTTCAAGTTCAACGTGTACCTGTTCCCCGGCAAGTTTGGCATCATGGGCTTGGTAGACCACGGCCGGGTGTGGAATGACGGCGAAAACTCCAGCAAAATACACCGCGGCGTAGGCGGCGGGATCTGGGTTGACGTACTCAAGCAGGCGGTGGTGAACGCCACGTATTCCATAGGCGAAGAAGAAAAATTGTTCAACCTCAATTTCGGGTTTCTCTTTTAAGAAGGAGGGGCGGTTATCCTGACACATAAAACTCTTATGAAAAAGTTATTGACAGTATTGGCAGTTCTGGGGTGTTGGGGGCTAGAGGTGCAGGGGCAGGGTTTTTTCACTGACTCAGTGAGGGCGGCCCGGGCGCAGTATGACCCGCAGGAGCTGGCCAACCCCTCTGTGCTGGGGCAGGCGAAGAGCCGGGGGGTGATTGTGCGCTATGAAACCCTGCCCCGGTTTGGCCTGCGCTCTGAAGGCAAGCAGGGCGATATTGGCAACTCAGAAGCCAAGGTGCTCAGAAGTAATAAGTTTGAATTCAAGGCCTATGCCCCCGTCTGGAACCGGCCGCATCTGAAAGTAGTGGTGGGCGGCGGCTATCAACTGGAGGAGTTCAACTTCAAAGAACCCGCCAACATTGACTACCCCCTGTACAATACCCTGGAAGACAAAGATCTGCGTTCCTTAGACGGGCAGCTCATTGTACTGCGGCCCATTAACCAGAAGAATTGGTTGCTGTTCAGGGTGAAAGGCGAGCTGAACGGTGATTACGGGAAGTACAGCCAGATCAGCTTTAGCCGGTACCTGAGAACCTCTATGGAGGTGATTTATGGCTGGAAAAAGAGCCCCTACCTGTCTTATGGCGTGGGCGCGCAACTGGGGTATGCGTTTGGGCGGCAGACCATTTACCCGGCGTTCATGTACAACCGCACGTTCAATGACCGCTGGGGGGTTGAGGCCATCTTCCCGGCAAATGTCACCTTCAGGCGCAACTTCTCTGAGAAGTCTTTCTTCTACCTGGGCTACAAAATTGAAGGGGCCAGCTACAACATCAACATCAACAATGACCAGTTCAGCCAGTATGAAACCGTGGAGCTGCGAAAGTCTGAGATCAGGGGCCGCTTTAGATGGGACCGGGAGATTTATGATTTCCTGTGGTTCGGGTTAGAGACGGGCTACCGGTACAACCACAAGTTTGGCGTGTATGACGGCGAGAACAAGAAGGCCAACCCACTAATTGAGAACCACATCAAAGATGCCATCTTCTTCAATGTAGAGCTCTTCCTGGTGCCGCCCCGCCGGTTCTTGAAGCAATAGCTGGTAGGTCTGTTTTGGAGCCGTTTTCCTGAAAACAAAGCAAAAACGGCAGGCGCTCAGGAGCCTGCCGTTTTTTTTTTTATTGCTTTTGGGTGGGCACGGTTTCTGTTTTAGGGCTGTTTTTTGAAAAACAGCCCTAAAACAGAAACCGTGCCGGTCACTCTGCTCTGGTTGAAAAAAGAAATCCGCAGGGCGGAAAGGGACTATTTGCGGGTATCTGCCGCCGGGGGGACCTCAAAGCCGGCGGCGGCGGTTTGCTGCCGCAGAAAGTCATAGATGGCGTACTGCGCCCGCACGGTGGTGGTGGGGTCTTCAGAGATCCAGTAAGTGTTGTCTGCGTTGCGGGCCTTCTGGTTGTCTTGCCGCTGAAGGTCCAGCAGATGCCTGATCTCCTGCCGCAGGGCAGGGTTGTAAAGCGGGAACCCCACTTCTACCCGGCGGCTCAGGTTGCGGTTCATCCAGTCAGCAGAGGCAATGTAGACTATCTCCTCGCCGCCGTTGCCAAACACATAGATGCGGCCGTGCTCCAGATAGCGGTCTACAATGCTGCGCACCGTGATGTTGTCGCTCACGCCGGGTATGCCCGGTAAGAGGCTGCAGATGCCGCGCACCAGCAACTCAATTTTTACGCCTGCCTGGCTGGCCGCATACAGCTGCTGAATCATGCGGGTGTCTTGCAGGGCGTTGATCTTGACGAGCATATAGGCAGGTTTGCCTTCCTGCGCCAGCTGCATCTCCCGCTGAATAAGCTCCTCAAACCGTGTTCTTAGCGTAAGGGGGGCTACCAGCAGGTGTTCATAGGTGTAGTCTTGCAGGCCGTCTACCAGAAAGTTGAAAACCTGGGCCACCTCCTGCGTAAGGCGCTCATCTGAGGTGAAGAGGGCGTGGTCTGTGTAGAGTTTTGCGGTTTTCTCATTAAAGTTGCCGGTGCTCAGGTAGGCGTAGAGTTTGGCATGGCCGTCTTCCTGCCGTGACACCAGGCCAATCTTGCTGTGCACTTTGAGGTCAGGCACACCGTAAATCACATTGGCGCCCGCTTTCTCCAGTTTGTTGCCCCAGAAGATGTTTGACTCCTCGTCAAAGCGGGCTTTCAGCTCTACAATCACCGTGACCAGTTTGCCGTGTTCGGCGGCCTTGATCAGGGCCTTGGCTACCTTTGACTTGTCTGCCACCCGGTACAGGGTAGCGCTAATGCTGGTGACTTTGGGGTCTGAGGCGGCTTCGTCAAAAAAACGCAGGGCGTAGTCAAACTTCTGGTACGGGTAATGCACCAGAAACTCCTGGGTCTGCAGGGCGTCTAAGAGGCTGGGGGCGTTCTCCAGGCCCGGGTGGGGCAGGGGGGGCTGCGGTTGGTAATACAGGTCTTCCCGCTCAAACGCAGGAAACCCGAAGAAGTCCCTGAAGTTATGGTAGCGGCTGCCGGTCACCAGTTCATCCTGGGTCAGGCCAATGCGCTCCAGCAGGGCCTGCAACATGCTTTCTGGCGTTTCTGGGTCATAGAGCAGCCGGCTGGGGTGGCCTTTCTCCCGCTTCTTCAGGCTCTTTTTGATCTTGGCCATCAGGTTGCCTGAGACTTCCTCCTCAATGTCCAGCTCGGCGTCCCGTGAAAGTTTGAGGGCGAAGGCTTCTACTTGCGCAAAACCGGGGAACAGGTCTGGCAAGCCAATCCTGATCACGTCATCCAGCATCATGACATACTGTTCGCCCTGCTCTGCCGGGAGTTCTACAAACCGCCCGCCGTGCTTTTGGGTGGGCAGTTCCAGAATGGCGTACTGCTCTGGCTGCCCCTGCTGCGGCACCAGCCTGATCATGAGGTAGACCGTCTGGTCTTTCAGGAACAGGGGGCTGGGGTTGGAGCTGAAAATAATTGGCACCAGCAGGGGCTTGACAGTTCTCTGAAAATAGGCGAGCGCCGTTTCCCGTTGCCGGTCATGGCACTCCTGCTCATTGATCAGGTGAATGTGCTCCTTCTTGAGCTCCGGGATCAGCTCATTTCTGAACACCTGCCCAAACTCCTTCTGCTGCCGGCTTACTTCGGCCAGAATCTTGTCCAGTTCCTGGGCCGGGTCTTCCCTGAGTTTCTCGCGGGTCTTCTTTTTCAGCTTTACCAGGCGGCGCATGGTGGCCACCCGCACTTTAAAGTACTCATCCAGGTTAGAGGAGAAGATGGCCATGAACTTGAGGCGCTCCAGCAAAGGAACGCGCGGGTCTTTGGCTTCTTGCAGCACCCGGTAGTTAAATGAAAGCCAGCTCAGCTCCCGGCTGATGAGCGGTGTCTCTGGCTTGTCCGGGTCTGCCGAAGAGGAGGTGTCAAGGGAATGTAGTTTATCTGTTTCTGCCATTGGTGTCTGGTATGGTGGGCGCGGCGCCTAAAGCGGACTCTATCTGTAGTTTTTAGGGAAGTCCAGGAAAAGAAGTTTTGCGTTGTCCGGGCCAGCCTGCCCCCAGTAGTTCACGTCAAAGCTGAACGCGGCCACCCCGGCGGTAGGCAGGTTGGCAATGGTTTTCTCTGGCGAAAGCTGATTGGTGATTTCTGTGAACGTGGGGTTGTGGCCCACCAGCATTACCCGGTTGTACTCATCTGGCAGGGACTGAATGAAGAGCAGGAGAGACTCTGCGTCAATGCGGTAGAGTTCTTCCTGCACCCCAATCTTCTCCGGCTCAAATTCCAGCTCTTTGGCCAGGAGCGTAGCAGTAGAAAGTGCCCGTACCGCTGAACTGGAAATGATCAGGTCCAGCTCCACCTTCCGGTCAGCCAGCTCCTGCCCAATCAGGGGCGCGTCTGAGCGGCCGCGTTTGTTCAGGGGGCGGTCATGGTCACTCAGATCCTCAAATTCCCAGCTTGATTTTGCGTGCCGTACTAGATATAACGTCTTCATGTAAAACTTCGTCAAAAAGTATAAGCGGCCACTGCGTTTTAGGGCTTGTTTACATTTTGATTTTGCAAGCGAAAACGGGGAGCGAAAGGTTCTGGCGAAGCGTTTTTTGAGCAGCATAGCAGCGCTATGGTGCGAGAAAAAAGCAAAGTCAGGTTCTTTTGATACCCGTTTGCAGCGCAAAAGGCAAATTTAAACATGCTCTTAGGGCTGTTTTCTCAAAAACAGGCTAAAAACGGCAACACGGCTTCCCCCTCTTTACTGGATTCAGAGGCAAATAGTTTTGCGGGGAAACAGGGGGTGTGGGGGAGGGAATCAAGGCCGGCAGGCCGCCTGCAAAAGGTGAATCTGCTTCTGTCTGTGATGCGCCCGCGGGCGGGAAAAAGATTGCTGCCCCGGTGCCGGGCGCGGGTGACCCGGTAGACACCCTGGCTGGCAGCGCTAAAGAACCTGCAACCTGCGCAAAGGAAGGAGCGCGAGGTGGTGCGGGGAGTGGGGCAGGTTTCTGTTTTCGGGCTGTTTTGGCAAAAACAGCCCGAAAACAGAAAAGTAAAGCCCCTCAGACTCTCAGCAGACTACCACTCCTGTGGCGCCTGGTTGTTGGGGTAGCGCTCAAGGTGAATTTTAGAGACATGCTGCAGCAGCACCTCGCGCAACTCATCAATGTTGGTACGGTTGGCCGCTGAGATGAACACGGCCGGCGTATGTTCCTTGGCCATGTAAGAAGACTTCAGGTCAGAAATGTCTGGCCTGGCCTCGGGGCTGTGCTCCTGCAGCTCCTGCTCCCGCTCCTGCAGGTACAGGTCGGTCTTGTTGAACACCAGAATCACTGGTTTTTCAGCAGACTGGATATCTTTCAGGGTTTCATTCACCACGCCAATGTGCTCCTCAAAAGACGGGTGCGAGACATCTACCACGTGCAGCAGCAGGTCAGACTCCCTGATCTCGTCTAAGGTAGACTTGAAGCTTTCAATAAGCTTGGTGGGGAGTTTCCTGATGAACCCTACCGTGTCTGAGAGCAGGAACGGGATGTTGTCAATCACCACCTTGCGCACCGTGGCGTCAACGGTGGCAAATAGCTTGTTCTCTGCAAACACATCTGATTTAGAGATGAGGTTCATGAGCGTTGACTTGCCCACGTTGGTGTACCCTACCAGTGACACGCGCACAATGCCGCTGCGGGACTTGCGCTGCTCAAAGTTCTGCTTCTCAAACTTCTCCAGTTTCTCTTTGAGCAACGAGATCTTCTCGCGCACAATACGTCTGTCTGTCTCAATCTCGGTTTCACCGGGACCACGCATGGCCACGCCCCCGCCCCGCTGGCGCGACAAGTGGGTCCAGAGGTTGGTCAGGCGGGGCAGCAGGTACTGGTACTGGGCCATTTCTACCTGCGCCCGGGCGGTGGCGGTCTGGGCGCGCAGCGCGAAGATGTCCAGAATGAGCAGGCTCCGGTCTATGATTTTCACCTGCAGCTCACGCTCCAGGTTGCGCACCTGGGAGGGCGAAAGCTCATCGTCAAAAATGACCATGTCTACCTTGTGCTCCTTCACATACGCCACAATCTCTTCCAGCTTGCCCTTGCCCACGTAGGTGCGCAGGTCTGGCTTGTCTAGCTTCTGGATAAACCGCTTCAGGGTTTTGGCCCCCACGGTCTCGGTCAGGAAAGCCAGCTCATCTAGGTACTCCTTTGTCTTTTCATCGGTCTGGCGCCATTGCGGCACGGCCACCAATACAGCGGTCTCCTGTTCTTTAGCCGTTACGTGGAGTTGGTTTCTCATGTGGTAAATTACTTTTTAAGTAGGGTGGTGTACAAGGCCAGTGCTTCTATTTCCTGTTCTGTCAAGGTAGCGCTGAAGCCCGGCATCAGGCCCCGCCCGTTGGCAATCACCGCCTTCCTGTCTGCCTGGCTCAGAGAGCTCTGCTGCAGGCCAACGGCCCCGCTGGCTCCTTTTTGGCCGTCTTCGCCGTGGCAGGTGGCGCACAGCTGAGTGTAGATGGCTTTGGTGTTTTCCAGCTGGGTGCCCTGCATCTGTGACAGAATAGGGTGTTTGGCTTGCGGCTGGGCAATAGCGGCTGTCTGTGCTTGCCTATCTGGCAGAGCGGTGGCCTCCTCTTCTGTATCAGGACGCATTTTCAGGCTTTTAGTTTCGGCTACGCCGTAGACATACAGAAAGAGCAGGAGCCCCAGTGCGGTCAGCACCTTGCTGTGCCGCTTGAGCCCCACTATCCCCACCGGGATGGCCGCCAGCACCAGCACCACCTTGGCCAGAAGCCAGGTGGGCAGAGTGCCACTGCCGTAAAAGGCCCTATAGCCAATTAAATACGCCCCCGTCACCAGAATCAAGACGCCAAACACCAGGTCCAGCATCAGGGTAGAAGCTCTGATTTTATTCAGCCGGTCATGCTTGTTCAGGAAGAGCAGGATGGCCTTCAACACAAACAAAACCAGAAACAGAATCACCACCAGTACGTGGGTGTTAAGAAAGTAAGCGGTCATAGGCCAACTATAAGCTACAGGCTTGTACGGCTGCAAAGTACGCAAAAGGGTGAAACTAGCCCAGATGCCCGCACAGTTTCTGCGTATAGGTGCGGGTTAACCCACTGGCTGTACTATCTTTGTCTTTTAAACTACGCCCATGCGCATTGCCATTGTCATCAACAAGTCCTGGAACATCTTCAATTTCCGTCTGAGTCTGGTCAAAGCCTTGCTGAAGGCGGGGCATGAGGTGGTGGCCATTGCCCCCGAAGACGCGTACTCAGCCAAGTTGGTGGCCGAGGGCTGCCGGTTTGTGCATTTGCCCATGGAAAGCAAAGGCACCAACCCGCTCAAAGACATGCTGCTGATTCAGAACTTCTACAAGGCGTATAAGCAGGTGAAGCCAGACGTGATCTTGCAGTACACCATCAAACCCAATATTTACGGCAGTATTGCCTCCAAACTGGCGGGCATCCCCACCATCAACAACGTGTCTGGTTTGGGCACGGTGTTCATTGTAGAGAACCTGGTCTCCAAAATTGCCATGGCGCTGTATAAATTCTCGTTCCAGTTTCCGGCCAAGGTCTTCTTTCAGAACAATGATGACAAAGAACTTTTTCTGGGCCGAAAACTGGTGCGCGAGTCGGTGACAGAGGTGATTCCCGGCTCCGGTATTGATACCACGCGTTTTCAGCCTGCGGCCCAATTCAAGCGCCAGGACCCGTTTGTGTTCCTGATGGTGTCACGGGCGCTGTATGAGAAAGGGCTGGTAGAGTATGTAGAGGCGAGCAAGATCCTGAAAGCCAAATACCCCGCCGTGCGGGTGCAGCTGCTGGGGGGCATTGACGAGGAAGGCAATATTGGGATCAAGCGCACCGTGGTAGAGCAATGGGCGCAGGAAGGCTGGCTGGAGTACCTGGGCACCTCAGACAACGTGGCCGGCGTCATGCACCAGGCAGACTGTGTGGTGCTCCCGTCTTACCGTGAAGGTACGCCGCGTACGTTGCTGGAAGCCGCCGCCCTGGCCAAGCCCATTGTCACCACCAACGTGCCTGGCTGCAAAGAAACCGTGGTAGACGGCTACAACGGCTACCTCTGCGAAGTAAGGAACGGAGCAGACCTGGCCGCCAACATGGAGAAGGTGCTCAACCTGTCTGAGCAGGAGCTGCAAACCCTGGGCCAGCACAGCCGCCGCTTAGCCCTTGAGAAGTTTGACGAGAAATATGTGATAGACCGGTACTTTGCCGCCATTGAGGCCGCTACCGGCAAACCGGCCAGAAAATAAATCCAGGCGGTAGCGCCTCTGTTGACCATAGGCCACCGCTTACCACCAAAACATTAACTGAGAAACATGCAAGTGACTACCTACCCCATAGCCGGCGTTATAGAGATCACCCCGCGGGTGTTTGCAGATGACCGCGGCGCCTTTCTGGAAACCTTCAGTGCGAAACAATTTGCAGAGGCGGGAATCACAGACACTTTTGTGCAGGACAACCGCTCCATTTCCAAGAAAGGCGTGTTGCGCGGGCTGCACTTGCAGAAGCCACCCTATGCCCAGGCCAAACTGGTAAGCGTGGTGGTTGGGAAGGCGCTGGACGTGGCGGTAGACCTGAGAAAAGGCTCACCCACCTACGGGCAGCACGCCACCTGCCTTCTGGAAGCCGACAAGCACAATATGTTCTTTGTGCCCATTGGGTTTGCGCACGGTTTTGTGGCGCTGGAGGAAGGCACCGTTTTCCAGTACAAGTGCAGCAATTACTACAACAAAGAATCTGAGGGCGGTCTGCTCTGGAATGACCCGGCGCTAGGCATTGACTGGGGAATTGAAAACCCGCTGGTATCTGAGAAGGACGAAGTGCTCCCTACCTTGGCTCAATTTGAGTCGCCGTTTTAAGTGACACTGCCAATGGCAGTTTAAACCTCACCGTTCTACCAGAACGGTGAGGTTTTCTGTTTTAGGGCTGTTTTCCCAAAAACAGGCGGAAAACAGGATCAATAGAAATCATTCTGAAATAAACGGCTGGCAAGCTGGAAAGGCAATGTAAGATAGGGGCTGACCCTGGCCGCCAGGAACCTTCCGGGAGGCAACAAGGAAATGGAAGGGAAGCCTGCCAAAGATTTTGGTGAAACCTCACAGGTCTTTAAATGCGGTGAGGTGTTTGCGTTTTGGGGCTGTTTTTGAGAAAACAGCCCCAAAACGTAAAATAGTTACAGCAGCGCCACCAGCGTCTCCAGGCCAATGCCGCGGGAGCCTTTGATCAACAGGTGGCTGTTGCGTACCGGGTGGTCTGTCAGCCACTGCTCCAGCGCACTTTTCTCTGCAAAATACCTGAAGCCAGGGTTTACCTCTGCGGCGTAGCGCATTTCCTTTCCGCAGAGAAAGACCTGGGCAAACGGCAGTTGATCTAGCTGCTTGCCCAGAAGCCGGTGTTCAGCCTCGCTTTCCTGGCCCAGTTCCAGCATATCGCCCAGAATCACTACTTTGGGCTCACCCGCCATCTGCGCGAAGTTGGCCACTGACAGAGCCATAGAGCTAGGGTTGGCGTTGTAGGCGTCCAGCAGAATGGTGTTGGTGTCTTTCTGTACAACCTGCGAACGGTTGTTGGTGGGTACATAACCGGCAATGGCAGAGTTGATGTCTGAATGCGGAACCCCAAAGTACTGGCCAATGCAGGCGGCGGCCATCATGTTCTCAAAATTATAGGAACCCATGAGGTGCGTGTGCACTTCTTTGCCATCTGCGGCGCGGTACATCACCTGCGGGGCAGCCTGGAGCAGTTCACCGGTATAATCATTGCCGGGCTGGTAGTAGGTGACTTTCTTTTCTAGGCGGCGTACCATCCTCATCAAGTGTTCGTTAGAGGTATTGACGAACACTGTGCCGTTGGCTTTGTCCAGGTGCAGGTAGAGCTCACTTTTGGTGCGGGCCACGCCTTCCAGATTACCAAATCCTTCCAGATGGGCTTTGCCAATGTTGGTGATGAGGCCGTGGGTGGGAAGGGCGTAAGCGCAGAGTTCGGCAATGTCGCCGGGGTGGTTGGCCCCCATCTCAATGATAGCCAGCTCATGCTCCGGCTGTATGCCCAACAAGGTGAGCGGCACCCCAATATGGTTGTTCAGGTTGCCTTTGGTGCAGAGCACGTTGAACTTTTTGCTGAGCACGGCATTGATGAGCTCTTTGGTGGTGGTTTTCCCGTTAGAGCCCGTAATGCCCAAAACAGGTATGCGCAGCAACAGCCGGTGGTGGAGGGCCAGGGCCTGCAGGGTGTTCAGCGTGTTTTCTACCTGAATGATGTTTGGGCCGGTAATAGTAGGGTCTTGCACCACCGCGTAACGGGCGCCCTTGTCCAACGCGGCCTGGGCAAACTGGCTGCCTTTGAAATTGGGGCCGTCTAAGGCAAAAAAGAGGGTATTGTCTTGTTCGGCCCTGGAATCTGTGCTTACTTTCCGGCACTCCAGGTATTTTTGATAAAGGGACGCCACGTGCTCCATCATATGTTTTGTAACTTTAGTCAAACCAATAGATACGAATGATTCGTGCATTAAAGGTACTAGCCTTTTTCATAAGTTACATAGCCCTGGCTCCCTCTATTGCCTGGGCCCAAGCCTCCGTGCGGCTGCAGGAAGTAACAGGCCCCGCCGTGCAGAAGCAGGGGAGCTCCCTGCCGCTGCCCTGGGCGGGTGGTATGAACAGCCCCCAGTTCTCCCACATAGACCTGAATCTGGACGGGCAGCCAGACCTGTTTGTGTTTGACCGGAGCAGCCAGCGCGTCTCCACGTTTCTGGCCGTGCAGGCGGGCGGGCAGTGGCGGTACCAGTTCGCGCCGCAGTATGCCGCCGCCTTTCCCCGCGATCTGATCTATTTTGCCCTGCTGCGGGACTTCAACTGTGACGGCGCCCCAGACCTGTTCACGGCCACCAACGCGGGTATCAAACTCTACACCAACACGTCTGCGCAGCACGGCAAACTGACCTTCTCACTCACGCACCCGCTGCTGCTGTACAACAGAGACGGCAACATTGTGGTAGGCGCGGAAGACATGCCCGCCATTGTGGACATGGACGGGGACGGGGACCTGGATATTCTTACCTGGGAGTGGTCTGGCGGCAGAACCCTGGAGTATTACCAGAACCAGCGGGTGGAGCAAAACCTGGGCTGCGCCGAAATCACCTTCACCAAGGTGACCAACCGCTGGGGCAACCTCACCCGCTGCGCCGGCTCCTGCAACAGCTACCGGTTTGGCGGCGAAAGCTGTCCTTCGTCCCACCACGTGGGCGGTTCCAGCGTGCTGCCGCTAGACGTAGACGGCAATGGCGTGCTGGACCTGCTGGCGGGGCATGATGACTGCGCTGATCTGGTCACGCTCCTGAACACCGGTACAAACCTGCTCCCCAAACTCTCCAGCGCTGACTATAACCTTCCGCCAGACATCACCGGGAACCAGTTCAGCGTTTTCCCGGCGGCCTATTACCTGGATGTCACCTTTGACGGCGTGCCAGATCTGGTGGTGGCCCCCAATGCGACCAGCAACTCCCACCAGAATGTAGACCTGAAGAACTCGGTTTGGGTATACGCCAACACCGGGACCGCCCAGGCACCCAGATTTCAGGCCCCCAAGCAGCCGTTCCTGCAAAACCAGATGATAGACGTAGGGGAAGGCGCGGCCCCGGCCCTGGCAGATCTCACCGGAGACGGGGTCTTGGATCTGCTCATTGGCAATACCGCCGTGCTGGAGAATGGCCGCTATGCCGCTACCCTCACTTTTTACAAGAACAAAGGCACCAGACAACAACCGGTTTTTGAGGAGGAGGCCATAGATTACCTGTCTTTCTCTGTGCTTGGTCAGCAGGCCCTCAAACCCCAACTGCTGGATCTGAACAAAGACGGTGCCGTTGACCTGGTGTGGAGCATTTACAACAACACCACCTCCCGGGTAGAGCTGAAGTACCTCCTGAACCAGGCCGCCGCGGGGCAGCCCGCTCAATTCTCCCGGCAGCAGGAGGGCACCATCACCGGAGTCCTGTTCTTCAGGGGAGACAGCCCCTACCTCACAGATGTCAACCAGGACGGGACAGTGGATTTATTGATAGGAAGAGCGTCTGGGGCACTGCATTACTACCGGAACACGGGCAGCAACACCGCCCCCGCCTGGTCATTGGTGACAGAGGCCTTGGGTGGGCTGGACGGCAGCAGCGTGTATGGCCGGCTACAGGTGCAGGTGGCTGACCTGAACAAAGACGGCAAGGCTGATCTGCTAACCTCAGATGACAGCGGGGAGGTTAAGGTGTACCCAGACTTTGCCGCACACCTGGCCGGTGCATTCCCGGTAGAGGCCAACGTTCTTTGGCAGCCAGCCCTGCAACAGTACCAGCCGGCTATTTTTGGGGCAGGCGCCGCCGTGGCCGTGGGAGATCTGGATCAGAACAGTGATCAGTTGCCAGAGGTGCTCATTGGTACCCGGGCGGGTGGTCTCCGGTTTCTGAAAGTAATCAAAGAGCCGCTGGGCCTGGGAGAGGAGCCCCCAGCCCTTGCCGGCCTGAAACTGTTCCCTAACCCTGCCCGGGGCTTCACCCAATTGCTGACCCCCCAGGCGGCCACCTATGTGCTCTACAACGTGGCGGGGCAAAATATTCTGGCGGGGAAAACCAGCGCTGACCAGCTGCACCAGATTTCAACCGCCGCCACGCCAGCGGGCCTGTACCTGTTAAAGGTGGTGCTGGCTGACGGCAAAACCATCACCCATAAACTCTTGGTGCAGCCGTAGCGTTGGTTCCTGTTTTGGAGCTGTTTTTAAGAAAACGGCTCCAAAACAGGAATTCTGGAAACGTTGCTACAAAAGCGTAAACGCATCTGCGTCTATATGCCAGGGCAGTTTTTGGCGGGTTTCCTCCAGGTGCGCGCGGGAGAGGGTGACGGTGGTGGTGGCCTCCTCGTGCTCATGGTGCGCCAGTTCCTCCCCCAGAAGGTTGTACGCGGCAGAATCACCGGCATACGTGTGGCCGTTGCCATCCTGACCAACGCGGTTCACGCCAATACAGAACGCCAGGTTCTCAATGGCGCGGGCTTTCAGGAGCGTCTGCCACGCCAGCCGCCGCCGGCTGGGCCAGCTGGCAATGTAGATAAGCACATCATAGGCAATGGGCGTGTTGCGGGAGAAAACCGGGAACCGCAGGTCATAGCACACCAACGGGCAGATGCGCCAGCCGTTCAGTTCTACAAGCAGGCGGTCTTTGCCGGGGGTGTACGCCTCGCATTCGCCGGCCATTCTGAACAGGTGGCGCTTGTCATACTGGGCGTGGGTGCCGTCTGGCCGCATCCAGATCAGGCGGTTGTAGTAGTGCCCGTGCTCGGCAATGATCAGGCTGCCCATGATCACCGCGTTTTTCTGCCTGGCCATGAGGCGCATCCAGTTCACAGACTCCCCGCCCATGGGTTCGGCCAAGGCCGGTGCCTCCATGCTGAAGCCCGTGGTAAACATCTCTGGCAAAACAATCAGGTCACTGCCAGGCACCTCCTCTATTTTCTGCTGGAGCTTTGCCCGGTTGGCGGCGGCATCATGCCAGTGCAGGTCGCTTTGGATAAGGGTAACGCGCAGGTCAGCCATTTTAATTAATTGAGAATTAGGAATTGGGAATTATGATTTACTGGTTTTGAGTAGAAAAGGTAACTTACTGACTTCAATCCCGATAAAGGTAGGGACTTTCTCAAAACCGAAATACAGCCGCATGGAGTACCAGAAGAAAAAAATTGCCATTGACATGGATGAGGTCATGGCTGACCCTATTGATAAATTCATTGAGCTCTACAACCGCGACTGCGCCCTGGAACTCACCCTGGAGGCACTGCATGGCAAGGAGGTCTACGAGGCTGTGCCAGAGGAGCACAAAGACAAGGTGTGGGAGTACATCAACGCCGAAGGTTTCTTCAGGGACCTGAAGGTGATCCCAGACAGCCAGGAAGTCATCAAAGCCCTCACGGAGAAATATGAGGTGTTCATAGTAAGCGCCGGCATGGAGTTCAGAAATTCACTCATTGACAAGTTTGACTGGCTGCATGACCACTTCCCGTTCATTAGCTGGAAGAACATGGTGCTCTGCGGTGACAAAAGCATTATTGGCGCTGACATCATGATTGACGACCGGGCCAAAAACCTGATCACCTTCTCAGGGGAAAGGAAACTGCTCTTCACCTCTACCCACAACGTGAACATTCTGGAGTTTGAGCGCGTGAACTCCTGGCGGGAGGTGGCTGAGAAACTGTTGTAGAAGGTTTCTGTTTTGGGGCTGTTTTCAGAAAAACAGCCCCAAAACAGAAATTGAGGCCAGCAGGGGCAGGCCCTTGGGGTTGTTCTAACGGTGAAAAACCTACAAGGGCAACCACAAGCGCCTGCCCCCTGCGGTATTTATTCTGTGCAGAGTGGTAGCCAAGGGTTTCCACTGGGCATAGTAGGGGCTTAAGGTTCTACAAGGCCAGTGGAATCTGCCTGTTTTCAGCCTGATTTCCCAAAAACAGGCCGAAAACAGACTAAGGGCGCTGAACTCAAGACTCAGAACTCAGAACTCTCTTACAACCGGCACAGCCGCTCTGCCGCCGCGCGCAGTGTCTCCTCCTTCTTGGCAAAGCAGAACCTGATTACGCGGTGGTCTTGGCCGTCATGGTGGAACACGGAGACCGGGATCACGGCCACGCCCGCTTCTCTGGTGAGCCACTGGGAGAAATCTACGTCTGGCAGATCAGAGAGCTGGTCATAGCGCGCCAACTGAAAGTACGTGCCGGCGCAGGGGAGCAGGTCAAATTTGGAGGGCCGCAGCAGCTCCCTGAACAAGTCCCGCTTCTGCTGGTAGAACTGCGGCAGCGCCAGATAGTGCTCCTGCTGCTCCAGAAAAGCGGCAATGGCGTGCTGAAAGGGCGTGGCGGTGCTGAAGGTGAGGTACTGGTGTACTTTTCTGAACTCAACCGTCAAGGCCGCGGGCGCAAGGCAGTAGCCCACCTTCCAACCGGTGGTGTGGTAGGTTTTCCCGAAGGACGAGACCACAAACGCCCGCTCAGCCAACGCCGGAACCGTGAGCAGGCTCTGGTGCGGCTGCCCGTCAAACACCATGTGCTCATACACCTCATCGCTCAGAATCAGGAACGGGTACTGGTCTGCCAGTTTTGCCAACGCCTCCAGGTCTGCTCTTTGCCATACCGCCCCGCTGGGGTTGTGCGGCGAGTTGATGATCAGCAGGCGGGTCTTGGCAGATAGTTTCTCCTCTACCAGCTGCCAGTCAACAGAATAGTCAGGAAAGGTGAGGGGCACAAAAACGGGCACCCCGCCGCTCAGCTCAATAGCCGGCACATACGAGTCATAACAAGGCTCCTGCACCAGCACCTCGTCTCCCGGGTGTACCACGGCGGCAATAGCGGCAAACAGCGCCTCTGTGGCCCCGGAGGTGACGGTAACCTCTGTGTCTGGGTTGGCACGGTGGCCATACAGCCACTCAGTCTTGCGGCTTATCTGCTGCCTCAGCAGGGCTATGCCGTGGCTGGGCGCATACTGGTTGTGCCCCTGGCGCATGGCCTCAGAAACCAGCTCCACCAATGCTGGCGGGCAGTGGAAGTCTGGGAAACCCTGTGACAGGTTGATGGCACCGTGCTGCTGCGCCAGCTGGCTCATGGTAGAGAAAATGGTGGTGCCCACGTGAGGCAGTTTGCTCTGAAAGGAGAGGGACATCTGTTTTTGACCTGTTTTCGTGAAAATAGGCAAAAAACGGCAAGCGGCCATCTACTACTGGGGCAAGACCGCCTGCACCATCTCCTGCAGGGCAGGCACCACTTCGCGCTCAAACATGGGGTGCCGCTTGAACCAGGCCATGTTTCTGGGCGAGGGGTGGGGCAGCGGAAGGTACGTTGGCAGGTACTCCTGCCAGGCGGCCACCGTCTCTGTGAGGTTGGCCTTGGCCCTGGTGCCTAAAAACGCCTGCTGCGCATAAGCGCCTATGAGCAGCGTGAGCCGGATGTTGGGCAGCAAGGGCAGTAGCTGCGGGTGCCAATGCCGGAAACACTCAGGGCGGGGCGGTAAGTCTCCGTTCTTACCGGTGCCCGGAAAACAGAAGCCGGTGGGCACAATGGCAATTTTGCGCTCGTCATAGAATTCCTGGGGCGTGAGCCCCAGCCACTGCCTGAGGCGTTTGCCGCTCTGGTCGTTCCAGGGAATGCCGGTGGCGTGTACTTTGGTGCCCGGCGCCTGCCCCACAATCATGAGCGTAGCCGTCTCAGACGCCCTGAGCACCGGCCGGGGCGCATGGGGCAGTTGGGCGGCGCAGATCTGGCAGGCGCGTATCTGGGTGAGCAGGTCAGGGAGCATGGGGTATTCTCTGTGCAATAAGTTTCTAAAATAGACCAGGCACGTTAGGTGAAGTTTGTTTCGGCCGCAGGCCGAAAGAACACCCGCACCCGTTCTGTTTTTGGCCTGTTTTCCTGAAAACAGGCCAAAAACAAAAAACGGCCAAGCCTGGGCGCAGATGACAAACAGAACCCTTTCTACAGAACCGTGCCTTCCTGCTTTGCTGAAAGGAAGGTTGGGCAATCTGACAAGCCCTTCATTCCTGCCACAGCGGTTGGGGGCTGCCCCGTTTCAAAAGGGGAATGTCTCTGTTCTTAACAAAAGAAGCCGGAGCTAAAAAGTTCCGGCTTCTCAAGAAGGTGTTTTATGGGGCAAGTAGCGGCTCATGGCCAGGCTCCTCTGGCGGGGGTAGAAGCCTGAGGAGCAAGATGGCGCCGGCCAGGCCGGTCAGGAGCATTGCAATCATAATGGTTTTCATCTTGTTGTCGCTTTGGCCGTGCTACTAGTAGTAGCGCGGGTTGCGGTTGCCACTGTAAAAGAAGGAGTCATCTCCTGAGTCTGTTTCATCTGACCAGCGCGGGCCGCTTTCATTGCCGCGGTCACGGCGGTCACGGTACTCATAGTCATGGCGGTTGCCACTGCGGCGGTCAGCTGACTGGTCATTGTCATGGCGGTTGCCGGTAGACCGGTTCCAGAGGTTCTGGGCGCCCTGCTTCATGTCTTGCCAGGCCTCTCTTACGCCTTCGCCCATTTCGCCTAAGATGGCGCCTTTGTCCCGGTCACGGCTGCGGCCGTCATTGGCGGTATAGCGGCGCTCCTCATACCAGGTGTGGTTGCCGGAGCCGTAGCGGTAGTCATCATCTTTAAAGCGGCTGCGTGACCCTGGGTACTCATTGTACGGGTTGCTGTCTGGGTTGGGCAGCTCCTGGCGCACGCCCCGGGAGTCCATGTACCCGCCGCGGTAGTAGTTTTCATTGGAGTCATCAAGGCGGCGCTGCCGCGAAAGCTGGTCTTCTGAGTGGACACGGTCATTGCCCCGGCCCTGGCCGTAGGAGTCCTGGCGCGCAGAGTAGTTGCCGCGGCCGTCTCCGTAGGGGGAGAAGTGCGTGTGCTGGTTGTTGCTGCTATACTGGTTGCCGCTGTAGTTCTGCTGGCTGCGGTTGCCCGGCTGCTGGTTGTTCTCAAGCCCCGAGCGGGAGCTGTGGCCGCGGCCGTCCCCGTAGTTCAGGTTGTTGGGGTTGCGGTAAGTGCTGTACTCCCGGTCACCGTAGTGTTTGTCACGGCTTCCGCCCCAGTCTGCGTTGGTGGTGCGCTGGTGCGTGTCTTCCGGAAAGTGGCTGCGGCTCTGGTTGCTGTAGCCGGTATGGAAATTATTGCCGTTGTTCCAGTCGTTGCCCTGGGCGCGTTGGTTTGGTTGGCGGTGCTGCTGGTCACGGTTGTACAGCTCACGGCCTATCTGGTGGTTCTCCGTCTCTTTGCCTAGGTCAGGAGAGGTGTGATTGCTCTTATTATTCTGCATGTCAGTATGGGTTAAGGTTTTCTCTGTGCCCGCTCCGCACTGGAACCGGCGTAGTAGAATGTACGATAGCCTAGGCAGAGGGTTAAGCAAGGGAGGCGGGGAGGTGCGTTTTGTACGTATTTTTTTGAAAACAGCTTAAAAACAGGAGTTGCCGCCAAACCTTTCTTAACCAAACCAGTATGAGGGAGAAATAACCTGATTTTCCTGTTTTTATGAAAAGATATCTACCTCTGCTGGGCATATTCCTGCTGTTTTTTCTGGTAGTCTCTGGTTTTGCGCACGCAGCAGTAAGATCTGCCGCACCTGTTTCGGTGCAAGGGCAAACCTGGGCCCCGCAGCAGGAGGTACCCGTTGCCCCGGCTGCCTGAGCAGCCCCTGGTTCTGCCTGAAAGGCTGGAGTGTATCTTGGTATTCCCCAGTCTCAGAGAAAAGTAGCTGCCTGTAAAGGTTCCTGCTTCTGTTAAAGGAAATAGTGCCCCGGCGGGCATGCCGCAAAAGGCCGTTGGTGGTGCACCAGCGGCCTTTTGTTTTAGAGCTTGTTCAACTTTTGCCTTTGCAGGCCAAAACGGGGAGCCAAAGGTTCTTCTCCAGTGTTTTTAGGGCAGCAAAGCGGCGCTATGGGGCGAGGCAACCGCCAGGTCAGGTTCTTTTGCGGCCCGTTTGCCGCGCAGAAGACACATGTACACCTGCTCTCTACAGAGCGAGGCGTTTATTCTTCCCCCAAGGGTTCAGACGCTTCTTTCATGTAGATCTGGAAGGTAGTCCCTTTGCCCACCTCGCTCTGCAACTCAATGTAGCCGCCGTTTTTCTGTACAATGCGGTTAATGATGTAGAGGCCAAGGCCTGAACCCGCCACGTGGTTATGGAACCGTTTGAACATCTGGAACACTTTGCTGCCGTACTTCTCCAGATCAATGCCCAGCCCGTTGTCCTGAACGGTGAGCCTGATGAAATCACCTTGTCTGTCTGTTTTAAGGTGCACAACAGGGGGGCGCTCCGGTGAGCGGTATTTAATGGCGTTGCTGATCAGGTTGTATAAGATGCTTTTCAGGTTTACCCGGGAAAAGATGACCTGGGGAACCTCTTTAAAATCTACGTAAATCTGCGCCTGTGACTCTTTCACCATGTCTTTGATGCTGAGGGTGACTTCGTCTAGCAGGTCATGCAGCTCAATTTCATCACGGTGGGCGTTGATGTTCTTCTGCACCTTTACAATCTCAGCCAGGTCAGAGATGGTGGCGTTGATCTGGTTCAGGGCCTTGTCAAACATGCCAATCAGCAGCTCTGCATCCGGGTCATGGAATGTGGCGCTTTTGGTGAGCTCTTTAAAGATGCCCGCCATGTTGATGATAGGCAGCTTGAGGTCATGCGAAGCCGTGTACACAAAGCTGTCCAGGTCTTCATTGATGCTACGCAGCTCCCGGTTGGTCTGGGCCATGAGCTCCTCATCCCGCTTCTGCTCCTCAATGTCTGTACAGGTGCCAAACCACCGGAGAATGTTGCCCTCTGCATCACGCATAGGAAGGGCCCGGCCTAAGAACCAGCGCCATTCCCCGTCTGAGGCCCGTCTGAACCTGTATTCTACCTGGTAGGGTTCTCCGGTTTCCAGAGAATACCGCCACCGGGCAAACGCCCGCTCCTGATCTTCAGGGTGCAGCAGGTTGTTCCACATTTGGGTGCCTTTGCTGGCTTCAACATCATAGCCGGTATAGTCTACCCAGCGCTGGTTGAAGTAGTCATGGAACCCGTGCGGGTCTGTGGTCCAGACCAGCTGAGGCATACTGTCTGCCAGGAACCGGAAATGCTCAGTGCTTTCCTGCAGCGCCAGCAGCATCTGTTTCTGGTCATGTATGTCTGTGTTGGAACCTACCCACATGGTAATGTGGCCTTCTTCATCCCGTACGGGCACCGCCCTCACCAGATACCACCGGTAGCCGCCTTCTTCTACAGAGAACCACCTGTTTTCTATGGCAAAATCATGGCCGGTTGCCAGTGAGCGCCGCCAGCTGGCAATGGTGGCTTCCCAATCTTCTGGGTGCACGTAATCTTCCCAGCGCCAGCCAATAAGCTCTTTTTGGGAGCCCCCCAAAAAACTGTACCACCGTTGGCTGTAGTAGTCAATGTACCCGTCTGGGCGGGCGGTAAAGGTCATGTGCGGCAGTGCGTCCAGAATTTTCTTGATACGGTCATAGGAAGACTGGAGGGCGTCAGTGAGTTTTTCAGTCTCCTGCTTGGCCAGTACCCGCTCCGTGACCTCCACCACCAGAATCATAACGCCTTCTACCTGGCTGTCTGGGCTGAAAAGAGGCTGGTAGATGTAGTCAAAGTACCCCAGTTCCAGGGTGCCGCTGCCGTTGCGGTCCAGATAGATGGGTTGCTCGTTGCCGCGGTACAGCCTGCCTGTGGAGTAGACCTGCTGCATAATGTCAAAGATTCCCTGCTCCTGTAGTTCTGGAAGCGCTTCTTTGTACGGTTTGCCCACAATATCACGGCCGCCCACCAACAGCTTAAAATTAGGGGTGGCAAAGTCAACGGTCCATTGTTCTCCCTTGATCACCGCAAACTGCACAGGCGCCTGCGCCAGCATGCGCTGCACGTATTCATCCCGCTCCCGTAGGTTCTGCTGTATGTCTTTCTGCTCCTGTATGTCTGTGTCTACGCCTATCCAGGCCTGTATATTGCCAGCGGCATCCTGTAGCGGGGTAGCCAACATGGTGAACCAGCGGTACTGCCCGTCCTGGGCCCGCCTTAGCCGGGCCTCATTGACATAGTTCTCCCCGGTTGCCAGCGCATGCGCCCACCTGGACACGGTGGCATCTAAATCATCTGGGTGTAGAATGTGGCCCCAGCCTTGATCTGGGCTCTGGTTGCCCGTGTACTGGTACCAGGCTTTGTTGTAATAATAAATATACCCGTCAGCTTGTGCCACCCATGCAATTTCAGGAATACCCTCTAAGATGGCTTTTACCTGCTGTTCACTGGCTTTTAAATCAGCGGCATACCGGTTCTTCTCAGTGATGTCCAGCATGGCGCCAATCATCCGGACAGGCTTACCGGTTTCATCTCTTGCCACTATGCCGCGGTCAAAAATATCAGCATACGTGCCGTCTGCCCGCCTAAAGCTGTACTCATCCTGCCAGTGGGTGCCGCCGTGGTCAATAACTGCGTGAATGCTTTGGACCACCCGCTCGGCGTCATCTGGGTGAATGCGGCCGTACCAGGAGTTGATGTCCTTCTCAATGTCTTCTTCCTTATAGCCGAAGGTGGTTTTAAAGCCGTCATTCCACCAGATGGTGTCATTTAGCAGGTTCCAGTCCCAGATCACATCATTGGTGGCCTTGGCAATTAACTCAAACCGCTCCAGGTTTTCCTGCGCAATCTGTTCCTGGGCGTTCAGAAGTTTGTGTTTCTGGGTTACGTCTTCTACCTGGTGAATCAGGTACAGAACCTCTTCGCCGGCGGCATCTAGTACGGGGGTGTTAAGCGGTTGCCAGTATTTTTCCTCAAAACCGCCGCCCTGTTCTGCCGGTCTGGTCACATCATACCGCTGTACTTCCATGCGGTGGGGCATTTTGTGGGTGCGGGCATACTCCAGAGACTGGCGCAGGTTCAGGCTGCCGTTGGTCTCTGGTGCGTCTGGGTTATCTGGATAGACCTCAAACAGATACCGGCCAATAATGGAGCGGTCTTTCAAGGTGGCGGCAAGATAGGCATCTGTGGCCTCCAGAATGGTAAACTCAGGGGAGAGAAACAGGTACAATCCAGGCAATGCCCGCATGACAGGCAGTAAATCTAATGCAGTGGCAGCGGCTGGTACAGAAGTCATATTTAAAAGCAGGGGCTCAAATCTGGAGGCGTTTCCTGAAATTACAAATCAAACAGCACTTTTCCTCTATGGTTTCTGTTTTCGGGCTGTTTTTTGAAAAACAGCCCGAAAACAGAAATCAGGATTGAAGTTCTTCAAAAATAGCCTTGGCTGCCTCCAAGGTACGTATGTCTTCAATAATGACAATCAGTTTATCCTTGGCTTCTTTCAGTCTGGAACGGCGGGAGTGCTGCTGCACGTACTGCAAAATTCGGCTAAAGGTTTCAGACTGGAAGTACGCTTCATTGTGCTGGCTTGGTATGTAGCCTTTGATGGTTTCTTTCTTAATGGTCAGCTTCTCAAAGCCCAGGCGGCAAGCCTCCCAACGCATTTTTACAATGGCCACCAGCTGCTGCACCTCTGGGGGCAGCGGCCCGAACCGGTCTACCATGCCTTCCACCAGTTTGTCAAGGCTCTCCAGGTCTTTCACGCTGTCCAGCTTGCTGTACATCTGCAGACGCTCAGAGATGTTGCTGATGTACGAGTCTGGGATGAGAATCTCCAGGTCGGTTTCAATAGAGCATTCACGCACGGGCTCTACCAGATTCTCCAGGTCCAGCTCTTTGAAGAACAGGTCCCGGAACTCGGTTTCCTTGAGCTCCTGCACGGCCTCGTCCAGAATCTGGTGGTAGGCCTCAAAACCCAGGTCATTGATGAACCCGCTCTGCTCGCCGCCCAGCATGTTGCCCGCTCCCCGTATGTCCAGGTCCCGCATGGCAATCTTGAAGCCTTCGCCCAGGTCAGAGAACTCCTCCAGGGTGCTCAGGCGCTTGCGGGCATCTGACGGCAGGCCAGAGACAGGGGGCGTCAATAAATAACAGTACGCTTTCTTGTTGGAACGGCCCACACGCCCGCGCATCTGGTGCAAATCACTTAGCCCGAACATGTGCGCCCGGTTGATGATAATGGTATTGGCATTGGGAATATCCAGCCCGCTTTCAATGATGTTGGTGCTGACCAGCACGTCATACTCGGCCTCTACGAAGCGCATCATGCGCTTCTCCAGCTCCTCTGGGTCCATCTGGCCGTGGGCGTAGGTGACTTTGGCATCTGGCACCAGCTTGAGAATAAGGTTGGCCATTTCTTCAATGTCTGAGATGCGGTTGTGCACAAAGAAGACCTGCCCTTTGCGTTTCAGTTCATACGCCACGGCGTCTCTGATGAGTGCATCATCAAATACGTGCAGCTCAGTTTGCACCGGCTGGCGGTTGGGTGGCGGCGTGGCGATCACAGACAAGTCACGGGCGCCCATGAGCGAGAAGTGCAGCGTGCGCGGAATAGGCGTAGCCGTCAACGTCAACGTGTCTACGTTTACTTTTATCTCTTTGAGCCTGTCTTTGGTTTTTACCCCAAATTTCTGCTCCTCATCAATGATTAACAGACCAAGGTTCTTGAATTTGACGTCTTTGCTGGCCAGGCGGTGGGTGCCAATCAAGATGTCGGTTTTGCCTTCGGCCACGCGGGCTAAGGTTTCTTTGATTTGTTTGGTGGTCTTGAAGCGGTTGATGTACTCCACGTTCACGGGGAACGCCTCCAGACGGTCTCTGAACGTTTTGTAGTGCTGCATGGCCAGAATGGTAGTAGGCACCAGCACCGCTACCTGCTTGCCGTCACAGGCGGCTTTGAAGGCGGCCCGTATGGCCACCTCAGTCTTGCCAAAACCTACGTCCCCGCAGACCAGCCGGTCCATGGGGTGCGGCTGTTCCATGTCAGCTTTCACGTCTTCAGTAGCCTTGCCTTGGTCTGGGGTGTCTTCATAGATGAACGAAGATTCCAGCTCGGCCTGCAGGAAGCCGTCACGGGAGAAGGCGTAGCCGGGGGCTTTCTTGCGTTTGGCGTACAGGCTGATGAGTTCGGCGGCAATGTCTTTGACTTTGCTTTTGACGCGCTTCTTCTTGTTTTCCCATTCAGGGGAGCCCAGTTTGCTCATGGTGGGCGGCGTGCCTTCTTTGCCGGTGTACTTGCTGATTTTGTGCAGCGAGTGAATGCTCACGTACAGCAAATCATCATCCCGGTAAATTAACCGTATGGCCTCCTGCAGCCGTCCGCCCACTTCTACTTTCTCCAGCCCCGCAAACCGGCCAATGCCGTAGTCCATGTGCGTGACATAGTCGCCGGGTTTGAGGGTACGCAGTTCTTTTAGGGTCAGTGCCTTTGATTTGGAGTAGCCTTCTTTGGTCTTATGCTTGTAGAAACGCTCAAACAGCTGGTGGTCTGTGTAGCACACCAGTTTTACCAGGTCATCTACAAAGCCTTCGCGCAGCGCCAGCATGAGGTGGTGGAACCGCACGTCATGGTCCAGCTCGTCAAAGATGGTGGTAAGGCGGTCTGCCTGGCGCGGCGACTCAGCGGCAATGACGTTCACGTAGCTGTTGCTCTGGTTCTCGTGCAGGTTCTGGACCAGCCGTTTAAAGTCTTTGTTGAACGACGGCTGCGGGTGCGCCTGAAACTGCACCACCTCTGCGTTCTTGAAGTTGAACCGCTTGCCAAATTCCACCAGGGTAAAGGCCTCCAGCCGTTTTTTGAAGGCTTTGCCGCTTTCAAACAGGTCTTCTGGGTTAGAGACAATCTGCACCCCCGCGCTGCTTTCCAGCATCTCCTGAAACGCCTGCTCGGCTTTTTCATACGACTCAGAGACTACATCCAGGGTGTGGCGGTAATCTTTGACCCAGATCTTGCTGTCTTCGGGAATGAAGTCTAAAAACGATTCCCGTGTCTCCTGCAGCAGTTTGGTCTGTACGTTGGGAATAATGGAGATGTGTTTCTTTTGCTCTACACTCAGCTGTGTGCTGGGGTCAAACGTTCTGATGCTTTCAATCTCATCACCAAACAGCTCTATCCGGAACGGCAACTCATTGGCGTAAGAAAACACGTCTACAATGCCCCCGCGCACGGCAAACTGACCGGCCTCATAGACAAAGTCAGTACGCTCAAAGTCATAGCTGGTGAGCATCTCAGAGAGAAAGTTTACGTCCAGCTTTTCGCCCACTTTGGCACCCAGCGTGTTGGCCACCAATGATTTTTTGTTGATAACCTTCTCAGTGAGCGCCTCTGGGTAGGTGACAATCAGAGCCCCGGCCCCGGCGCGGTCATTGAGGCGGTTGAGCACCTCTGCGCGCAGCAGAATGTTGGCGTTCTCTGTGTGGTCAAACTGATAGGCGCGCTTGTACGAACTGGGGAACAGCAGTACCTCCTGGCCGTCTTCCAGCAGGTTGGAGAGGTCACTGTAGAAGTAGGCGGCCTCTTCGCGGTCATGCAGAATGAACAGGTGCGTGTCTGGGTGCATGGTCTGCAGGGCAGAAGCCACCACGGCGTCCAGGCTGCCTACCAGGCCTTTCAGTTGTATATGTTGGGGTTCAGGAGTCTGCAGGCGCTGGGCCACGGTTTGCACCACGGGATCCTGCCGGTACAGCTCCAAAAATTGGGTTGCTTTCAAGGGTAACTCTTTTCTGAAAAATCAAAGGCAAAGCTAGCCATTCTTAGAGCATGTTTAAAATTTGTCTTTTGTGCTCAAATGGCCAAAGCAAGCGCCTGGCATTGTGCGTTGAGCAAACAAAGCCAAGGGCTTGAACAGCGCTTGCTGTCTCCCTGGAAACGCAAGGGGAGAAGGCTTGGTTCTGTACCGGCGGGAGAATCTGATCACTGCGTTTTTGGCCTGTTTTCAGAAAAACAGGTCAAAAACAGGAAACTAACCTGAAAATATTTGATGTGTGGCAAAACCTTTTGGCAGAAGACACGCTTTTTGTAGCAGGAACGGCAGGGCCAGGGCAGTAGGAAAACGCCTTGAATAAGTTACTTTTGCCCATGTCCCGGCTTCCCTCCCAAGCCTAACCAAAGCACCCTCCTATGGACTTCTTCGATTACTTTATCAACGTTCCTGAGAACATAGTGGTGGTTTCGCCTGAGCTGAAGATTTTGGCAGCCACCAACACATACCTGAAAACCACCATGAAAACCCGCGAGGAAATCCTGGGAAAGGTTTTCCTCAAAGAGGTGTACCAGAACCCGGCGGTTTCTTTTGAGGAGAACCCGGTGGTTCTGTCTATCAAAAGGGCCATGCAAACCAAACAGGTTGACTATCTGGACGTGCTGCGGTATGACCTGGAGAAATCTGCCGCTGATGGCGGCGGGTACGAGACCCGCTACTGGGAGGCATCGCACACGCCGGTGCTGGATGAGGCGGGGCAGGTGCGCTTTGTGATTCAGAACACCCATGATGTGACCGAGCGGGAACTGGCCAGGCAGGCTAGTAAAATCAACGAGGAGAAATTCAGGTTCCTGACAGACGCGGTTCCGCAGTTAATCCATACCAATGACCCGGAGGGAGGCTGCACCTACGTAAACCGGCGCTGGCTGGACTATACCGGCCTTCCGGCCGAAGAACTGCTGGGCGACAAATGGCAGCAGACCATTCACCCTGAAGACCTGGGGCAGGTGGCCCAGCGGCGCCAAAACGCCATGACGGAGCATGTGGAATACCAGATAGAGCTCAGGATTAAGAGCAAAGACGGGCAGTACCGGTGGCACCTGCTCAGAAGTGTTCCCATGAAAGATGCAGACGGTTCTGTGATCATGCGCGTGGGCAGCGCCCATGACATTCACAGCACCAAAATCATGGTGCAGGAAATGCTGGACACCAATGAGCAGCTGTCTGCCCTCTCAGACCAGGTGCAGCAGGCGTACCAGCAGGCCGAGGACCAGCGGGCCACCATGGAGCAGCTCATCATGCAGGCGCCAGCCGTCTTTGCCATTCTGCGCGGGCCCCAGCACCGGTTTTCATTGGTGAACCCGCGGTACCAGCAACTCTTCCCCAAGCGGGAGCTGCTTGGCAAAACCGTGGCAGAGGCGTTGCCTGAGGTGGTGGGCCAAGGCTTTATTCAGATCCTGGACAGCGTATTTGAAACCGGCCAGCCTTTTGTAGCCGAAGAGATTGGCATTACCCTTGACTGGCACAACACCGGCCAGCAAGAAGAAGCGTTTTTTACCACCACTTATCAACCTTTGGTAGAAAATGGGCAGGTGGCGGGAATTATTGCCTTCGGGTATGATGTTACCCCTGCAGTTAAGCTGAGACAAGAATTGGAGAGCCTTAAAAATGGTTGAGAAGTCTTGCTTTGAGAAGTTGCCTGTTCAACACATAAGGAAAGCGTGCTCCAGATGAACCAAGCCCAGATAGATTTTCAACAGTTGCGCATTAAACATATCCTGTTTAAGTCAAAGGTGCGCTCTGTGTTGTACGGGGGCAAGGTAGATGAGGAGTTCTTTTCCCGCACCGGTCCCATTCACAGCTGGCTCACCTCTGTTGGCTCCTCCCGTTACCATTCTGCGGCTGAGATGCTGGAACTCAAACAGGTGCAGCAGAACCTTGATGCGGCTGCCCAAAGCCTTTTCAGCCTCTACCGGAGCGGTCAAATTGAGCAGGCCCAAAACGGCCTTGCCGAAATAGAAGCCCTTTCTGACCGTTTTCTGGAACTGCTTTCTGCGTTAGAGGGTAAAATGTTCGTTTAGAGCATTTCTGTCTCTTCAGAACAAATAAGTAGCAAGGGAAATTACAACACTGATTTTTTGCCTTCCTGCAAAGATCTTGGCCGCAAGCAAAATACACGCCTATGGGCCGCTACTGCCGTTCGCCCCTTAGATCTGCTTAGGGTGACAGGGAGAACCGAGGAGTAAGGTCATTTCTACCCCGTCACTTAACGGCCCACCTGTCCTTCTGAATACAGGTGCAACAAAAAAGCCACTCTTTGGCAGAGTGGCTTCCATTTCAACGGTTTGGCGCAGCAGGGCCGCCACAGGCTTATTCGTTGTCTTTGAGTTTGCCTTCCATCTTCTTTTTAAACTTCTCCAGCTTGGGTTTGGAGACGGCGCGCATGTACGGGTTGTCCTGGTTGTATTTGTAAAAGTCCTGGTGCTCCTGTTCTGCTGGCCAGAATTCAGTAAAGGCTACCACTTGCGTAACAATGGGGGCCTGAAACGCACGGGCTGCGTTCAGCTGCTGGATATAGGCGTCAATCTGCTTTTTCTCTTCAGGGGTGCGGTAGAAGATGGCTGAGCGGTACTGCGTTCCCACATCAGGGCCCTGGCGGTTAAGGGTGGTGGGGTCATGGGCCGCAAAGAAGGCCTCCAGTAGCGTCTGGTAAGAAATCACCTTGGGGTCATACGTAATCTGTACGGCTTCGGCATGGCCAGACTGGCCGGTGCTTACTTCTTCATAGGTGGGGTTTTTAGTGGTGCCGCCGGTGTAGCCAGAGACCACGCTGGTCACGCCTTTGAGTTTCTCGGCAGCTTCCTCGGTGCACCAGAAGCAGCCGCCGGCAAAGGTGGCCACGGCCAGCCCGTTGGGGGTGGTGGGTTGGGGAGTGGCTGCCTTCGGCGCAGCCGTCTGGTTGTTTTTCTGGCGCTGAGCGCAGGCAGACAGGCCCAGGAGCAGTATGAAAGAAAAAAGGAGGTGTCTCATAGCGGTTAAAGGGCGTTGGGCCGTTTTAAAGTAAAACCGGAAAGGGTGGGCAATAGTTTCTGCGGGCCAGGGTAACATTTTGCAGCTTGCCCCGTGAAAATAGGCAGGACCTAACCAAATAGAACTATGTCAGCATCTGCGAAAACCACCACAGACCACAGTACCATAAAAAAATGGGCCGAAGCCCGTGACGGCAAACCCGCCACCGTAAAAGGCACCGGCCACGGTGACGAGGCCGGGCTGCTGCGCATTAATTTCCCCGGCGGGGCCGAAGATAGCCTGGAAGACATCTCCTGGGACGAGTTCTTCCAGAAGTTTGAGGAGAAGAAGCTGGCGTTCCTGTACCAGGATGAGAAAGACAGCACCTTCAACAAACTGGTAAACCGCGACTAGCCAGTTTCTCTGTGCCTATTCCATAAAAAGGCGTTTTGGGGCTGTTTTCTGAAAAACAGCCCCAAAACGCTTTTTTATGGGGAAATCCAGGAGTTGAGCCCCGTCAGGAATTTAAATGAGGAAAATCACCAGATATTATTTGGACTAATTCTAAACTGAAACTATTTTTGTGCTGTTGCTTCAGTAATCAAAGTATAGAGTCCCCATGCCTACGCCTCCCTGCCTGCACGAAATCTTTAAAACCGCTTATGGTGCCGTTTACCAGTGTAACCGGTACAACTGCTATTTTGTAGAGTTTGCGGGAGGTATTTCGCCGTTCAAGGTGGCTGATTTCAAGGCCCTGAAGCGCCAGGTAGATGCCATTGATGTCTCTGAGATGGCCCAGGATACCAGCCGCGCCTCAGACGTGTACGTGCTCATGCCTGCCCGCTCAGAGCGTTGCTTTGTGCTGGGCCTGGCAGATGTGGTGCGGTTTCAGGAGCTCCTGCATGGGGCCAAAGCCATGATCACCCTGAACAGCCTGTTGCATGAATGCCTGCACGCCCCGGTGCTGGCCTAACCCGCTTGCCCTGGCCTTGGCGGGGTACCCTGCTCTTCCTGTTTCTGGGCTGGTTTTCCCAAAATAGCCCAAAAACGCGCCCTCTTCTTCTGGGCATTCTGGCGTGAATTCTTGTATTTAGACTGAATATGTATTGCGCAGATTCAGCGGTAAAGGAGAACCAATCAATCGTTTTGCGGGTATATTTGAGTTCAGACGCTACACTGGCTAGCCGCCTGCCCAACTTGATATACTGCAAACCATGAAAGATTTATTGAGACTGCGTACCTCGCTTTCAGAAGAAGTGGAGACGCTCTTAAACGAACAGATAAAAGTAGAAGCCCATTCCTCTGCCACCTATTTAGCCATGTCTAGCTGGTGCAACCGCCAGGGCTTTGACTACAGCGCAGATTATTTTATGAAACAGTCACATGAGGAGCGGGAGCACATGCTCAAGCTGTTCAACTTTGTGAGTGACTTGGGCGGCCACGCCATCTCCCCAGAGGTGGTAAACATTCCGCAGGAGTTTGACTCGTTCAGAGATGTGTTTGAGAAAGCCCTGCAGCAGGAGATCTTTGTGACCCAGCAGTTCAACCGCCTGGCAGACCAGTGCATGAAGTCTAAGGATTTCATGACGTTCCAGTTCCTGCAGTGGTTCCTGAATGAGCAGGTAGAGGAAGAGTATGTTGCCCGCCGCGCCCTGGAACTGTTTGACGTGATTGGCGAAGAAGGCACCGGCCGCTATGAGATTGACAAGGCGGTGCGTAAAATCAGCTATGACGGTGGCGAAGAATAAGTCAAGCCGCACTCTACCCTAAACGGTATAAAAGAAAATCCCTCAGGTAAACGGGCCTGAGGGATTTTCTTATTTTTGGAGTACCTGTTCTCTGAGGATCTGCAGGATCTGGTGCTCTGTCATGTCATGCAGCCAGAGGTTCTGCGGCTGCAGGCAAAAAATAGGGCCGTGTTTGCAACGATCTGTGCACTCGGTTTTGATGATCTCCACCTCATCTTTGAGCCCGGCCATCTTGAGCTGGTCTCTTATCTCTTTTCTGATTTCCTTGCCCCCGCGCTTCTGGCATTTGCTGCCGGCGCAGGCGTAGATAACTTGCTTGGGGGTGGTTGGGTATTTGCTCATGGGCTGTTCTTCTTCTTGGGCGGCTCTCTTCCTTTTCTCCTACGGAAAAAAGCGGCTTTGCTGTGTTTGCCAGCCGCAGCCTGCATGGGGAATGATCACTGCAGCGGCGTGGTTTTGTTATTGGTGGTTGTTTTCTGTTTTTGGCCTGTTTTCTGAAAAACAGGCTAAAAACAGCTCTCTGCTAGTCTAGCACTTCCTCCCGGGTGCGCTGCATTTGCATGATCTTGTAAATGTAGAGCAGGATACCGGCCGCCAGAAGGCCATACATTAAATATGTCAACCAGTTATAGCGGTTTTTCTTGATGGTTTCCTCAGGCAGTAAAAAAGACTGGTTCTTAGAAGGTACTGCTAACCCAAAGAGCTTGCGTTCGCCATCTGTGTCTAAAGGGTTAATGCTGCCATCATACTCTACCCGCACCCGGTCGCCGGGTTTCACCTGCGCCTTGAAAGCAGCGGTGTCAAAGGCGGCGGCATCACGTTTGGTCAAAGCAAACCGTTCTGAGAATTCTTTGAGCCAGACCCCGTAGTCCCGCTCGCCCTCAGGGGTTTTCCTGAAGGAATAATTGATCAGCGTGCCTTCCTTTACGGTCAGGTCAGTCACGGTACGCACGCCGCCGCCAATGCTCTGGTAGATCATCAGGGCCAAGCCGGCTACAAGGAGCAGGGTGGCCGGCAGAAACTTGCCGGAGATGGGCATGGGAAACGTGGGAGTGCCTAAGGTTCTTCTGGGGCGTTGCGCCATATGGGTAAAATGAATTCAGGTCTAAAAGTATAAAATAAAAACCCTTCCCAGGTGATAAGAGTTCGATTTTACACGTGAAGCCCTTTCTCCCAGAGCCCGTTTTGGGCGGCAATGTTTCTGTGCTGCGTGTGCCTGCCCGTGATCATCTGGCCTGTTATCTTGAGCGGTGGAAAAAGACAGAGCTGGTGGAGGTGCGGCGTGCGTTAAGACAGAACCACCGCTTGGTTCCTGAACGGGAAGAGAACCCATGTGCAGAGAGCCAAGTTGACAGTACTTTTAGCTAATTGCAGGAAGGGCAGAGGGGAAAAAACTGAAGCCGCTTAAAAAGGAGTAGCGGCCGGTTAAAATTTATCATTGCCGCGGCTACCCTATGCGTGCATAATCAAAAGTTACCCTTGCCCTACGGCGTACGCGGGGGCATGGCTGGTGGCTTTAGGAGTAGCCGTCTCCTGCATGCCTGATGAAGGGGTGGGGTTCTGCCCTGGTAGGAGTTGCCTCTGTTTTTGGCCTGTTTTCAGGAAAACAGGCCAAAAACAGAACAGAATTTTTAGACATTCTAGTTGCGAGCCAGCTTCTAACGGCCCATGCTGTAGTCAGAACAGCTACAGATCTTCTATAAGACCCCAAAAAACTCTGCTGTATTCCCTGCTAGAAGGCAGCGTCTTTGAGACGGCCTTCTGTGATGCGGTACCCTTTGCCGGCAATTGCATCAAATACCTCCAGCTCAAAGTTGGCCGAGAAGCGCCTTTTCTCTGCATTGAATTCGGTCACGGTAAAGGTGCCCACGTGTTGTGCATCTGTGGTGAACACGCCGTGGGAGATGATGTAGGGTCTGCGGTCCAGAAATTTAAGGGCTCCATTATTGCCGGCACCGCTGCCGTACGTCTGGTCCAGCTTCTGGTACACCGGTGATTCGTCATTGAGGGTGAACGTGCCCGTGGTCCTTACATTCTTGACCGTGAGGTGAATGCTTCTGGTTGAGTCATTGCAAGCGTCTGTGCCAATGATTGATAAATTGCCAGATGCGGCATCATAGGTCACGGCTAGTTTATCTTTGGGGAGGGTAATGTCAGGGCTCTTCCCGCTCCCGCTCAGTATGGAGCAGGCGGTGAATTCACGGCCGTTGATTTTGGCCGTCATCACAGGGTCTGCCATCAATTCATCAGCAACGCTGCAGCTGGTAAACACGGTAGCTGTACAAAGCAGCAGGAGGGCAAGAAATGGGCGCATAAGGATATCTGGAATAGAGAATTCTTATCACCTGACCATTAAAGTTCTCTATTCCCCTATGCCAGGTTTTTTTTATTTCTACCGAACTATCTCCACCCAGCCTTTGGCGGTATTGCCCGCTTCGTCTTTCAGCAGGTAAAAGTAGGTGCCGTCTGATAGCTTGCCCCCGTTCCAGCTTTGCTGGTAGACCTTTTCATAGTGTACTTGCTTGCCCCAGCGGTTAAAGATGGTAATCTCTGTAGGCAGGCAGCTGAACTTCTGGAAGAAGGTCTCGTTGAGGTTGTCTCCGTTAGGCGTGATGATGTTGGGCAGGAAGTTAGGTTCTACCACCACCTGGGCTATGGTTCTGGTTTCCTCACAACCGTTTCCGTAGAAGGTGGTGAGGGTTACCTTGTACGTGCCGGCTCGCTCATACACATGCTGCGGCTCCTGCTCTGTTGACTGGCTGCCGTCACCAAAGTCCCAGGCAAAACGGGTGGCATTGGTGGTTTGGTTGGCAAAAACTGCTTTAAACGGGGTATAGCCGGTAATCTGCGGGTTGCTAAAGCAGAGACCATTGGTGAGGTTGGCCCGGAAAACAGGGGTGGGGGCCACAGAGATGGCCACGTTTTTAAAGACGGTGCAGAGGCCGGCAACGGTGTAGGTGGCCTGGGTAGAGCCGGTGAAGCCCTGCGGAGGCGTAAATAGTCCGGTGGCTGAGACGTGGGCGCCGGTCCAGATCCCACCAGCCGGGGTGGCGCGCAATTGGAAAGGCGTCATACTGCCTGGGCAGATAACCGTGTCTGGGCCCGTCTGAATAGCAGGGGCGGCCAGAACCTCTACCTCTTTGGTAACAGTACCGCAGATCCCGTTACTGCCGTTGCTGGAGTAGGTAACCGTGTGCTGCCCTGGGCCAAGCAAACCGGGCGAAAAGGTTGAGGTCACCGTCCCGTTTACCTTGAAGGTGCCCCCGGCGGGTGTCCCTTGCAATTGAACAGGCGCACTACTGGCGCAAATGGGGCCTTGAAGGGCAATAGTATGCAAGCTGGTCTGGTTAACGGTAATTACCATGTTGTTGGCGCGGGTACATTGTCCGGTTCCGGGAATGGTATAGGTAAGGGTATTGTTCCCGAGAACGGCTTGGCTTGGGGTAAAAACATACTGGCTATTGACCAGACTGACCCCGTTCCCGCTCCAGATTCCCCCAGCAGGCGTGCCACCCAAAATAATGGGCGCGTCTCCTGTACAAACCCGCCTGTTGGCCCCAGCCACGGGTGTGACTACCTGGAAATCAAATTTAAAGGCGGCGTTGTTGCAGTTGGAGCTTTCGTTGTCTTTCCTGAAATAGTGTGCTCCGGGAGGGATGGGGAAATTTGTTCTCCCCTGGCACCCGCCGCATACGGCCTGATAAATGAAGCCCCTCCGGTCAAACCTGCTGGTGCCGCCGTCTACGTGTTCAGTTGCAGAGGTGTTGCTGGCTTGAAGGCCCCCGTAGAAAGTAGCATATTCCAGAGAGGCGGCATTGGGTGAGAGCTGCATCAGGTAAAAGTCTCCGCCGTCTGTGGTTTTCTGTACCGCGTTAGAAGTGAACTGCAGGCCATTGGTAGTGCCGTTGCCGTAATTGACATTGGCGCCGCCGCCCCACCCGCAGACATAGATGCGCTCACAGTCATCTACCAGAAAGGCTGTTGGGGAAATGTCCAGGTTAGGTCTGCCAGATCCAAAGACGGTGGAGAAAAGGGTTGTTTTCAGGTCAGGGGTGAGCTTATGGATAAACTGCTTGCCGTTGGTGTTAGAATACGTGTCTGCGGTTACCGGGTACCCCCCCAGGCTCTGCCCGTACACATACACGTTGGCCTCTACATCAAGCTGCAAAAAATAAGCCTGGTCATAAGAGCTGGTACCCAGGTAGGAGGCCCCCAATACCTTGTCTCCGTTTTTGTCAATTTTTACTACAAAGCCGTCTACATCTCCTCTGGCGGTAGGGTGAAGCCCACCGGTGGTGTTAGGCAAGGTGGTGCTGGTGGTGCCACCGGCTATGTACACATTGCGGGCGGTGTCAAGCTGGATAGAGTATGCGGCATCCTCCCCTTCCCCCCCGTAGTAACTGCTCCAGATGATCTGATTCAAGGCTGGGGTGAGTTTGCAGACAATGGCATCAGAGCCGCTATAGGCTTGGTTCCTAAAGCCGTTAGGCGCGGGGAAATCATTTGAGGCCGTGCTGGAGGCCACATACACAAAACCGTCTGGGTCTGTAATAATGTCACCTCTGAACTGGTCACCGTAATTTCTGGTTAAGGGACTTGTGATTTCTAATAACCCGTCATTCTTGCTGCCGCCCAGAAAGGTAGAGGCAATAAGGGCTCTGCCGTCTTCACTCAATGTAGTAATGGCCAGGTCAGAGCCCTGGGAGTAATTAGGGTCGCTGTTATTCCCCAGCGGGGAAATAGCGGTGCCTTGCCCAAAGAAACGGTCAAAGGCGTTGAGACTGGTAGGGAAATTTGATGAGCCCACGCTAGACAGGATGAGGAGCTGGTTTTGGGCATTCACCACCATGCTGTGGGGGCATTCTGCATTGCTCCCTCCCAAATAGGTGGCGTATAGCCGGGCCGCATCTCCTGTCACATTTGTCCTGAACTTGAGAATGCCAATGTCTACTGAACCGCTAAACGTGGTCTTGAAGGCCCCGGTAGAAGCCGGAAAACCTGTGTTGAACACAATGCCCCCAGAATACATATTGCCTTGGCTGTCATACGTGGCGGTAAAGCCCCAATTGTCTGCGCTAGAGCCGGAAAAGGTTGAAAACACCACCACCGGGTCAATCACCAGCGGTAGCTTCAGGTTATAGCCTTTAGGGAACTGAAACCCCAGTACGTTTCCGGTTAAGGTGTAGTGGCAGGGCACCTCCACCCGCTGGCCGTTGACCATTTGAAAAGCCACCGGCCGCTGCTCTGTGATAGTGCCTACAGAGGTTTGTATCTGCAGGTGGCCATTGGTCAGTTTCAGGCCCGTAACCCCGTCATAGCGCAGCTTGATATGGTCTGTGGCGGTACCGGCGGTGAGGTGCAGGTCATATTTAAGTTTGCCGCCGTACTCATAGAGCGCCAGGTCTACCCCGGGGTACAGGGCCTGGTAAGTTACTTTTCTGAAGCCTCTGGCCCCGCTCCCCCAGCGGGCAGGATTGTCACCCAGGTAATAGTTCCTGAGCCCTGCAGTGGGTTCTAAGGCGGTGAGCGGGGTGGTGGGGGTGGCGCCTTCAAAAGTGACAGAATAGGCATGGCCCCTCAGTTCATCATGGGGTTGGGCGGCAAGGGTGGTCTTTGGCTGGGGCTGCCCGTGGGAGTTGAATTTCTCTAAGGCGGCGGGGTCATGGAAGACATACGTAAAGCAGGTGGGCTGCAGGAACAGTTTACCGGTAGGGATGTCTGCCGCATACTTCACCTGGTGGGGCCACTGCCCTTTGTTCTCTACAAACTCAAGCGTTCTGGTATCTGCTGAAAACCGTGCCGTTTGCTGGCCGGAAACTACTGCGGGGGCTGGCGCCTGCGGGGCGGGCAGACCCAAAAGCAGGCCCAGTAACAACTGGTAAGCAGAGAGAATGAAAAGGGAAATAGAGAAACGCATAGCCAGAATGAAACTTCTGACTAAATTAAACTAAATTTTGTAATATTCTTGAAACTGAATTGCCGTTTTTGGCCTGTTTTTCAGAAAACAGGCCAAAAACGGCAACCTGTGGTAAACAATTGCCTACCAGCCCCTTCTTTCCTTCAACGCGGTGATGTGCGCCAGGTGGTGCCGGCTGTGCCAGGCATACAGCGCCACCACCTGAAACAGGAACAGCTCGCCGCCTTCAGGATGCACAAATGTGCGGTGCCACTGCGGGAAATCCATGGCGCGCAGCAGGTGTGCCCAGCGCTGGTGCAGTGCGGTTAGCAGTTGAACCGAAACCGCCGGATCCCCCTCACGGGCGTCTGGCAGCTGCGCCCAGCCCGCCTCGTCATACGGTTTAATCACGGGCCTCTCTTCGGTCAGCGCCAGCCGGAACCTAATGTAGCTGTTCATGTGGCTGTCCGGCAGGTGGTGCACCACCTGCCGGATGGTCCAGCCGCCGGGGCGGTAAGGGGTGTCCAGCTGTTCCTCAGAAAGACCGGCAATGGCCTGCTGCAGCTGCTCCGGCAGCGCCTCCAGGGTGGCAATGGCCTCCTGGATACGCACTGATTGAAACACAGAAGGGGCTTCAAACCGGCCCACCGGAAAGCGCAGTTGTTCTATAGACAGGGTAGGGGTTTCCATAAGCGTGCATTACATCTCGTTCAAAGCAAATCTAACAAAACCGTACCACCTGCCCCGCGTTTTTGACCTATTTTTCTGAAAACAGACCCAAAACAGCACCAGTTGAAAAGTTCGGGCAAGGCCAATGGGGACTAGGCCGCATAGATGCCGGGCGGGTAGGGAGCTGCCCCGGTTACAGCCTACCCGCAAAGCAAGAGAGGCGGCGGCGAAGGTTTCTGCGGCGGCCCCTCTTTCTGCCCGTGCGGCCCCCCCTGCACAGGTGGTGGTCTGGCTTTGCGGGTGCGCCATGATTCTTCAAGAGCGGTATTCTCAACGTGCGTGGCCGCGCCTGTCTGCCGCGCCACCCGTTGCGGCACTGCCGAAAAATAAGACGGAACGGCTATGCGGGGAACCGGGGGCAGAAACTCAGGATGGGGGAGGGGCTGCGGTGCACGTAACAACACTTTTTGCGTAACATTCAGCAGATTTGCCTGTTCAACCAGAAGCTGTTTTCGGCCTGTTTTCTGAAAAACAGGCCAAAAACGTAATTCCTGCCGCCATGCCTGAACTACCCGAAGTAGAAACCTACCGCCGTTTTATTGATGAAACCTGCCTCTGCCAACCCATTGCCGAAGTGGAGGTGCAAGACCCCAACCGCCAGCTGCAGGTAGATTTGGACGAATTTAGGCGGGCTTTGATTGGCAACCAGTTCACCGGCACCCACCGCATTGGCAAGCAGCTGTTTCTGGAGACAGAGAAAGGCGTGCTCGTGACCATGCACTTCGGGATGACGGGTGATGTGGCCTATTACCGTGATGCCGCCGAGACGCCCCGTTTTGCCCGGGCCGTTTTCCTTTTCCAGAACGGGTTCAGGTTTGCCTTTGTAGACTCCCGCAAGTTTGGCCGGCTGGGTCTCACGCAGAGCGTAGACGAGTTCAGAAAGCAGAAGAAACTGGGGCCAGACGCGCTCACCCTCACCGCTGAAGAATTGGCCAAAGGCTTGGCCAACAAGAAAGCGCCCATCAAACCCCTGCTGCTGGACCAGCGCATTGCCCCCGGCGTGGGCAACTGGATTGCCGATGAAGTTCTGTTCCAGGCCCGCCTGCACCCCGAGCGCCCCGCCAACCGCCTGAGCGCAGAGGAAATTGATCGCCTGGCCGCCGCTATCAGGGAAGTGCTGGAAACCGCCGTACAGGCAGAGGCTATCTACCGCGATTTTCCCGCCCACTACCTCATTCACGCCCGCGAATGGGACACCGCACCCGCCTCACCGGTAGCAGAAGCCCACCTGCACTGCCCGCACTGCCAGAGCCGCATTGAGAAAGAGTATGTGGGCGGCCGCGCCACGTACTTCTGCCCTGTCTGCCAGGTATGAGGTAAAGTCTGTTTTGGGGCTGTTTTCTGAAAAACAGCCCCAAAACAGACTTGTGTCTTAACGCAAAGCAGCAGGTCTAGAAAGGATAGCCAATGGCCAGGTTTAGCACACCGCTGCCAAAGAGGCCGCTTTTGGGGCGGTCGTTGTTGGGGTAGTTGGGGTCCCGGAGCGGGAAGGCCAGATCAAACCGAAGCACAAAAAACTGCACGTCAACCCGCACCCCGGCGCCGGCGCCCACGGCCAGCTGACTCATGAAGTTGCCGGAGAACTTGGCGCCTGGGCGGTCTGGATCTTCATTGATCAACCAGACGTTACCGGCGTCTACAAAAACAGCCCCTTTCAGGTACGGGTCCAGGAGCGGGAACCGGAATTCGGCGTTGCCTTCAATACGTATGTCACCGGTCTGGTCAAAGAACGAGAAGCTCTGCGCCACGGGATCATCTGTGTTCAGGTTGCGGGTGGGCTCATACACCCCGGGGCCAATGCCGCGGGCGGGGAACGCCCTGATACTGTTGGGGCCCCCAATACCATATTGCTTGATGTACGGCAGCACGGTAGAGTTTCCGTAGGGAATACCCACGCCGCCAATCAGGCGGGTGGCCAGCACCAGTTTGTCTGTAATGTTGAAATAATAGCGGGTCTCCAGGTCTGTCTTCACGTACTGCGAAATGGCTTGGCCGGCCAATGTGTTAGGGTCTTCCGGATCTGCCGGTCGGCCATTCTTGGCCCTGAAAAACAAACCCCACAAGCCGCCGGAGAGGTCAATGCCGGGGCTGATGTAGAACTGGTGCTTGCGCCCCTGTATGCCCTGGGTGTTATAGGTGAACCGGTAGTTACCGCCAATGATGAACTGCTGGTCAAAGCTGCGGGCCAGGAACGGGCGGTCACGCAAGATTCTGCTGAATGCCTCAGTAGAGTCAACCAGACGGGCAAACATGACCTGCACCGGGTTGATCTGGATCTCTGTGGTGGCGCGCTGTTTCCAGGAGTAGCCGTACTCAAAGTTAAACGAGTTCTGCTGGAAGTATTCGCGGCGGTCAATGAACCGGAAACCGGCCATGAACCGCGTACGCGGCTGGTACATGCTGTTGGAGATCCTGATGTCAAACGGTGAGATGATGCGCGGGATCTGCATTTCGGCGTCTGCCCCAAACTCATAGGAGGTGAGGCCGGCGGGGCGTTCGGCGGTGCCGCTGGTCTGGTTCTCAAACGAGGCCACCAGGTTGAGCATGAGCAGTTCTGCGCCGCGCAGGGCGTTCCGGTTCCTAAAGTTGATGTTGATGCCCGGCCCGGCGTAGCCGTTTGACTTGGTCACCATCTGCACCTCGGCCCTAACAGATTTCTTCTTGGCTTGGGTCAGGAGAATGTCTGCGTTGAGCAGGCCGTTGGTGCCCACAGAATCCAGAGGCTCAAACCGCACCTCGGCAAACTTAAACGTGCCCAGGTCCATGAGACGGTTAATGGTCTGCAGGTGCCTTCTGCGGGAGTAGTAATCGTCATTCTTGATAAACACCGCGTTAAGAATGGCCTTGGCTTTGAACGTCTTCTCATCTGGGTAATACAGATAGTCTTCAAACTGCACCGGGGGTAACGAAGCGGAGCCCAGGCTGTCACCAATAGAGTAATCTGAAAAGACAGAGACTTGGTTGTATTTGTAGGGAATCAACGCCTTGTCTGGGGCGTCTTCTTTGATACGCACATAAATGTTCACCTTGTTCTGCTGGGTGCTGTCTACGTGAAAGATGAGGTAGCCTTCGTCAAAGAAGAAGTAGCCCTGTTCCTTGAGCGCGGCATCAATGCGTATGCGTTCGGCAATGAGCGTCTCCAGGTTGTACGGGTTGTTGACCTTGAGCAGGCTCTGCGGCTCGGTAGCCCTGATCCTGATGGCCAGGCTGTCCTGCCCCTGCGGGTACTGGATCTGCTGAATGGTATATTGTTTGCCCACCGTGGCGGTATAGTGCACCTGCGCCATCTTGCGCTTGCTGGTGCTGTCAACGGTGTGGGCCAGCTCTGGCTGGAAATAACCAATGTTGTACAGCCGGTTGATCATTTGGCTGCGCACGCGGGCCGGATACGCCTCACTCAACAGTACCGGCGGCTCCCCCAGACGGGTTTTGATCCAGTTCTTGATGCCTTTGGTTTCCTTGTTGCCGCCCATGGCGCTGTAGATGGCCAGCTTGGGACGCATACCTAAAAAAGAGGTGTTCGGCTTGGGCCTGATGGCGTCTGCCAATTCTGCCTCTGCCGCTTTGGTGTCTGTTTCCGGGTAAGGCGAGGTGACTTTGATATCACCGCCAGTGTAGAGATAATCGCCCTGCGGAACACTTTTAATGCCGCTACAGCCCGCCAGCAGCAGGAGCGCCAGAAAAAGGGCACCGGTGCAAGAGGCGGCGGCAGCGCGGGAACGATTATGGAAGAAGGTCAGGGTCATTATTTTGCTTTGCCTGTGTTTTTGAAAAGTTCAGCTAGGTTGTCATAGTCTTTGACGAAGATGAGGGAGAGGCCCGTGCGCTGCAACTGCCCGTCTAAGAAGCCCTCATATGAATTCTGACGGAACGCCCGCAGCCGCAGCCTGCCGTCTGGCAGCACCGAGTACTCCACCAGCACGTCACCGGCAAAGCCGCTGGCACCAGAGGCTGAACTCTGGCCGCTGCCCTCCAGGTTGATGTCTGTCCCGAAGCGCACGGTGAGCCGGTCATTGAGCAGCAGCTGCTGCAGCGCCACGTTCAGATCAGTGCGGCTTTGCCCTTCGCCGGTAGAATAGTCATCATAGGTGTTCAGCCCCAGATCTAGTCCAAGTCCGCCCAGGTATTTCCCGGTGAGGTTGTTCAGCTGGTCTGAGAGTACCTTGCTGGCGCTGCCGCGCAGGGCGCTGTTGATGCCACCGCCGCCCGACGAGGCCAGCGGGTCTGGTGCCATGAACCTACCCAGTACCAGCAATGAGAATACCTGCTTGGTACGCTCAGACTCCTGCGTGGGCTGGTTCAACTGTTCCAGACGGGCCTCTATCTCGGCATCGCCGCGGGCGTTTTCTTCCATCGCAATGCTGAAGGAAATGGCAGGGTTCATCAGTTCACCAGACATGTTCAGGTGTACCTCAAACGGCATCTTCTGCCGGAACTGCGGTGCCGGATTAGGATCTTGGTTGGCAATGAGCTCATACGGCGCGGCATCTACCTTGTAGATTGCCGTGACGTTGACATCTGGGGTGTACGGGTCTCCCGTCCAGACCACGTAACTTTCTGGCGAGAATTCAAAACGTCGTTCCACCAGCTCATACAGGCTCATCTCATACGAGCCCTCGGTTACGTCAAAGCGGCCGGTGAGCGTGATGTTCTCTGTCACGTCATAGCCCAGATTCAAAGTAGTGTTGCCCCTGATGGTGAGTTGGTCACCGGCGTTGGGGTCTACAATCACGTTGATAGGTGTTTCATCTGTGAGCTCCAGGGTCATGGCCATCTCAATCCCTGACACCTCGGCATCTAGCGTGTCTAGTTCTTTCTGCCTTCTCAGGCGGCGGTTACGGGTACTGTCAACGTCTACAAAGACCACAATGCCTTCGCGGTTCACGCTGGTGGGCTCATCTGGCATCACGTAGGTGAAGGTGGAGTTAGGCGCCACTTTCACGTTGGTGTTGATCACGGGCACGTTCAGGTCGCCGGTAATGCGGGTGTCACTGTCCAGGAACACGGTGCCGTAGTACAGCGGGTTGTCGGCCGCGGTGCTGTTCATGGCCAGGAAGTTATCTGTGGTGGCCCGCAGGTTAAAGCGGTAGTCAATGAAATTGGTGGTGAGAATGGCCCCGTTGATCACCGCCTCATTGCCCAAAGAGTCAACCAGGGAGAACTGGTTAAACTGAATGCCTTCATTGTTCACCACCAGCCGCTCATCTGGAATGCGGTAGGTGGAGTTGAGCATGGCTACGTTGAAAGAGGCGTTCTGGAACTGCAGATCCCCCTGAATATTTGGGCTGCTGGCGCTGCCCCTCACTGCCACCGTACCGCCTAAACCGCCGCTCATGTCTTTGAGCATGCCTTGGGTGAACGGTTGCACGCTGGCCAGATTCAACTGGTCTAAGGTTACATCAAAAGACATAGGCTGACCTTCAGTGGCCAGATAATAACCCGTCACCGCTACATTGTTGCCGTTGCCGGTAAGGCGGGCGTTCACGTCATAGCGGTTAGCGGTGGTGTTACGCGCTTCAACAGCAATATCACCCACGGGGTTGTTCTGGTAGCGGAGCCCCGTCAGGTCCATGTCAGCGGTGAAACTCATGGTGCCGGCCAGGTCATTGATAGTGGCTTGCCCGTTCAGTTGCCCGGCCAGCAGACTGTCATCTTGTGTGACGGCGCGGGCTAAGTACCCAAGGTCCAGGTTCTGGATATTCACGTTGAGCGGCGAATTCTGGTTGTTGGGGTTCTGGCTTTGCAGCGCAATGGACTGCGGCCCGTTAGACAGCTGCAGATTATTGGCCACCACCGCGCCTGAGGCGGTATAATAGCGCACAAAATTGTTTGGTGATACTGCCCACTTATCCCGGTTGATCACCAGGTCTGGCGAGATGTTCACCTCAAGGGCGTTGGCCAACTGCTTTAACTGCACGCCAATGGCGGTTTCTTCTTCGCCCCCGGCGCTCATGTTAGCCGCCCTGGCCGCCACTATGTTGTCTTGCACGTTGCCGGCCAGCACAAGGTTGTTCACCCTGAAGGTGGTATCCTGCCGCACCCGTTCTGCCCTTACCGCATAATTCAATTGGTCAGGGTTGGAGTCTACATTCAGGGTGAGCGAGTCTAACCGGTAGCCGCTGTACCTGATGCGCGGCAACAGGCCGTGCACCTCTAAGTTGGCGGTTCGGCTGTCATAAGAACCGTAGAGCGTGTCCAGCTGAATTCTCCTGAGCCCCGGTACAAAGGCGGCAATGACTCTGGGCTTGTGCAGCGCCATGCCAAACGTAAACTGCTGCGGCGTAGCCGATGCCCGGTAGGGGCCGTTGCCCATGTCATAGTACCGGCTGATGTGGTTGATAAGCTCCGGCGCCAGATTGCCCAGGGCAATGTTGCCGTCAAGGTTGGCGGTTAAGATGTCAGATAACAGACGTACCTGTGTCTGCCCCGGCCGCTGCACCAGCGCCAGGTTCAACGTGTCAATGGGAATGAGTTGGTTGTTTGTGGTCACGGCCGCGTCATAGGCCACCACGGTTCCGTTGAGGCTGTTGGCATCTGCCCCCGTCATGTTGGCCTCAATTCTTCCGCGCAAGCGTAAATCCTCACCATATAGCTTGATGGCTTGAAAATCAATGTGGCTGATGTTAGCGGCCACCTGAAAATCAGGCTGCTCCCCGCGCAGGTTCACTACCCCGTTCAGGCTGAAGGCAATGTTCTCATCACGGCTGCTGAGGGCTTTGATGTCATAGCGGTTGCGGTTTACATCTACATCCAGGTCAATGTTGCGGTAGGCGTAGCCGTTGTACTCCAGGCTCTGCACGGCCCCGTCTATGCGGGCCACCATGTTCTCAGGGGCCAGACCGGTGCCGTTGATGTTGGCTACCAACGTAGCTCGGCCCAAGGCCGGATTTTGAATCAGTTTGCCTACGTCAAAGCGCAGAAGGCGCACGTTGCCCTGAATACGTTCCTGGCCCGGCGCCCGGCCCGGTTCCATGTCAATGTTGGCCACGGCATTCCCGAAGCTGGTGCGCAAGGTGGCATTCACATCAAATGCGGTGGTGCTGCCGCTGAAGGTACCCTCCAGGTCTATGGACGGCGGCAGCGTAATGTTGGCGGGCAACGTACCGGCCGGCAATAATGATTTGATGTCTGCGGCGGTGGTGTGGAACCGGTTGATCTTTACGTTGGCCAGCAGGTTCTCCATGTTGGGCAAGCCTCGTATTCTTCCGCTGGCGGCCAGTTCTGTATTGCGCCAACCGCTCACCCGCAGGTTATTTACCAAGAGGTTGTCCATACGGCCGTCTACCTGCCCGCTCAGGCGCACGCTCTGGTTCAGGTTGCCCGCCAACGGCGGCTGTTTGGCCAAGGCGGGTTGCAGCAGGGCAATGTCTTCAAAGCCAATGTAGGTGTTCTGAAAATCTGCGCTCAGGGTGAGTTTGCTCAGGTCATCTGCGGCAGTTTCCAGTGACGGGTAGCCTACTTTGAGGCGGCGGGCAATGCGGCTGTTGCCGGTTTGCAGAACTAAATCAGTGAGTTCGGTCTGTACCGAGTCAAACAGAATGCCGGCGGTGAACTGCTGCACCTGAAACCCGCTCTTCTCCTGAAAACTCAGGTTCTCCAGCTGGGCGGTGGTGCGGTTGTTGCTGAAGAACAGATCATTGAGCTGTACGTTCAGGTTGCGGGCCTGCAGGTGGTTATAGTCCATGCCCCGGGCCTGGCGGGGCTGGTCATAGTTGTCAAAAACCGCATCTACACCTGTGATGTTCAGGTTGTCCAGCGTAACCACCCAGTTGGCCGGCTGGCCGGTTTTCTCCACGGCTTCTTCCAGCGCCTCAATGGCTTCTTTGGGGTTGACCACGCGGTACTCAGCGGGCATGTCGGCGTTTTGGGCGTAGGCCAGGGTGCTGTTGTGCAGCTCCAGGCTGGCCAGGTCAATGCGGGTTTTCTGCAGGTCAATGTTATCGGCGTCTAGCCGCGCCTTGCCCAGGTTCACGTCTATGAATTGCCGGGCCACGCCGTTGCGGTACTTGAGTTTCACGCGGTCCAGGGCCACCGTGTTCAGCCCGAACTGCATGGTAAGCGGTTCCTGTTCGCCCTCTGGCGGAACCTTGGTCTGCACCATGTCTACCCACGTGTCACGCAGCGCGATGTTCTCAATACGGTAGATTTCCTTGGTAAGGTCCAGCTCGTCCATTTTCACGTTCAATGCCCCCACGCGGGTGGCCACGTTCTGGCCGTTCACCTGGTCACGGTAGGTGAGGTAGATGTTCTGCAGGTCAATGGTGCCAATGTCATAGGTAAAGCCGGCACTGGTGGTGTCTGTGACGGTGGTGTCTGGCGGGGTGGTGGCGAAGGCGGCCAGAATGTAGTCAAAGTTGAAGGTGCTGTCTGGCAGGGTGCGCTGCACATGCAGCGTGGCGTTGTGCAGCTCCAGGGAGTGGAGCGCCACATTTGATTTAATGAGCCCGAAGAGGTCCAGGTTGGCTGCCAGATGTTCTGAGTACCAGAGGGTGTCGCCTTTCTGGTCTTCCAGGTACACGTCTTCCAGCAGGATGTCTTTGCGGAAGTCGCTCCGGAACTTGCCAATGCGCACCTCGGTGCCAATTTTGCCTTGCAGATAGTTTTCGGCTTTGCGGGCGGCAAAGTCCTGTACTGTGGGAAACTGCAGTGCCACCAACAGCAGGAGCACCAAGGCCAGAATAATGCCAATGATCCAGAGGAGCACTTTGAGGGTGCCCAAGGTATATTTCTTAAATGCGTGCGTAGACAAGGTGAATAGGCTGGTAAAATCCTGTGATGCTACTTGTACTCAACTCATATAGCCGTGGTTACATATATGTAGGGTAACTACAATAAGAAGTGCGTTTTTGGGCTGTTTTTTGAAAAACAGGCTGAAAACAGGAAGATAGAATGGGGCTTTGGCTGATATTTGCCTTTGAAGTTGATGAAAGTGGCTATTTGCACAGGAGTGTACACATTGATGATTATTCTCCGCCTCGGAGGGGTAGGGGTGGGTTAATACGCATTGCTGATCCTTCTTTTGTAATTTGAGTTTACAGAGATTCCAATGCCATTCAGCTCAAAAGCAGTTGCTCCCACTCCCGTTCCAACCAAGCCTCAAACTGCTGTTTCTCTCTGCTTAGGTTTGTCACGTTGATTCTTGATATTCAACCTAACCAAAAGAATCAAGAAGCCCCTGACTCGCTGCCGCTCAGACAGGAGGGGCTTCATTTGTTTTCCCACCTGTCCCGGGGCTGTCTGTTCCATTGCCACCGCGGGCACTGCTAACTTCAGCCGTCTGTCCGTGCTCCCGCTAAGCTCCTCGGCGCCTGCGGCTTCTGCGTCGCCCGCTCCCGCAGGCACTGATGAGGAGGTTTGCGTTTTGGGGCTGTTTTCCGGAAAACAGCCCCAAAACGCAAAATGAAACATTTACTTTACTTCTATGGCGCGGAAGTTACTTCCGTGACTTACAACTCTAGTAGATACTCCCCCTTTGAAGGGGGCGCAGGGGGATGTTTACACCTGCCGGTCCACGCGTGCCTAATGTTTATCTGGTCATTTATAGGAGACAACTGTAATGTATTCTGGAGGTAACTTCTCAAGGCAAGCAAAATACAGCCTGTGGATTCCTGTAGGGTAAGTATAGGAAAGGTGGATAGGTGCAGGAAGCGCCTATAGTAATTGAAAGTTTAAGGGGTACTCCTTGTAAACACAAACGGCAGCTAGAGAGCTGCCGACTGTGTCCTAATCATTTTCTACAAACAAACAGTGCAAAGCTAAGCTCCTGCCACCGGCTGGAACAAGCCAAAACAAAGCTTAACAGAAAGTTGATGTAGCCGGTTGATTTAACGCGAAAGATGAAGAAAAGTATTGTCTGGCTTCATCTTCCGGTAACCCTTCGGTAACACTTGTGAGCGAACGGGGATATTTTTCAGGAATCAGGGTTGCAGAAACTGGCTGTACCATTGGCCGGACGCTTTGACAATGCGTTGCTGGGTCTCAAAGTCAACGTACACCAACCCGAAGCGCGGGTGATAACCCTCTGCCCACTCAAAATTGTCTGTGAACGACCAGACAAAGTATCCTTGCACGTTCACGCCTTCCTGCTTGGCTCTGTGTACCTGCTGCAGGTGGTCCTGCAGGTACTGTTTCCGCTGGAGGTCATGCACCTTTCCGTACACCACGGTGTCTGGGAACGCTGCCCCATTCTCGGTGATGATGATTTTCTTCACACCGGTGTACGCGCTGTATTTTTTAAGAACCTGATAGATGGCCTCCGGATGAATCTCCCACTTCATGACCGTGTGCGGAACTTTACGCTTGGGCGCGGGTACCAGTTTGGCTTGCAGGAAGGGAGTGAAGAAGGAGTATCTGACCAGCTCGCGGGTGTAGTTCTGCAGGCCAATGAAATCAAAGTCAAAAGCCAGACGCGCTTCATCGCCAGGGGCGAAATACTTTTCTATGCGGCGCAGGTAAGGTACATCAGCCACGGGATACCCTAACCCCAGCGAAGGCTCAATGAACAGGCGGTTCAGGAGGGCATCTACCCGGCGGGTGGCGTTGCGGTCACGCTCCAGCGGGCGGTAAGGCTCCAGATGGGAGCAGGAGAAGGTGGTGCCTATTTGGGCGTGCGGCAGGAGTTGCTTTAAAATTCTGCCGCCCTCGGCCTGGCAGAGGCTGGCGTGGTGGGTGGCGGCCAGAAAGGCCCCAAGTTCACGGCGGCCGGGGGCGTGCACGCCTAAGAAGTAGCCCGCTCCTACAAAGGCCATGGGCTCGTTGAGCACCATCCAGTGCTTGACCCTGTCGCCAAACTTCTGGGCGCACAAAGCAGCGTACTCCTGAAACCAGCCCACAATGTCACGGTTAGCCCAGCCGCCGCGTTTCTCCAGAGCCGCCGGTAAGTCCCAGTGGTAAAGGGTGACCCACGGTTCAATGTTCCGTTGCAGGCAGTTGTCCAGCAGGCGGTCATAGTAGTCTAATCCCTTTGTGTTCACGGCACCGGTGCCTTCAGGAATAATTCTGGGCCACGAGAAGGAAAACCGGAAGCAGGGAATATGCAGGGCCTGCAGGAGGTCTAAGTCCTGCGGGTAGCGGTTATAGAAGTCACAGGTGTGGTTAGCGTGGTGCCCCCGCTGGATTTTGCCTTTCCGCTGGGTGAACTCGTCCCAGATGGAGGCGCCTTTGCCATCGGCGGTGTGGGCTCCCTCTATCTGGTAGGCTGCCGTTGAGACGCCCCATTTAAATTCTTGCCCGAAATCTTCTTTCTGTAAGGGGGAATCTTCTTGATTTGCTGCTGCTTCGTTGTCCATGCCGGAGTGGCCCGTGGGTCTGTAGGTAAAGGGTAAATTGTGGTAAAAGCCGAAAGAATCTACCTGCGGCTTTTATGGGTGTACTACGGCCGGAACGGCGTGGGTTTCTAACACCAGGTCAATGATCTGCTCCGTCTCATTGGGGTAGTGTACGGGAATTACCTGGCCGTGTGCCAGCCATTCGGCAATGGTGGGGAGATGTTTTGACTTGAGGCTCTTGATCACCGGCACGCCCATGGCGGCCAGCGCGCCGGCATTGCAATGCTGCTCATACTGGCGTTTCATGGGCACCACCAGCAGCTTTTTCTGTAGATACAGTGCCTCGGCGGGTGTTTCAAAGCCCGCCCCGCACAGGACGCCCGCACTGCTGGCCATGCTCTGCACAAACTGCTCATTGTTAATGGGCTTAATGTGAATGTTGCCTTGCCGGATAGGAGACTGGTTGTGCTTGGAGAAAACCTCCCACTTTACATCCTGAAAAGAAGAAAGTTTTTTGAGGAGTACCTCATCTTCATAGGCCGGTAGGTAAACGGTATAGTGGCCTTGGTTAGTGGGCTCCAGCTCCCGCACCTGCGAGCGGATGACCGGCGTAAAGGTATTTTTAGAAAATCGCTCAAAATGGAAACCGTAATGGGCCGTGGCGGGCGCGTAGTTTTTCAGGATAAACCTGCCCAGATAATCGTCTTTCTTGGGCTGGGGTGCCTTAGGGTCCAATACTGCACTTTGGTGGCTCAGGGCCACGCACGGCTTCTTCTTAAAATAGCAGGCCCACGCCGAGATGGGTTCAAAGTCAGAGATGACCAGATCATAGTCCTCTACGGGAAGGTCCCGCACCTGCTCATAAAATACCTTGGTCTGGAGCTGGGCAAAAGTCTTGACAAAGTTCACGCCCCCTTTCTTCCCGAAGATGAAGCTCAGGCCATGGCATCTATATTTCACCTCAAAGGGCAAGACCAGATCTGCCTGGCAGCCGCTCACCAGAATGTCTAGCTGGCACCGTTTCTGGAGCAGGGGGACAATGTCTAGGGCGCGGCTCAGGTGGCCGTTGCCCGTGCCTTGTATGGCATATAAAATTCTCAAGCCCGTTTTAGGTTAAATTCTGAGATCAGGTTCAGGAACAGCTGATTGGTGTCTAAAGACTCTGCGGTAACATCTTCCAGGTGGTGAAGGTCCTGGGGCGCGGCGGCGTCTTCCTGGTGCCGGTAGAGGTGCCACTTGCCATCATAATACTCCAGGGCGGTGAGGTTCTCCACCCAGTCACCGGAGTTGAGGTAGGTGACAGCGCCTTTGCCGTTGGTGATTTCCCTGATCTCCGGTTGGTGAATATGGCCGCAGACCACATACTGGAACTGGTTTTCTATGGCAATCTCGGCGCAGACCTGTTCAAAGTCATTGATGAATTTTACCGCGCTCTTTACCCGGTTTTTGATGCTCCTGGAGAAAGAGACTTTGTTTCGGTTCAGTTTATGGCATATGAAATTGACCAGGCTGTTGAGCAGGATGAGCAGGTCATAGCCGTGGGCCCCCAGCCGGGCCAGCCATTTGGAGTGCTTCATGGTCACGTCAAAGACATCACCGTGGAAGATCCAGGCCTTTTGCCCGTCCAACTCCAGCACCTCTTTGTTCTGAATACTGAAGGAACCCAGCTTGAAGCCCACAAACTTGCGCAGCATCTCATCATGGTTGCCCGTGATGTAGGTGACCTGCACGCCTTTGGCAATTAAGCCGGTAAGGTACTTGACCACCTGCATGTGGGAGGTGGGCCAGTAGTTTTTGCTGAACTGCCAGATGTCAATGATATCCCCGTTGAGGATGATCTTTTTGGGTTTAATGCTTTTGAGGTAGGCCAGCAGTTCTTTGGCGTGGCAGCCGTACGTGCCCAAGTGTACATCAGAGATCACCACCACGTCTACCTTCCGCTTTCTGTGAAGCTTCACTTTCTTCATACCCATAGGCGTTGGTGCTTAGTGCAATTTAAAAGGAGAGTAGAAAGAATGCAGCCGGTACACCAGTACCTGGAAGGCTACTTTTTGCAGGAAAGATTTGATCGTTTTCATGGAGCGTATAGTATACATAGAGGTGGCAGAAGCGTTTGTGTGCCATGTTCCCGGGTAGCCTGTAAGGCCTCAGAAGTTCTGCTCATTTATACGTTAAAGCTACTCCAGCACTATTGCCCCATGATTATTGTTTGGTTACCGTTTTGTTAAGCTTGCGGTCGGTAAATTGCTGATATGAAATGGTTTGTGATTGTTTTGTTTTACTGGGCTGGCACCTGCCAACAACATGTGTAAGAAGAGAAACGTCTGCTTTTAGGTGGCGGTAGAACGGCTCAAATTCCTTTAAACTATAAATACGCTTTGGTGGGATTGGAATACTGGATGCAGGTGATTCGCAACCGCTTTTTCTGTGGTTTGATCTGCAAGCGCCCCGTATTATAAATCCGGAGGTACTGGGGTTGGGGATGGCAAATCCTGAACAGCAAAAGAAGCCAATGGGATGCTCCTGCCTCTCTAACCAGGGGCATTACCTAAATGGGAGAAAACTCCGTTCCTTAGAGGGGTAGGTTTATCTGTATGGTTGTGCAAAAGCAGGAATCAAGGTGGAAAGCTGTTTTCGGCCTGTTTTCCAGAAAACAGGCCGAAAACAGAAATGCTTTGTTGGTATTCGGCGGAGCCGCTAAGTGCATACCTGCTCCGGTGGCCTGCGTATGCTAGGGAAACACCTGCCTATTGTATGCCTGAGAAAGAAACCCCGCCCCCTGTAGAGTCAGCCCTGAACCGAGAGCGGCGGCAACTGCTGCGCCGTATTCAGCACGCCATGGAAGGACCTATGATTGTGCTGGGGTTTGTGTGGCTGGTGCTGCTGGTGGTAGAGTTTATACGGGGGTTGGGGCCGGTGCTGGAGCTGGTGAACTACTGCATCTGGGGTGTCTTTATTCTGGACTTTCTGCTGCGGTTTGTGCTGGCGCCCGAGAAGCTCCCGTTCCTGAAAACCAACTGGCTGACCTTGATCTCTCTGGCGGTGCCGGCCTTGCGGGTATTCAGGCTGGCGCGGTTTGTACGGGTGTTCAGGACGGTACGGGCGGTGCGGGGTATCAGGCTGGTGCGGGTGCTCAGCTCGCTGAACCGGGGCATGAAAAGCCTGAGGGCCACTATGGGGCGGCGCGGCTTTGGCTACATGCTGGCGCTCACGCTGGCCGTGCTGCTGGCGGGCGCTGCGGGTATGTACGTGTTTGAGCGGGAGGCAGAGAACGGGTTAAATGCCTTCGGCGAAGCCCTGTGGTGGACGGCCATGATCCTGATCTCCCTGGGCAGCGAATATTGGCCCCAAACCCCGGAGGGGCGGGCGTTATGCTTTCTGCTGGCCCTGTACGGGTTTGCCGTGTTCGGGTATTTTACGGCGCTGCTGGCCAGTTTCTTTCTGGACCGTGACGCGGCGAATCAGGATACGGAGATTGCCGGTGCCGCCCAGATAAACCAGCTGCACCAGGAGGTGCGGGCGTTGAGGGCTGAGCTGCAGGCGGTGCTGGCCCAGCAGCAGCAGAAAGGAACGGCTGTCCCTGGCAACCGTGATGCCGCAGGGGAGAAGGACGGGAGGGAACGCTAGGAGGGAGGTGCCAGAGAAACCGAGGAACCTGTTTTTAGGCTGTTTTCTGAAAAATAGCCCAAAAACAGGTGAGGCAAGTTCCTACAGCGGTTTGCGCATCTGGTAGTGCTGCACCTCGCCAAACAGCAGGTGGGTGGGGTGTTCTTCTATGAAACCGTTGCGCTTGTAGAAGTTTCTGGCGTACTCCCGGGCCTGCACAATCAGTTCTTTGGCACCCAGTTGGCGGGCCTCTTCTTCTACTCTCTGCAGGAGCTGGCGGCCTACCTGTTTGTTCTGGTACTTGGGCCCCACGGCCAAAAACCGGAGCTGCGCCACCGTGTCTGTCTCCAGGTGTACGCGGCAGCCGCCCATGATTTCGCCGGAGTCATCGTTCACAGCCATCAGGTGCACGGCCTGGTCATCGTCTTCGGCGCGCTCGCTGCCTACCGGCTGGTGCCAGGGTTTGCGTAACATTTCATACCGTAAGCGGTAATATTGCTCAAACTCGTCAAACGAAGAGGGCTTGATAATTTGCATGACTGCGTTTTTGTCTTTGTCCGTAAAATCGCCTAAATCTACTAAGTTTGTACGGCTTTAAGCAAGACATGCCGGTGATTCGGTCATTATTTAACCTAATCTTTTTGTTATGCCATCATTTGATATTGTGAGCAAAGTTGATCCGCAAACCCTGGACAACGCCATTAATACTGTAAAGAAAGAAATCCAGTCCCGCTTTGACTTTAGAGACACCAAGGGCGGCGTGGAGCTGGACAAGAAGAGCAACGTGGTGCACATCACCACTGAAAATGACATGCGCCTGCGCCAGATTGAAGACATCATTCTGAGCAAGATTGTGAAGCAGCAGATAGACGCCACCGCCCTTGATTTCAGCAATGAAGCCTTCCCCAGCGGCCCCATGATCAAGAAAGACGTGAAGGTGCGCGCCGGCATTGACAAGGAAGACGGCAAGAAGATTGTGAAACTGATCAAAGACAGCAAGCTGAAGGTAACGCCCGCCATCATGGATGACCAGGTGCGCGTAACCGCGAAGAAGATTGACGACCTGCAGGAGGTGATTGCCATGCTGCGCCGCGCCGAGCTGGGGATTCCGCTGCAGTTTGTGAACATGAAATCGTAAGCGGGCATCAGTAGTTGTACTATAAATCTTTCTACACCCATGGCTGGGCTTAACCCGTATCTGCCAGCTGCGTTAAAGTTGGCAGGCGTACACGCCGTTATGCACTTCCGCTACTTCTAAAACTATGTTTGACATTTTCTCCAGCCCAGATGTGTGGCTCAGTCTGCTCACGCTTACCTTCATGGAGGTGGTGCTGGGCATTGACAACATTGTGTTCATCTCTATTGTGGTGTCACGCCTGCCGCGCGAGCAGCAGGGCCGGGGCCGCACCATTGGCTTGCTGCTGGCGCTGGTCTTCCGGATCATCCTGTTGATGTTCATCAGTTACATTGTGCACGCCAACCAGCCGCTCTTCACCTGGGACCTGCCGTGGCTGGACGAGCCCTTTGACGTCTCCTGGCGCGACATCATCCTGTTTGGCGGGGGCTTGTTCCTGCTGGCCAAGAGTACCACTGAGATTCACAACAAACTGGAGGGTGAGGAAGAAGGTACGCATGGCGCCAAGGGCGGCAACGCCACCATGGGCAAAATCATCATTCAGATTATTCTGGTAGACATTGTGTTCTCCTTTGACTCTATCTTGACGGCCGTGGGTCTGGTAGACCACGTGAGCGTGATGATTGTGGCGGTGATCATCTCCATGCTGATTATGCTGGCCTTTGCCAAGTACGTGAGCGATTTTGTGAACAACCACCCAACGGTGAAAATGCTGGCCCTGTCGTTCCTGATTCTCATTGGCGTGATGCTGGTGGTAGAGGCCCTGCACGCGCATATCCCGAAAGGCTACATCTACTTCGCCATGTTCTTCTCACTGGCCGTAGAGATGCTCAACCTGAAACTGCGCAAGAAAACCAAGCCGGTGCAGCTGCGCCAGAGCGATATCGTAGATACTGACGGCAACCCGGAGACGTTGATGTAAGTGGTTTTCTGGAGATTATATTTTTTGAAGAGCGGAGGCGGTGAAAACTGCCTCCGCTTTTTTGTTTATACAAGCTTGCGTTTTTGAGCTGTTTTTAGGAAAAGAGGCCGAAAACGGGAAGTGCTTTATTATGAGAGATCTATATCCTATATTCGGCAGTGCAATTACGTTTATCCGCCGGAAACGGGATGTAAACCGTATGTTTAGGTACGGCTATAGGTGTGATAAACGTAATTGTGACGGTTATACGGTAGTTGGCAAAAATAAAAAAATGATGGTAACTGATGTGAATTTAAAGCCAAGTGAGAGGCTACTTTTAGCTTTAGAAAACAGCTTTTCCAATGAGGGATTCGTTTTAAATAAATCTAAAAACGAATTCGTAAGGAGCTTTGAATTTGGCCAGGAAAGGGTAAAAGTCAAATTCCACAATACGATGTTCCTTACAGGAGCTTACCTTAGTTTTACCAAGACTTTTCTTTTACTTGAGAAGATATATTCAATAGTTTTCGGTACAGGAAAGAAATATAAGAGTGAATGGACTTTGTTCTCTGACCTGATTAATATTTATCTACAGACGGAGCTAGTAGGTAAGCATAATATCGAGGAACTATACGTTGACGGTGCGGAGGATTTCGAGAGCCTTTATACGGGTGAAAGCATAAGTAGAGCCGCCGAAAAACTATTTTCCGCATACAAGGAAACAATTGAGCCAATATTCCTCAAGACAGGAACACTAGCCGATTTAGATTTTATTTTTAATAATCAGCCAAATGAACTTTGTAAGCTCATGGGATGGTATGAAAAAAGACCACACTTAGGGTTACTTGTCAAATGGATAATCAATAAAAGTGAAGTTAAGGAACTAAAAAAGACGTACCTAAACGCATATTCAGAGATTAGACCAGAATTGAAGGACGAACTAGACAAATTAGAAAGTTTCTTGGTAGAGACTGACCTAAATAAAATTAAATACTGAAAAATTACTTTTGCCAACATTGTATAAACACCAAGCCTCGGCCGACGGCCTCGCTCGTCGTTTATACGAGCCGTTGGCAGTCATTAAAACAATAAAAATCATGACAATTCAAGACTTTATTAATAATAGAAACAAGTATAAAATTGACTACACATATCAAAGGCCAAATAATGCTTGGTCTAATGAAGACAAACAATGCTTAGTGGATACCATCTTAAGAAGTGAACCATTGCCTGTTTTTTTTCTCAATTATAAATCAGATGAAAAGGTCTATTATATCGTTGACGGACAGCAACGCCTGAATTGTATTTCTTTATTTTATGATAACAAAATAAAGCTTAACCAAAAATTCTCTGGACAGCAGTTAGATGGGAAAACTTTTAATGGTGCCAATCCTCTTGACGATGATGATAAATATAACTTCTTAAATTACAACTTGAACTTCCATGTCATGGAAGATTATGATGATGAAAGAGTTAGATTGATTTTCTCTAGGCTTCAGCGGGGAAAACCTTTGTCCTTAGGAGAAAGGCTTAATGCCAAACCTGGTACAATTGTAGAATGCATGAGAGATTTAGCAGCTCATCCATTCATGGCTAAGTCTATTGGGGTTTCAAAGGAACGATATGGTGTATTCCCAGATACTGCAAGAATTTTATTTTATGAGAAATTCGGAGCAAAGCAAAGCGGCTCTGAAGAACTCTACAATTTCTTTGACAATTATAAAGGACTGAATAAGAAATCCAAAGAATTCAAGAATGCCATTACTATTCTAAACTATTTAGAAAAATGTTTTCCTGCAGAGCCGGGGAACTACAGGCATCTCGAAAAACATGCTTGGGTATTAGCGGTCTACACTATGCTACGAGAATTGCGACTTAGTTATTCTTTAGTAGGACAAGAAGAAAAATTCAAGAAATTCATTATTGACTTTCATAGCAAAGTTTATAATGAGGACTTTAGAAAGTCTAAACCTAATTATCAAAGATTTTACGACAACGTCAGAGGCGGTTGGTCAGAGAAAATTATCGCACTCCGCAGAGATATTTTAATTAAAGAGTTTTTGGCAAAGTTCCCTTTGTCGGAACTTGACGACAAAAGGCAAATAAGTGATGAAGATAAAATCGCAGTATTCGCTGTGAAAAAGACATGTAAATTATGTGGTTGTGGCTTTAAGGATTACAAAGAAGCGGAATATCATCACAGAGAAAGGTATATCGACGGAGGGAAAAGTTCTATTGAAAACATAATGATATTATGTACGACCTGCCATGATAGAATTCATGGAAAGGTAGAAATAACAATTCCAACAGAAGAAGAGCTTGCTGAAAATGAAGAATAACGTCTGCCAACATTGTGCATAAGCCATGCTACGGCCGACGGCCTAGCACGCCTCATGCACGAGACCGTTAGCTTGTATTAATAATATGAAAAAAAGGCAGAACAGCATCTACTTGTATCTAACATTAGGAGTTGTTCTATGCGTAACGGTCTCCTTTTACTTTTTGACAGATTCCTTTGGCAGCCAAAAGGAAAAATCTTTGAAAGAAACAACAAGAATCGGCAAAACTACATTCCGGCTCTTGGACAAAGGGCAATGCTCCAGCAGATGTACAGACGTATCTCCCTGCGATAATTATTACCTGTTTTCAGCAAAGACTACCGACATTAATACTCTATACCAATTCATGAAGGAGTTTAATAATCCAAACGGCTGCCCAACTTGGATACTTTTCCAAACGGACACATCTATAAGCGCCAACTGGAAAGAAATCGTTAGCGGCAGACCAGACAAAGTCACTTACCCAAAGACTGGATTTGCACTTGGTTTTCATTGGCAGAACAGCTTCACCTTGACAGACCTGCAAAACGGAAAAGCGAACGGGAAGTACAGGAAATACGATTCCAATGGAAAACTATTCATTGAGCAGGAAATTGAGAGCAACAGCTATGAAGGCAAGCGTATTGTCTACTATCCAAAATATAAAGTTGAGCAGCTTTACAAGAACAACACGCTCATATCAGAAGACACAATAAAATAACTTGCCCTAACATGAACTCTGTTAAAAGTCAATAAAATCAGGCGGAGAATCTTTTAAAATCCGGCTGATAAGGTACACCTGAATGCAC